>JAFMHC010000023.1:25942-33963 GCA_017854775.1 Gammaproteobacteria bacterium | reverse complement strand
ACCAGAGACCTTTAAGCAGATGTCGATAAGCTTGCATCGTATTGAACTGCTTTCTATTGAGTAATTAGTTGTAACTATGTTTTATCTAGCTCTATATCTCTACTCAGATTTTTAAACAAATGATTTAGAAAGTCGGCTACTAATACTATTGTTTCAGTTGCTTAATTTTATTCGTCAGACAATCAGTATTGTGAATTTCTGCCAATTCATAATTCAACTCTCTATTGAGTCCGAATATGACTATACAGGCTCCGTTTGGGGGTTAAACCAAGATAGAGCATGATGTAAAGAGACGACCGAGCCAATTATGATCAGGGTCGGTGCTTTGACCTCTTGGTTTTTAATAATTGAGGGCATAGTATCTAACGTACCAGTATAGACGCGCTGATTATTTGTCGTTCCCTGCTCAATCAATGCTATTGGCATGTGCTTGCTGACACCATGCTCGACGAGTTTTTCACATATGTAAGGCAAGCCAACCAAGCCCATATAGATAACCACAGTTTGGTTTGGGTTTGCTAGCATCGGCCAATTTAGTTCCACGGTACCATTTTTTAGGTGACCTGTAACAAAGACGCAGGATTGAGCGTGATCTCTGTGTGTCAATGGTATACCGGCATAGGTGGCACAGCCGCTAGCTGCTGTGATTCCAGGCACGATTTGAAACGGCACGTCGGATTGGGCTAATAGCTCAATCTCTTCTCCGCCGCGACCAAATATGAATGGATCACCGCCCTTAAGCCTGACTACGCTCTTGCCTTGTTTGGCAAGATCTACCAACAATTGATTTATCTCTCCTTGAGGAACAGCGTGCTCGGCACGGCGTTTGCCGACGTATATACGGTCGGCATCGCGCCGGCATAAGTTAAGAATTTCTGGGCTTACTAAGCGGTCATAAAGTACTACGTCTGCTTGTTGCATAAGCCTTAGCGCTCGAAAGGTAAGTAGGTCAGGGTCGCCAGGGCCGGCACCTACCAGCCATACTTCCCCAGTACTGTTATCGGTTGTTGAGCTAGATTCAATAAGCTTTTCAAGTTGTTTTTCAGCGTCATCATTACGACCAGAAAAAAACAGTTCAGAAATTGGGCCTTGGACTACCTTTTCCCAAAACATGCGACGATCGCGCTCTTCTGGCAATGCTCGTTTAAGGGCATCTCTATAGCGGCCCATGGTAGCGGCGAGTCGGCCATAACTGGCGGGAATAAATGCTTCTAGTTTGGCGCGCAACATCCGCGCCAATACAGGGGCATCACCGCCGGTAGAGATGGCAATCAAGACTGGCGATCGATCGACGATCGACGGAGTAATGAAGCTGCATAGGGTAGGTTGGTCCACCACGTTAACCGGGATATTGATAGCTTGAGCCAGAGCCGATACATGTTTGTTTACCTCCGGCTCGCTGGTAGCTGCGGTGATTAAGCGATACCCAATAATATCGCTGTCTTCAAAACGTCGCGCCAAATGTTGTATCTGGTGGCCAAATTCAGCCTTGAGATCACTACAAATCTCCGGTGCGACTACGGTGATTTTTGCGCCTGCAGAAATCATCAGACGTATTTTTCTTAGTGCAACTGGGCCACCACCGACCATTAAGCACGGTTGATCTTTGAGGTCGACGAAAATAGGGTAATTTTGCATTCGGGTATTTTACCGCAGCTTGCAGCGTATGTGGCATTATCCTTGTCATGAATATTAAATTAGACCAGTCCAGCCTCGCAGACGATAGCCAAGCGGCAATGCGTGAGGCTATTAAAGACATAGCGGTAGGGCCCGATCGTGGGCGTGATATCTCTCGCGAACGAGCGGCATTGACAATGCGGGGAATACTCAATGGTGATATTGACGAGATACAGACAGCGGTATTTCTGATTGCACTGAGAATGAAGCGCGAATCGATAGACGAGTTTTTAGGTCTTTATGATGCGTTAACTAGCTCAGTTCAGTCTGCAACGGCTGATGTGGACGATCTGCTGGTGCTCGCCGACCCGTTTGACGGATATGTTCGAAATATTAGCATCACCCCATTTATGCCAGCTGTTCTCTCTGCATGTGGTCACAATGCTATTATTCATGGAGTCGAAACCGTTGGGCCGAAGCATGGAGTCACCGCACACAAAGTGTACAAAGCCGCCGGAATAGAGACTCAGTTGAATGCTCAAAATGTCGCTGACAATGTTGCTGGTATTGGCTGGGGTTATGTTGATCAAAGTTGCTACGCGCCGTCGTTATTCGCGCTACAAGATCTGCGAGATCGAATCGTGAAGAGAACCGCACTAACTACCTTAGAGCGTCTGTTGGTGCCTATTCGCGCTAAGCGAAACACACATCTGGTACTCGGTTATGTGCATAAAGCTTACCCAGCTATCTACGCGACAGTGGCGAAACAAGCCGGCTATAAAAGCGTGTTATTGTTGAAAGGTGTCGAAGGTGGCCTGGCGCCAGCGTTGAATAAGCCTTTGCGAAAATTCTTCTTTGACGGTGAGCTACCAAGTGACATTGATGCTGAAAAACAATTATTAGAATCGCAGACCATATTCAATTCCCCATCAGCCGCAATGTCGGCGGATCTTAGCGGGGGTGATTCTGCCAGTTTCGGTATTGAGCAATGCTTAGAAACCGGCTTGGGCGTCTTAAGTGGTGTAAAATCGATTGCACGTGATAGTCTTTGTCTTGCGACGGCGCAGATTTTGACCGATCATGAGTCAGGCTTAAGTCTGCATGAAGCTGTTAAGAAAGTGCAAGCGTGCCTAGACAATGGTTTGGCAAAAGAACGTTTTAACGCCCTAGTTAATAAATCTAATATGGCTTAATTCAATAATTAAGATTTATGACTACATGAGGTCTCTCTTAGATATTTTGTACCTTTTTACTTTATTTTATACGTTCTTGCCCCAGAACATTCGCTTACCAATTACCTAACCTGATAAATTACACCATGGCCAAGTCTAAACCCAGCATCGTCCAGCAACTCCCCGATACCCCACAAGTCAAAGAAGCGCTGGAATTCCTAACAAGTATTGTCGGCTCAGCTTGCCAATTTAAGGCCTCTGATATTCACATTCGGGCAGGTCATCAAATTATGATGCGTCTAGATGGCCGCATTCGCCAAGTGAAAGGCTCGCCTCAGATGAGCGACGAAATGATCGAACGTTTGATTTTTCCGCTAATGTCTAAGTATTATTTGAATAGGTTTCAAGAAGAGAATCAAGTCGATTTATCGCTAAGTGATAACTCGGCTAATCGTGTGCGGGTCAATATGTTCCGCCAGATGGGTCAGTTGGCGGTGGTGATGAGGGTAATTGAAAATCATATTCCTACCCCCGACGAGTTAGGTTTGCCGCAGCAAGTGAGAACTATCGCCAAGATGCGTCAGGGTTTGGTGATTTTTTCAGGAGCCACAGGTTCGGGTAAATCTACCTCAATGGCATCGTTAATCAATGAGATTAACAGAGATCGTTATCAGCATATTTTAACAATCGAAGATCCGGTTGAGTATATTTTTACCGAAGAGCGCTGTGTGATTTCTCAGCGTCAAGTCGGTATCGACGTGCCGGACTTTGCATTGGCAATGAAAGCGGCACTTAGAGAAGACCCAGATGTAATTCTGATGGGCGAAATGCGTGATCCAGAGACTATCGAAATTGCACTAACCGCGGCTGAAACAGGCCATTTAGTATTCAGCACTCTTCATGCTCCAAATTCAGCCGATGCGATCACACGTATGGTGTCTAGTTTTTCAGGCGAGGAGCAATCAACTATTCGGTCTAAGCTGGCTCATAATTTGCGAGCCATTGTGACCCAAAGACTCTTGCCGAAAAAAGAAGGCGGCGGCCGAACCGTTGCCTGCGAAGTGCTTAGCGTTACACCGCTTGCACGTGAACTTATTGAAGCGCCGCAACGGATTAAAGAAATCAAAGATTTAATTAAAGGCGGAGACAAAGTTGACGGTATGCTGCACTTTGATCAGCATCTAGAACAACTGGTTAAAGGAGAAGTTATCTCTGACGAGACTGCCTTAACCAATGCATCAAGTGCAACCGACTTGGCGCTGAAGTTGAAGGGTTTTTAGCGACCCAGAATGTTGATTTGAAAAAGAGCCGCGTTATGCGGCTCTTTTTATTTAGTTGTTCTATTAAATGAGATACCGTCATTGGGCAGCTAACCCTTCGGCTCGTTGGTAACGAAGGTATCAGGCAGGCGGGGTCTCGCTCAATGCATTACAGCGCTTCAACAAATTCAAGAATTTGGTCAACGTGCCCCTTAACCTTTACCTTGCGCACCTCGTGTACAAGTTTACCTTCGGTATCGAATACGAAGGTGCTTCGCTCGATACCAATATAGGTTTTGCCGTACATATTTTTTTCTTTCATTACGTCCATCGCCTTGCATAAAACCTCATCAGGATCTGAAATAAGATCAAAAGGGAATTCCTGCTTGTTGATGAAATTTTGATGCGTGCGAATGCTCTCGCGTGAGACGCCTAAGATCTCCGTGTTGGCCGCTTGGAAGGCCGTATATGCGTCGCGGAAGTTTTGGCCTTCGGTAGTGCATCCGGGTGTGTTGTCTTTCGGATAAAAATAAAGCACCAAATTTTTTCCCATTAACTGGCGAAGTTGCATAGCCTCGTTTTGGGTAGTTGCCACGGTAAGATCTGGAATAAGGTCGCCGATTTTAATTGTCATTTTTTTGTCTCGCGTTTGTCCCGAGTAAATCTCGAGTTAAGAGTCGATTAGTAAATTTGAAAGCGTGGGCTTAGTCAATCACCTGCCAGTTTAATTGATTAGCGTGAGCGCGAAGTTTATCGTCTGGTGTTACTGCGATTGGGGTGTCGACCAATTCGAGCAAAGGTAAGTCATTGATCGAGTCGCTGTAAAAGTAGCTGTCCTCAAATTTCTTGTCATGCTCTTCTAGCCAAGCGTTGAGCCGGGTTACTTTGCCCGCTTGATAGCATGGTGTGCCGGCTATCTTACCAGTGTAAGCACCATCAATAAATTCGGCTTGCGTGGCAAGTAGTGTGGTCACTCCTAGTCGCTCAGCTATTGGCGCGGTTACAAAATCGTTAGTTGCGGTGATAATTAAGATATCGTCACCAGCGTCACGATGCTTCTTTAGTAAGTGAGCCTTGCCGTTGACGATCATTGGTTCGATTACGGCGTCTAAAAAATCGGCTCGCCATGAGTGCAACTGTTCTAACGGGTGTTGTGTCAGAACTGAGAACTGGAATTCGCAGAACTGATAGATATCAAGCTCGCCTGCTAGGTACTGCTGATAAAAAAAATCTTGTTTGGATCTTTGCAGTTCAGCGTCTACAGCGCCAATCTCAGCTAGGTATATTCCCCAGCTATGGTCGCTGTCGCCATTTAAAAGTGTATTGTCGAGGTCAAATAGTGCTAACGCCACGGTTAACTCCAATGTTAATTAGTTAATGCACAAAGCCTGATGGTTTGATTATAATAGCTTTACGTTACGGTGTTTAGGCATTGCGGTAATTTTAGGCTTTTGAAGGTTAAGTGCCATGCAAAACCGGTCGTAAAGAGCTACGATGTTTTAACGCTTATGAATTTTGCTCCCTACGAGCTTTTTCGCATAAGATAAACTTAAAATACAGGCACTCAATTTTAGTATGCAAAACTTTGAACCCATATTTGCAAATGACGGTTATAGACCGAACGTTGGCATCATTATCTGCAACCATTTGGGGCAGGTGTTTTGGGCGCGACGCATCAACAAGGATGGCTGGCAATTCCCTCAAGGAGGGGTGAGTCGCAATGAGTCGTTAGTTGACGCAATGTACCGTGAGCTACACGAAGAGACTGGTTTAATTCAGTGCCAAGTGCGATTGGTGGCTCATACTAAGAAGTGGTTACACTATGATTTGCCGCAACGTTTACTGCGCAACCAGCGCCGGAGTGCTCAAGGCCCCGGCCGTCAACGCGTTAATTTCAAAGGTCAAAAACAGGTTTGGTTTTTGTTAGAACTGACTGAAGATGATTCGGTTGTCGATTTAAAGGCTGGCCCTGAAACGCCGGAATTTGATAGTTGGCGCTGGGTTGATACGCATCATGCGATTAATAATATTGTTGAGTTTAAACGTAGTGTTTATCAACAAGCCTTGTCTGAGCTTGGGCAATTTTTACCTACCAGTTAAGGAAAATCTTATCGATGAAAATTTCATTCAATACTAAGCCAATAGGCTTGGTACTAAGCCCATTGTTCGAATACTTTGTGTTTCTTTCGATGGTCTTGCTATGGGCAACCTTGCCTACAGTCGCCAGCGGTCAAGTTGGAAAGCAGCCGCTAAATCAGTTATCCAAGCAATCGGTCGCTGATGTAATTACTTCTCACGCAAAGCAAAATCGTTTTCCTAATACACTCACTTTTAAAGATCTTGAGGGTCAGCAAACTCAAGGACTTGTAGAATACACCTTTGATGAAAGCGTTCATCAAGATATGGCAGACGTATATTTGAAGTACCAGCCCGACTATGCCTGTTTTGTTGCGCTGGATGTTGAGACTGGCGCGATTCTGAATATCACTAGCTTTATTAAGTCTGATGAGCAATTCGACAACTTGGTAATGCGCTCTGACTACCCAGCCGCCTCGGTGTTTAAGATGGTAACGGCCGCTGCAGGGCTGGATCTAGGCAAAGTGTCACCGAGCACGGTGCTTCCGTTCAATGGTAAGTCGACCACCTTGTATAAAAGCCAAGTGCTGCGCCACAAGACTAACAAGTGGACACGAAACCCAACCCTGAAAGAGTCGTTCGCTAAGTCGATTAATACTGTGTTTGGTCGACTCGGAATATATCAATTGGGTGCTGAGAACTTGAGCCGCTATGCAACTCGTTTCGGTTTTGGACAGTCAATGGATACCGATTTCAATTTGCCAATGAGTACGGTCGGTCTGGATTTGTCAAATCAATGGCAGATTGCCGAAGCCGCCTCGGGTTACACCAAAGACATAACGCTGAGCCCGATTCATGCCGCTCAAATGGCCGCAATAGTCGCCAACGATGGCAAGATGGTAACTCCCTATATGGTGCAGTCGATTAGAGATGTTTCTGGAAATGAAATATATAAAGCTCTGGAAGAGACAAAGCCGGAGCTAGTAATTAGTCAAGAATCGGCTAAGGCGCTGCGCAGTTTGATGACCGAAACCACCCGGATTGGTTCGGCTAGAAAGTCGTTTCAGGGGCTCAATCGCTACAAGGTCTATCGCAATATGGAGATAGGTGGCAAAACCGGATCTTTAACTGGCTATTCACCAAAAGGGCGTCACGATTGGTTTGTCGGTTATGCTGAGAAGAACGGGCGTAAAGTCGCCTATGCCTCGTTGATTATCAACAAGGAGAAATGGTATGTGCGCAGTGCCTATGTAGCGCGTCAATTTATCTACCACTATTTCACTGACCAAGCTGAAAAAGATTCTATAGCGGCCGCTGCTGAATAGTAATTTAAATATAAATAGACGCGATGGTTAACTCACTAATCAAATCTCAATTTGTAGTACCCGCCTTAGCTTTCGCACATGGAGTGCTGCTGACGGCTGCGTTTATTATGTTTTTGATGTCAAATTATGAAGATCAACTATACGATCGACTGTTACAGGAATTTACCCAACCAGAGATGTCGCAACAAGATATTGTGTTGAAACTGCTCAGTGACACTCACTATTTACTCAAGCCTCGTCAAAAGTTGTTTGCCGGAGGTGAATTCAATAATGTCAGAGATAAGTTTCTTCGGTCATCTGACATTCAGCTCATCGATGCGCATGGAGATTGCGGTAGTTATTCTCACGTTCTGGCACGTCTATTGCAGAGAGCGGGCTTAGACGTGCGTTTGGCGCAGATGAAATGTGGTACTCAGTGGGGCTGTCATATTTTGATAGAGGCAAACGTTGACGGTCGGTTTGTAAGTCTGGATGCCCTGTATAACCTCGCTTTTTTTCGACCTGACGGTCGCTTAGCTAGTATTGATGAGATTGGTCGAAACTGGGGCGACTATAAGAGCCAAACCCCTGAA
>JAFMHC010000023.1:0-25932 GCA_017854775.1 Gammaproteobacteria bacterium | reverse complement strand
CCCTGAAGGCTACCCATCTTTTTACGCCTATGAAGATGTTAGATACACGAATTGGGAGAAAATCCCAGTTCTAATGCCAGCCGCAAAGGGAGTATTGGCACTGCTTTTGGGTGGTGATATCGAGACCCTCTCGATTCGCTCGTGGGTGCTTAATGTGTACAAGGCTTATATGCACATTATTCTATTCGGGTATGCGCTTTTAGCCATATTTAGTGGCTACACGGTGCTAGTTCGCAATAAACCCTAGCGTTAACACTTAGTGTATTTCCCGTTCTATCACAGGCGAGCGACCATTTGATTTAGTAGCTCGAGATGTCGATTATAATCTGCGTGTTTGACTAAATTCTTGTCAGTTTTAAAAATCTTTGAAACCATTTCTTCACATTTGGCATCTTAACACCATTAGACACGTTCATTTACGGCTTGCCGATGAGTAAAGATCATCAAGCTATAGGGAAGGAAATTATTTTGAAAGCAACACGGTTCTTCATCAGAAACCCGGCGATAACAACGGCAATGATTTTTTTGTTGATCTTATTGGGCTTGGTGTCAATTCAGAAGCTTCCGATTCAATTATTGCCAAGCATCGCTCGACCAGTGATGGCGGTACAGGTTTCTTGGAGGGCCGCTAGCCCGCGAGAAATCGAAAGCGAAATCGTGGAGCCGATTGAACGTGAGTTGCGTGGGATTGACGGCATGACCAAATTGCAGTCGTTCTCTAATAATGCAAACGCTTGGGTTAATATGGAATTCGCTCTTGGCACCGACATGGATCGTACTTTTACCGAAGTGTCTAGTCGAATGCAGCGGGTGCGGGGTTTGCCGGCCGATGCAGATCGTCCACAAATTCGCCGAAATGGCGGAGGTGGCTCGGCTGAATCGTTGATCTTTATCTTTATACAGCATGCAAAAGACTCGATTATCCCAATCAATGAATTGCATGATTTTGTCGAGAAAAACGTCGCTCCCGAATTCGAAAATATTCAAGGTGTTGGCAGTGTTGATGTCAATCGAAACTCGGGCGAGCGGGTAGTGAGTATTGAGTTCGACCCTTTTATTGCCGCTCAGCTGGGGATTTCAATCGAGACGATTGCCCAAAACATTAATCGCTCTAATGATGTCAGTGGAGGAAAAGTTGAAGTCGGGCGGCGAGATTTCACCTTGCGATTCGAGGGGCGTTATGCGGCCGACCAGCTCTCTGAGACTATTCTGGCGTGGCGTGACGGGGCTCCTGTGAAACTCGGGGATGTGGCGACCATTAACGTGACTGAGGATGATGCACAAGGCGTCACCTATCAAAATGGCGAACGAGCGATCGGCATGCGCGTGATCCGGCAGCCGGGAGGAAATACCCTTGCGGCGATTGATCAAGTTCTTGAGCGTATGAACAAATTGAATCAAACGCTTCCGGGTCAGTATGGAATAACCTTAGAAAAAAGTTTTGACCCGTCGGTTTTTATTCGACGAGCGATTGCGCTTTTAAGTGAGAACATGGGCATTGGCGTGCTTTTAGCGGTCGGCTCACTTTGGTGGTTTGTGCGCAGATTGAAAGCGACTTTGCTGATAGCCGCGGCGATACCGATAAGTCTATTTGCAACTTTCATTGTGCTCAATCTATTTGGTAGAAGCATCAATGTGATCTCTCTTGCTGGGTTAGCGTTCGCAACCGGCATGGTGTTAGATGCGGCCATCGTAATGATGGAACACTATGTTCGACAGATCGAAAAAGGAATCGAGGCCAGTAAAGCGGCACTTAATTCAGTGAAAAGTGTTGGTGGGGCGCTGCTGGCATCAACCTTAACCACCATTGTGATCTTTGTGCCTATTGTCTTTTTCGAGGATGTCGAAGGTCAATTATTTGCTGACCTTGCCTTGACCATTGCTATTGCCGTGGCATTTAGTTTTCTTGTCGCGGTGCTGGTATTGCCGGCCGCAGCAGCCTACCTCCTAAAGAATCCGTCGACCAATAGACAAACAAATACTTATCTATTAGACCGTATCGTTGACAAGTTAATGAATTTCACAGATTCACCGATGAAAAGACATTCTTGGATAGCGGGTCTAACCGTTATACCGTTGCTCCTCGGGTGGCTACTCTGGCCTCAACTAAATTACTTGCCACCGGTGAAACGTGATGCCGTTGATGCGTTTATTTCTTTTCCGAGCGGCGCCAGCACCGAGGTGATTCGAACCGAATTTGCAGAGGTAGTTGTTGAACGGTTGGGGCCTTATATGCGAGGTGAGAAGGAGCCCGCACTAAAGAACTACTATCTATTTACCGGTCCGTGGGGCGGTAATGTCGGCATCCGTGTTGAAGACCAATCGCGGGTTGACGAAATGGTCGCTATTACTAATAAAGAAATACTCTCCGGTTTTCCAGATACACAAGCGTTCGCACAGCAAGGCTCGCTATTTGGTCGTTTCGGCGGTGGAGCCAGTATTAGCATTGACCTTCAGTCATCTGACTACGAGGCGCTTAGTGAGTCAGCCCTTGATGTGGCCGATTTAGTGAGGGAGGCAATGCCCAATGGCCGTGTGAATTTGAACCCAGACCCACAAATTGTGACGCCCGAACTGCGCTTAATCCCTGATGATAGACGCTTAGCCGAAGTCGGTTTGACTCGAGAGTCACTATCGAGAACTCTACGCGCGTTGGGTGATGGTTTATGGTTGGGCGAATTCTTTCATAAAGACTCTCGCTTAGATATTTTGCTCAGAGCCAAAGACTGGACGACGCCCGAGCAGCTGTACTCTATACCAGTGGTAACGCCATCGGGAGCGATAATTTCGTTTGGCGATTTGGCACGAATTGAACGCGGGGTCGGGCCAAACCAAATCTTTAGGTTAGATAATGCGAGAACTATTTCGTTGAATATTTCCGCGCCGCCTGGGGTTGCACTTGGCGAGACGATGTCGCTATTAACTAATCTAGAAGACCAGATTCGCTCAATGAGCCCAAGCGATATCTCGATTTCCTACGGTGGTGACGCTGATTCGCTAAGTCGAGCAATTAGTAATTTGAAAGGCAATTTTCTACTAGCCATTATTTTATTATTCTTGGTAATGGCCGCTCTGTTTAAGTCCCCAACTGACGCGGCTCTGGTGATGATCTCATTACCAATGGCCGCCGTCGGAGGTGTGCTTGCGGTACGCTTGCTTGACTTGATAACGCCGACCCCGCTAGATCTCTTGGGAATGATCGGTTTTATAATTTTGCTTGGCTTAGTGGTCAATAACGCCATCTTACTCGTTGCTGAGACTCGCCAAGCTGAGCGAGTTGGCTTGTCTAAAGGTGATGCTGTTCGGCAGGCTTTGCAGACACGTCTACGCCCAATTTTGATGTCTACGCTTACCTCGCTAATGGGCATGCTACCTCTAGTGATCGCACCCGGGGCTGGCAGTGCGATATATAAGGGGCTTGCCACCGTTATCGTCGGCGGCATGGCAATTTCGACATTATTTACATTAATTTTATTACCCTGTTTATTGCGTCTAGAGCGAATTCGTTTTTCTAGTTTTACACCTGTACGTGGTGCACTTGAAGGAAGCCATCAACATGATTGAACAAACCACCGAAGTAAATGATTTGATAACAGAAAGCTCAGAACTTGACGCTTCCGATGTGATCCAGAATAGTCGATTCAGGAGGCTCGGAATTGGCCTTACGCTATCTGCTTTTGCTGCAATTGCTATCTATTATATTGGCGTTAGTGGTGGCAGTGCAGACACGCCTAGTGCCGCTTCGGGCCCGCCGCCTGCGCCGGTGGTGATTGCTGAGGTGATTAAAATGACAATGACACCCCATACGGTATTGCCGGGCACCGTGATAAGCACACGTGATTCGGTGATTGCTTCGGAAGCGACAGGCAAAGTTTTATCAGTTGCGTTAGTCGGCGATATTGTTAATCAAGGCGACGTATTAGCGCAGATTGACCCTGAAAACGCTAAGCAGTCTGTGGCACAACGCAAAGCGGCCGTTGCGCGTCTGAGTAGCCTATATCAATATCATAAAGGCTATTTCGCGCGGGTGAATAGTGAAGACAGTAGGCTGGGGATGTCCGCAATCGGTATCGCCGAGCTTCGTTCGAATATGGAAACGGCTAAGGCCGACATGCAGAGCGCACAAATAGCCTTAGAATCGGCCGAACTAGATCTCAATCGTACATCTATTAAAGCGCCCTTTGCCGGAAGGGTCGTTAGTCAGTCGATACAGGTCGGTGAATATGCACAGATTGGCAGTTCGGTTGTCCGTTTGGTCGACACCATAAATTTGGAAATTAGTGCTCGTGTGCCGGCGGCGTTGGTTCAACCGTTAGCACCAGGCAGTTTATTAGACATCGTCGGTATGGGTAAGTCTATCAAAGCACCATTGAGGGCTCTAGTGCCTGTTGGCGATGCGGTCAGCCGTACCATGGAATTGCGCGTTGGGCTGGTAGACTCAGGTTTACTGGTCGGTTCGGGTGTACGTGTAAGTCTGCCAAGTGCGCAGGCAAAAGAAGTGGTAGCGATACCCCGAGACGCGATTATTTTGAAGACTAACGCGCAGTATGTTTTTGTCGTGGATCAAAGCGGTATCGCTAGTAGGCGGGATATAGAATTAGGCTTTGCCGACGGTCAAATGATTGAAGCGATTGGCAATGTAACGGTCGGCGATACGGTTATTATTCGCGGCGGGGAGCGTCTTCGTGATGGCCAGCTGGTGTCTTGGGAGGGTGCTCAGTTAGCCGATTCGTTGGCTGTATCGGTGTTGCAATAAAACACAGGCTAGCGAACAGAGTAAGGGCATTCGCACTACGAATGCTGCAATGCCCTAAATCTCTAGACAAAGATATTAGCCACGAATTTTTTCTATCAACGAGGTCGTAGAGCGCTCGAATTTAAAATCGAGCGAGTGCACTTGACCACCATTGGCGATGACTTCGTCGCCACCAACTATATCAGCTACCTTCCAGTCGCCACCCTTAACCAGATGGTCTGGCAAAATAGTCTCGATTATATTCAGTGGTGTGTCTTCATCGAAACTAACCACCGCATCGACGCACTCTAGACTTGCTAGTACCGCCATTCGGTCGTCAAGGACATTGATTGGCCGGTCACTGCCTTTATCTTGCCTTTTTACCGAGTTGTCTGTATTGACGCCAACAACCAGCGAAGCGCCGATGTTACGCGCTTGCTCTAGGTAGGTCGCATGGCCACGGTGAAGTATATCGAAGCAGCCGTTAGTGAAGACCAAGGGTTTGGGCAGGGTAGAGATTTTCGCTCGAATTTGAGCTAAATCACTTTCGGGAGAAATTACCTTTGCTTGTGAATTAAGAGTTTTTTTACTCGACATTGGCTGCTTCGACATGTTTTAGTTGCTCTCTTGGTACTCAAATACTTTGACTACTCGCTTAACGCCACGAACTGTTTGGGTATGCTCGGTTGCTTTATCAGCTTCGGCTCGAGTTACGATACCCATCAGGTAAACACTGCCTCGAGTCGTAACTACCTTAACTCGATTAGCCTTAAGACCGGTTTTTAGTAGCAAGCGAGTTTTTACTCTGCTGGTAATTAACGCGTCATTAGTACGAGCCCAAAGTCTGGTTTTACCCGTGATGGTGGTTTCATCTACAACTTGCCTTACACCCTGAATAGAGCTTAATTTTTCAATCAATGTGGGCTTGAGCGTCTCGCTGTCAATTTCTCCGGTTAGCAGTAGTATGCCATTCCACGACTGTGTTTTTACATGTGCCGCTTTACGAATTTCAGGGCTTGAAAGCAAAATGTTGCGCGCCGTGACCTCAATCGCGCCATCATCAATGTATTCACCGACAGTTCGGCGATCATGAATGATGTCGACGGTAGCGATGGCCGCGCTAGCCACAATTGCTGTAACGCAACCGCTGAACGCGATTGCCGCGGTAAGGCTAACAATCGATGTTTTAATAATTGAGGCGAAAGACTTGCTCATATTGGCTCCAGACTCGCACCCAATGATTGGGCAGAGTAGCTGTGTAGTTGTTTGCGTGACTTACTTTGCGTGCATTAATAAGTGCCTGCTAATCTAGGATATAGCTGTCAATCAACTCGCAAATACAGTGAATAACTAGGCCGTGTACTTCCTGAATGCGGGCAGTGACATCACCCTTGACAATTAGGTTGATATCATCGCTAGCTAGGTAGTCGCTCAATTTTCCGCCATTTTTACCGTTCAGTGCAATGACCGTGACCGATTTGTCATGTGCAACTTCAACCGCTTTGATTATGTTTGCTGAATTACCCGAAGTCGTAATCACCATTAAGCAGTCGCCGGGCCGCCCAAGTGCGCTTACTTGCTTGGAAAATACTTCGCTAAAATCATAATCATTGCCAATCGAGGTTAGGGTCGAGCCATCGGCCGTCAGTGTAATGCCGGGTAGCTCTCGCCGTTCACGCTTGTAGCGGTTTAGCAATTCTGATGACAGGTGCTGAGCATCCGCCGCAGAACCACCATTGCCGCAGATTAATAGTTTACCTCCGGCTTCAAAGCTTGCATAAAGTGCCTTAGCAATGGCCTCAATTTGTGGTTCTAAAAATTGGTTATCAAGAATGCTGGCAGCACTGGCTTTGAAGTGTTCTGAGATAGTAGACATAGTTTTTATTCTGAGCGGCGTTAAAATGCGTTAGCTATCCACTCGTAATCGGGGTTGTTGAGGTTTCCGTTAATACAAAGTATATCAAAACGACAGGCGCAGTCGGTTCTTTTAGTCTTTACTAAGTAAAATTCGGCGGCGCGACGAAGTTTGGCTTGCTTGTAGCGGTCGATGCTTTCCAGCGCACCCCCATATTTATTTGATGAGCGATAGCGAACTTCGATGAAAACCAAGTAACTCTGGTCCCACATGATCAAATCTATCTCGCCGTAGCGGCAATTGAAATTGCGTTGCTCGAGCTTGAATTTGCGATCAAGTAGATAGTTAAGTGCTAAGTCTTCAGCGCGATCCCCTGAGGTCATCTTGCTGGTTTTTCGGGTCTTCAACTGGGGCCCTTTTTCGAGAGCTTCTTTGTTGATCCCAAGTCTGTGAATTATAGTTCGAATCATTGTAAGTTCCGTTTACATTTTGACTGTTCAATATGCCTCCATTAGGCGTCTGCAAGGGGGCTAAGTCAAGACCTAGGGTTTCAATCGGCACAACTTCACCTTGTTCATAGGTTGCCCACACCGGTTGATAAATAGTCTCTCCAGCGGCGTTAATACTCACTTGACCGGTATTGCCGTTGATTGCGAACTCACTATTCTGACGCAACTTCTGGTAGCTCGAAGCAACCCGATAAGCGTCGGTGCCGAGGGCAAATAGCATGTTTAGCTGACCTGCGTAAGGCGCTACTTCAGCTGATTTTAAAACCCACGGCATTACCGGGAAACGGGTGCCATCGAGATCAATATTGTTAACACTGTCTTGCAGGCCATTGAATATCGCTGAGGTTGAATAAACCGGAATGTTAGAGCCACTAAAGAAATTAACTTGTGGCAGAATCAAGCGGCCTGTTTCGGTGTTTGCGATCATTAAAATGAAGTCGATATCTGAGCGTTGATAGGCGGTGAATTCTGGTTTGAAGCCGAGAGTGTCACTTATCTGTCTATGCCGGTACTCGCTCTGATTAACATCGAATAGCTGTTTAAGCTCAACGCTATGGTCGTATTGCCTTGGCGAATAAGTAACCGTGTCGCTAATCTTGCCGCCCAAGTTACGCCATTTTTGGCTAAATGCGGCGACCGTACGATGGCTGGCGTCAGTTTCTGTTACTAATAATGCAGCACTAAGGTGGCCATCTTTCCACGCCCGCTCAGCTACGCGAGCGCCTTCCATTTCTGGGCTCATGCTAAATCGAGAGGTCGATGGGTTCAACGGTGTATCACCGCCTAGTAGTAGTGTCGATGAGCCGTTGCCTGCATAGCTGCTTATTTGATTTGCGTAGTCTTTGCCCAGTGGGCCAATAATGAAATCGGCGCCAGATTGGATAGCGGCGGCGTAATACTGAGTGCTCAGGGTCGGGTTGTCGCCGATATCATAATATCGCAGCAGTGGCCGATACAGCGAGCGATTAGCATTATGCTGGTAGTCGATACCGTCCTTTACGGCTTGCGCGGCAAGATTGAACTTTGAGCTGATCGGCAATAATACCGCAATCGAGCGAGGTGAGTCGTTGTTCCATATCTGATCCAACGTTTGCTTTCTAAGGTTTTCGGGTTCCTCTCGCCATTGAGTGAACTGTTGAGGTAGCTCTGGTATCGGTGCTAACGCCGATGTTAGGCTTTGCTCAACTCTGTTTCTCACCAGCATATTTTGCGTGCTATCAAAAATTATTTGCCGACGGGCAATCGGTAAAGCACTGATTACTTGCCAAATATAGCGAGTGGTTTCGCTACGAGTACTGCCAACCAGTGAACGTTCACGTTTAATCAGTGCGGCGATAGCTGAATCATAATCGCCGAGAGTCTGAAAGCTAAATGATCCGAGTAGAAGGGCGTCTACCTGTTGAATGCTTAGTTTTACTTGCTCGGGAATCGTCGGTAGTGGCTCAGCGTCGTCGACTAAACCAGAGCCGTCGATTGCACCAGAGCCATCAATTGTACCAAAATCGCCGATTAACTCAGCGTCGTCGACTATCTCGATGTCTGGTAGCCGGTCCCATAATGGCTTTAACAGCGAGATTGTTTGCACGTGCTGACCTTTCGAGTACGCAACATAGGCCTTAATGATCGTTAGCCTGTCGGCTTGTACGGTATCTAGCGAATCATAATAAAGTTCGTCAGCGGCGAGTTCCGCTGCCTCGAAGTCTTGTGCTTGAATGTAGTATTCGGCCGCGCTTAGTATTGAATTAACTTGCGCGTAGCGGCTATCTTGACGTTGCGCCTGTTGGCTGTAATATTCGGCTCGACTGACATTAAGCTCTTCGGCTTGCAGGGCCTTATCATCAAAGCGGTTTTCCGATAGCGTGCTTAGATCGTCGTCTAGTGAGCCATCAACTTCTGTTGTTATCGGCTGCGTGACCACTATGTCCCTAGCTTCTACCGCGACCGGAGGCCGTGTCGGTGCTGAGGCGCAGCTGGCGAGCAGAGCGGCCCCAATTACGATGCTGGGTAGTTTCATACGGCTATTTAATTGTGGATGCATTTTGCGAGTATTCCGATTATTCTGGTCAGCCTATTTATATCCAGCGAAGTATACCGAGTGAGCGACCCTTTTAGCAAAGACAGGCAAACAGTTAGTAGTGACAGCCAAGCCTCAAATTCAAATGAATTAGGGCAGTTAATGGTGGTCGCAACGCCGATCGGCAACTTAGGCGATATTAGCCACCGAGCCTTGAAGGTGTTGGGTTCAGTAGACTTTATACTGGCTGAAGATACTCGGCATAGTAAACGATTGTTAAATCACTATGGTATTGGCAGTAAATTACGTTCTTGTCACGAACACAACGAAGAATCTCAAATTGAGTGGGTTAAATCTCAATTAGACCAAGGTTTAGACCTCGCCTTGATCAGTGATGCGGGCACACCATTGATTAGTGATCCAGGATTTGTGCTGGTTCGTGCATTAAGGCAGCAGGGATATTCAATTGTTGCAGTGCCCGGGCCGAGTTCGATTATCGCGGCTTTATCGATTGCCGGATTACCCACTGATGGCTTTGTTTACGATGGTTTTTTGCCGTCCAAGAGCGGTGCCCGGCAAACCGCACTTGCCGTCTACGCAAATCAGCACCGCACTGTGGTTTTACTTGAGTCATCTCACCGAATCAAAGCTTGCCTTGCTGACGTGGTCGAGGTGCTGGGTGGTGAGCGGCAAATAGTCGTTGCTAGGGAGCTAACCAAGCGTTTTGAGACGGTATTAGCCGGCAGCGCTGAGACTATATTGGCAACGTTTATGCAGGACGATGATCAGTCGCGTGGGGAGTTTGTTTTGATGCTGGCCGGGGTCGAACCCGTAGCGAGTAGTGACGCCGATGTAATCGCTATTTTAAAGGTACTACTTGTTGATTTGCCCGTTAAACAGGCGGCAGGTATCGCTGCCAAGCTAAGTGGCAAGCGTAAAAACGAAGTGTACGACTTGGCTCTTACGGTCAAAGCTGATTTAGCCATCTAGATAGATAATAATGAGACACTTTTTTCTGCTATTACTTTTTTTCTGTTACATCGGTGACTTGAATGCCCAGTCGTCGGTGTTAGAAAACCTAACACTGAGTGACGCTGATTCTGTGTTAGTCGTAACTGACAGTGGTGCCCGTGTGTTTGCCTGGCAAGCCAGAAAACCGCTTATCCCAGCCTCGGTTACTAAGCTAGCGACCGCTTATTTGGCGATCGATAAGTGGGGCTTGGAGCACCGATTTCATACTGATTTTTTTATTCAGGCGGAGACTCTTTTGGTCAAGGGTTATGGCGACCCATTTTTAGTATCTGAAGAGATCGATGTTTTAGCGGACGCATTGAAAGCCGCTTTGCAGGCGCGTGGTATCACCGAACTAACTGATCTTTATGTTGATAATAGCTATTTCAGCTTCGCATCGGTGCCGGGAAGAAGCAAGGTGGCGGATCCGTACAATGCGCCAGTGTCGGCTGTGTCGGCAAATTTTAACACCGCCAAGTTGAGTAACGAAAATGGTGTGATATCGAGCGCTGAGGCTCAGACACCGTTGACCAATACCGCAAAAAAAATGGCCTACAGCCTTACAAAATCGGTAGATAGAGTTAATTTAGTAGACAGTGATAACGCCCAATCGAACTTCGCTGAGTTGTTACTCGCTAAGCTGGGGATGGTTAGTACGGCTATCACAATCAATAAAACCTTAGATGGAAGAGAAACGTTGCTTTATCGGCACCTTAATACCCACAGCTTGGCCGATGTGCTGCGCGGCAGCTTAGAGTTCTCAAATAATTTTATTGCTAATCAGGTTTTTTTAAAGCTTGCTGATAATGCTACGACAGATAAGGTATCGTTTGATCTTAGCCGCGATTATGCAAACACCGCTTTGGCGGTTCGCTTCGGTTGGCGGCATCATAGTATTAATGAAGGCTCCGGTTTGTCTCGTAAGAATCGGCTGAGCGCTGAGCAGATTAACGATTTGCTCAAGGCTTTACAGCCGAACAAAGTTTTATTTAAGAAGATTAAGGTCAGCTCTAAAGCTGTCTCGGTCTATGCTAAAACGGGCACTCTCAACGGGGTTCGCAGCTATGCTGGCTATATTGAGTTGCCGCCAACGACATCACAACAGAGTGTTAGAAAGTACCGCTTTGTATTTAATTTTAATCGAGCTGTCGGCTACCGTTATCGAGACCAAGTGCTTGAGAAACTAATTGCCGATTTAGAACGCCTTTAGGCAGGATTAGTTATGAGAGGTGCTCGTCGCGGCTCTGGAGATGCCACAGATTTAGATAATGTAGATTGGTCTAGCTTAAAGAAGTTAATCCCATTCATGACTGAGTTTAAGGGCCGAATTGGCTTGGCTTTGTTGTGTTTGGTCGGCGCCAAAATAGCCAGTGTCGGCTTGCCGTTTATTCTTAAGCATATCGTTGATCAATTAAATGGTGACGTAACAGAGCCATCGCAAGTGTTGCTTATAGTGCCGATAGCCTTGTTAGTGGCGTATGGTGTAGTGCGTTTTGCAAATGTGCTGTTTGGCGAATTGCGTGACACTATCTTTGGCCGAGTTACCGAGCGCGCAATGCGTCGCGTAGGCCATAGAGTTTTTCAACATTTACATTCGCTCGATTTAGCCTACCACTTAAATCGTCGAACCGGTGGCGTCTCAAGGGATATAGAGCGGGGTGTTAACGGCATCAGTTTTTTGATGCGTTTTATGATCTTCAATATTGTCCCTACCTTTGTCGAAATTGGCATGATCATGGTGCTGCTATTTTGGAACTACTCCGCTTGGTACGCTGTGATTGTACTGGTGTCGGTGGTGGCCTACGTCGGCTTTTCGGTGATTGCCACCGAATGGCGTACTGACACTATTCGGCAGATGAATAAGGCCGAGAGTAAGTCTAGTACGCGCTCGGTCGACAGCTTGTTGAACTTTGAAACGGTCAAATATTTCAATAATGAGGCTTATGAGGCCGATCGCTATGATGAGAATCTAGCCGATTGGGAAGCGGCGAGACGCAAGAATCGACTCACCTTGTTCGGCCTAAATGGTGGGCAATCTTTGATTATATCTGCGGCCGCGACCGCGTCGATGGTGCTGGCGGCTTACCACGTCAGCCAAGGTATTATGACCATCGGTGATTTTGTATTAATTAACGCATTGATGATGCAGATATTTGTGCCGCTTAATTTTCTTGGTTTTGTTTATCGAGAAATGAAGGGCTCTATGGCCAATATTGATGCCATGTTTGCCTTATTAAAAGTGGAGTCATCGGTTCAGGATGTAGCTAATGCGCCAACAATGTCAGTGGACAATGGTGCGATAGAATTTAATGATGTGAGTTTTGCCTATCACCCCGATCGTCCGATTCTTAAGGGCGTTAGTTTTAAAGTCGCGCCGAAACAAAAAGTAGCGATCGTTGGTAATAGCGGCTCAGGTAAGTCGACCATTATGAAGTTATTGTTTCGCTTTTACGATGTTAGCTCGGGCAACATCGTTATCGACGGCCAAGATAGCTCGATGGTATCGCAAAAAAGTTTGCGCCAGGCCATCAGCGTGGTGCCGCAAGACACAGTGTTGTTTAACGCGAGTATTTTTGAAAACATTCAATACGGCAATGTCGATGCTAGTGAAGAGCAGGTGTGGGCGGCGATTAGTATGGCGTATCTTGACGACTTCATTAAGCAGCTACCGGAGGGTGCGGAAACTCAAGTTGGCGAGCGAGGCTTAAAGCTCTCTGGCGGTGAGAAGCAACGAGTCGCGATTGCTCGAGCAATTTTGAAGCAACCTAAGATAATGATCTTTGATGAAGCTACCTCATCGCTTGACAGTCGTGCAGAGCAACGCATCTTACAGGCCATGGAGCGTGTTCGCGGAGACTACACGAGTGTTGTTATCGCTCATCGTTTATCGACAATTGTCGACTCCGATCTGATATTGGTGCTCGAAAAAGGGCAAATTGCCGAGCAGGGCACGCACGCTCAGTTACTCGCGTTAAATGGATTGTATGCCAGCGCCTGGCAACTGCAGAACTCGGATTAGCTGAGTTTCATAGAGTATGGCTTGCCACACTCTACTGATCGTGGCAGGCCGCACTCTATTGATCGTGGCAGGCCACTAAGACCGTTGACCGTTTTTCGGGCTGCTTTTGGCCTCGCAAGTTATTCGTGGTCTGGTATCCTTGGTTGTAGCTGAATGTTGCTGAAAAAATCAACGTTCATAACCTAAAAAATAATCAAGGCTAAAAACCATGACCAGCACATCAAAGCTAATGTATTCATTGATTAAGCCAGCGCTGTTCGCGCTCGACCCAGAACGAGCTCACGACTTAACTTTATCGAAACTTGCCTATGCCTCAAAAAAACCTTTTTTGACAGCGCAAATCAATCGTTTTTTTGGTCGCAATGTTGTTGATCTACCCGTGATCTGCATGGGCATTGATTTTCGTCATCCGATAGGCTTGGCGGCAGGCTTGGATAAAGAAGCGGTCGCGTTGCCTGCGTTTTCAGCAATGGGTTTTAGTGGTGTTGAGATGGGTACGGTAACACCCAAGCCTCAGCCTGGTAACCCTAAGCCTCGAATGTTTCGCTTAGTAGAGGACCAAGCTTTAATAAATCGAATGGGTTTTAATAGTGGCGGTGTCGATGCATTTTTAGAAAATCTTAAAAAGACTGAGAGTACCGCGGTTGCTGGAATTAATATTGGTAAAAATGCTGAGACGGCGATTGAAGATGCTCATTTTGACTACGTTTCTGCTATGCAAAGAGTTTATTCGCAAGCCGATTATATAACCGTTAATATTTCGTCACCGAATACTAAGTCGCTTCGAGAGCTGCAAAACGAATCGTTCTTAGATGACTTGCTGGCAAAAATTAAAGTCGCGCAGAAAAAATGCCAAACGGTTCATAAGCGTTATGTGCCTATTGCCTTGAAGGTGGCGCCTGATCTCGACGAAGACGAAATCGAAACGATTGCAGAGCTCGTAATTTCTCATCAATTTGATGCTCTAATTGCGACCAATACAACGGTGGCAAGGCCTGACAGCTTGAAAAGCAGTCATGCTCAGGAGGCCGGCGGTTTAAGTGGTGCGCCGGTCAAAGAGATGTCGACTGAGTGTATTCGTCAGTTTTATCGCCTACTAAAGGGTCGAGTGCAAATTATTGGCGTTGGTGGTATTAAAGATGCAGACGACGCCTGGGATAAAATGGTCGCAGGTGCTGACTATTTACAAATTTACAGTCAATTTATTTATCAAGGCCCTAGCATGATTGGCGAAATTGTTGACGGCCTGAAGGCTAAGGCAAAGTCACATGGTTTTGATGACCTACCAGCCGCATTAGAGTCATTACGAAGCAAATAGCCGTTTTATTGCTGATTTCTATTGTTTGAGGCCTTTGCTAAACGTCATGAATTTGAGTAGACTTGCGCTCGAGTCAACTGGGCAGTCGCCGCTTCGCAAGAAGGGGAGGAAAGTCCGGGCTCCGAAGAGCAGAGTGCCAGATAACGTCTGGGCGGCGTGAGCCGACGGCAAGTGCAGCAGAAAGATACCGCTTTCTTCTTTTTAAAAGAACGCTGAAGATCAGGGCATAGCAGGCTTCGTGCCCGCTAAGCCCGAATTTAAGCGGTTTAAGCTTCAAATTCGTTTGAAACTTAAAGGTTAGTAAGGGTGAAATGGTGCGGTAAGAGCGCACCGCGTTAGTGGTAACACGAGCGGCAAGGTAAACCCCACTCGGAGCAAGACCAAATAGGTGTTCGTTCTTTGAGCTTCGGCTTGAGGTTAAGGCGTGGCTCGCGTTGAACACGGGTAGGTTGCTTGAGGCATGCAGCGATGTATGTCCTAGATGAATGACTGTCCTTGACAGGACCCGGCTTATAGGTTGACTCATTTTTTACGTGATGGTTCCGAGCTTTGTGTTAACAAGCTCGTGAACTGGATCGTTTCCAATTAGTGGGCGATAGACCCCACAGATGCGAACTTATCGTCAATTTACTGTTATTATTTACAGTATTTGGTGGCCTGAAGTTATTATTAGTTGTATGCTCTAAAGGCTTCGCATTACCGAAACATAATATTCTGCTCATTTATGGGTCTGATCGAAATTGATTGTTTATTAAACGCCTATTAAATAATCTGTTGCAGTTTAAAGTTAAAGTGATACTTTAAATAGCGAGCTTAAGTCACATGGATATGTGCGCTAACTTACTGAAAGAAAAAGGTTTTCTCGTCAATTAGTCCTTGACTCGACACTGGCTGTCATAGATAGTGGCGAAATGTGGGTAATTGTGGGAATTAGGGGTAATTCTCCCCAAGCTTCTACAATTACATATCAAATACTAATAAACAGTGAACTAAAAGAGTCGTGGCGAGAGGCAGTAACCATATAAGTCTGGACGCGAAGGGGCGGATGTCAATTCCGACCAAGCTTCGTAATGCCCTTTGTGGCGAGTCAGGCAATGATTTGGTGGTTACTATTAGTCCGAGCGACCATTGTTTGTTGTTGTACAAATTAGAAGATTGGGATGTGGTTGAGCAAAAGCTGACCTCGTTACCAACTTTAAATGCTCAGGTTCGTCAATTGAAGCGTGTGTTGATCGGTCACGCCGACGATTGCGCCATGGATGGTAGTGGTAGAATTTTGCTTCCGCAGCAATTACGTGAATTTGCGAATATTGATCGAAAGGCTGTCTTGGTAGGGCAGGGAGACAAGTATGAGATTTGGGATGAGGCGCATTGGGTTGCGCAACGCGAGTCCCTATTATCTGTCGAGCTCGACGAATCGGCACTGCCGATTGAGCTCGAATCGCTTTCCTTTTAGAGGCCAACCATGACCACCTCTGAACAGCACATTCCTGTCTTAATAAGAGAGGCAGTCGACGCGTTGAATATTCGCCAAGGCGGTATCTATGTCGACGCCACATTGGGCCGTGCGGGCCATGCCATGCAAATCGCCAACGAGATTGGCGACAACGGAACGCTAATCGGCTTTGATCGTGATCCGCGAGCGATAGAGCTTGGTCGCGAAGTGTTTAGAGGTGATGATCGCGTTAAGCTGATTCACAGCGAGTTTAGCCGTATGGCCGATATGCTTATCGAGCAAGCTGGTATTGATAAGGTTGACGGTGTGTTAATGGATTTGGGCGTCTCGTCACCGCAACTTGATCAAGCTGAGCGTGGATTTAGCTTTATGCGCGACGGTGAGTTAGACATGCGCATGGATACCACCAAGGGGGAGTCGGCAGCGCAATGGCTGGCCCGAGTTGAAGAGCGTGACCTAATGATGGCCTTGTTCGATTTAGGTGAAGAGAAATTTGCCCGCCGAATTGCCAGAGCAATTGTCGCCACGCGCGAAGAGACAAAGATAGAAAGTACCTTGCAGTTGGCCGCTATTATTGCTGATGCAACGCCTAAGAAAGATAAGAATAAGCACCCGGCGACTCGCAGCTTTCAAGCGATACGTTTGCACGTCAATCAAGAGTTGAGCCAAGTTTCAACAGCCTTGCCGCAAGCGGTGCAGTTGTTGAATGAGGGTGGTCGCCTAGCGGTGATTAGTTTTCATTCCCTAGAAGATCGTATTGTGAAGCGTTTCATGCGTGAATTGTCGACGCCTAAGTTGCCGCCTAAGAATATACCGGTTACTGAAGACGCCTATCTGACGCCGCTAAAATTGTTAAGCCGGGCGATAAAGCCAAGCAAGCATGAAGTTCAAGAGAATCCTCGTTCTCGTAGTTCTGTTCTAAGAATCGCTGAGCGCACATCTGTGCCATATACCGCGCCTGTTATCGGTGGTGGTTCGCACGGGGGGCAGTATGCGCGATAGTGTTATGTGGTTCCTGGTAGGTAGTGTGGTTGTAACGGCCTTATTTGTAGTCAATATTCGGCACCAGCATCGTCTTGCCTATTTGGCATTTCAGACAGCGGAATCCTTGCGTGATGATTTAAATGACGAATGGGGTCAGTTGCTAGTTGAGTCGAATGTGTGGGCGTCTGCTCAGCGAGTAGAGAAAGACGCAACCGAACATTTGTCGATGCGCGCGCCGCGTAAAGGCGAGATGAAATACATTGGTGAAGAAGCCGCCGTTGATGACTCACGTTTAGTTGATGGCGCTCTTTTGGCTGAAGGCTCTCGCTTAGTAGGTACCGAATAATGGCCAAAACCACTAATTCGCTACCGATTAAATCGCAACGTAATCCAACCGTCGACAGACCGGTCAAAGATGTCGTGGTGCCAGTTTCTACTTGGCGTTATAACGTGATTGTTATCATTTTTGGTTTTCTATTTATCGCTCTCGGTGCACGTGCTGTGCAGCTGCAGGTTGTTGATAATGACTACTTGCAGTCGCAAGGTGATGCGCGTTATTTGCGAGTGCAAAATGAACCGCCAACACGAGGGATGATCACTGATCGCAATGGTCAGCCTATTGCAGTGAGTACGCCGGTCGATTCGGTCTGGATGCATCCGGCGACTATTCTTCGCCAGCAAAAAGAGTACTCCTATAAAGAACTTACTGGCTTGCTTGAAATTACACCAGCGGAACTGCTAGAGAAGGCGGAAAAACGTAAGAGTAGAGAATTTGTCTATTTGAAACGTCACTTGTCGCCGCAATTAGCGAATAAAATTCTTGCCTTGAATGTGCCTGGCATTAATAAAGTTCGTGAGTACAAGCGTTACTACCCGGCGGGCCCGGTGATGGGTCACGTATTGGGCTTTACTAATATCGACAACGAAGGGCAAGAGGGGCTGGAGCTTGCATACGACGATGAGCTGAAAGGGCAAGCAGGTCGCACTCAAGTGCTGCGTGACAAGGTTGGCCACGTTGTTGAGTATGTCGAGCAATTGTCTCGGGTTCGACATGGCGATGATATTGTTTTGAGTATTGATGCTCGTATTCAATATCTGGCTTATCGACATCTTCAAGCCGCGGTTAAACAGCACAACGCAACCTCGGCTACCCTAGTTGCCTTGGATGTTAAGACCGGTGAGGTGTTAGCGATGATAAGCATGCCGGACTTTAACCCCAATGATCGCAGCGAACTAAAGAGTGCTCATTTTCGAAACCGCTCGATTACTGATTCATTTGAGCCCGGTTCAACCGTGAAGCCGATTACTGTTGCCATGGCCATGCAAGCCGGAATGGTTGATTCAGATACGATAATCGATACTGAAAAAGGGTTTTTATACATTGGGCGCAATCGTATCAGCGATACCAAGCCGCACGGTGAAATCACGGTCTCTGAGGTTATTCAGATGTCGAGCAATATCGGCGCAGCGAAGATAGCGATGATGATGGAGCCACGTGATTTGTACGACACCTATCGTAGCGTGGGCTTTGGCCAAACGAATAAGCTTAAGATGCCCGGCGAGCAAAAAGGGATCTTGGCAAACCGTAAAGAGTGGAGGCCTATTGAGCAGGCGACCATGAGTTATGGCTACGGATTGTCGGTCAATACTTTGCAGCTGGCACGCGCCTATCAAGCTCTGGCAAACCGCGGAGTATTACTGCCTGTGCGTATGCACCCGATTACCGAAGCGCCAGAGGGCGAGCGGATCTTTTCATCAGAGGTTACCGATCACGTCGCTAGTATGCTTGAAGCGGCGGTCGGCGACGAAGGCACTGCGCCCAAAGCACGAGTTGATCAATACCGTGTTGGCGGTAAAACTGGTACCGCCCATCGTGTGGTTAACGGGCGCTATCAAGACGACAGCTACATGTCGATATTCGCCGGCTTTGCACCGATTAGCGATCCCGAAATTGCGCTGGTGGTATCGGTTAACGACCCCAAAGGCGTCGATTACTACGGTGGCCTAGTTGCCGCGCCGGTCTTCTCTGAGGTAATGGCTGGCGCTTTACGCTTGCGTGGGGTGGCGCCAGATGCAATGACGGCACCGAAACCAGAGCCTGCGTTAAAACTAATGATTGCTCGTCCACTTGCTGCTTTTGCTCCAGCTGACTCTGGCGTGGCTATTAAATCTGGCGAGGGTGCGCAATGATGCATTTAGCCGATTTGCTCGCGGTTCTAAATATCGCTAGCGACAGCAATGTTAGCGACGATGTGGTTGTTCGCGAACTTGTGATTGACAGTCGAAAAGTGTCGCAAGGAGCCTTGTTCTGCGCTTATAAAGGTGTTGCTGCGGATGGTCGAGACCATCTGCTGCAAGCACAGAAGAATGGTGCGATTGCAATTTTGTACGATGCGCTCGATTTTGCTTTGCCAAGCGATATAACGATACCTGCTTTTTCAGTAACCGGCTTGCAACGACAAGTTGGCGTGTTGGCGCATCATTTTTTTGGCCGAGCTTGCGACGAAATGCAAGTCTTTGGTGTTACCGGTACTAATGGCAAGACTACCTGTTGTTACTTACTCACCCAGGCTTTAACGCATCTTGGCACACAGGCGGCAATGATCGGCACAATTGGGGTTGGTAAATTAGATTCCTTAGTATCGGCTGATCACACCACGCCAGACCCCATAGCGCTGCATAAAAAGCTGGCCGAATTTAGAGACCAAGGGATCACCCAAGTGTGCATGGAAGTATCCTCACATGCCTTGCATCAAGGGCGAGTTAACGGGGTTGAGTTCTTTTGTACTCTATTCACTAATTTGAGTCATGATCATCTCGATTATCATGGCGATATGGCGAGCTATGGCGCCGCTAAGCAGCGTCTATTTACCAATTTCCACAGTGAACTCGTGGTGACTAACGCTAGCGACCCCTTGGGGGCATCATTGATTGATCTGGCAAACGCTGAGTTCATCGTGTCTTATGGTCAAGGTGGCGACGTTTATGCCGATGAGGTGACCCTCGGTGCTGACGGTATTATCTTTGAGTTCGAGGGCAATGGTGTCGATTTTTCCGCCAGTACGCCACTGATTGGCGCGGTTAACATTCCCAATGTCGAGATGTTGGTTGCAACCTTATTAGCGCTAAGTACCCCAGTTGAAGAGATACAGGCGATACTAAAATCTCTTGCGCCAGCGCCCGGGCGCATGGAACTATATCGTGCGCCGAGCGGCACGAGTGTGGTAGTCGATTATGCGCACACGCCAGACGCGCTAGAGAAAGCATTGCTGTCGGTAAAGCAGCATTGCCATGGTGAATTATTGTGTGTGTTTGGCTGTGGTGGCGATCGCGACCAGGCCAAGCGGTCAGTTATGGGATCGGTTGCTGATAAGGTTGCTGACCGGTTAATCGTTACTAATGACAATCCTCGGTCAGAAGATCCAGCAACCATTGCCGATCAAATTGTTGCTGGCATTTCAGGCGACTATCAAATAATTCTAAACAGAGCCGAGGCGATAGCCACGGCTATCTCTCAAGCAAACTCGGATGACTGGGTTCTTGTCGCTGGCAAAGGCCATGAAACGACTCAGCAAATTGGCACCGAGTTACTCAAATTCTCCGATAGAGAGCAGGTGCAACAGGCTTTGGGGGTGGTGTCATGATGCCGCTGTCTCAAATTGCACATGTGGTCAATGGCGAGCAATCAGGTGGCGATGTGATGTTGCAAAATGTCAGCATTAATACTCGTGATGAATGCCAAGGGCGCTTGTTCGTAGCGCTTAAGGGTGAGAACTTTGATGCGCATGAGTTTGTCTCACAGGCCGAGCAAGCGGGCGCTGGGGCGCTTCTTGTCGAACGCGCCGTAGAGACTCAGCTACCGACAGTAACGGTCAAAAACACACACAAAGCATTAGTCGATTTGGCTACTTGGTGGCGCTCGCAATTCGCGCTACCGGTGATTGGCGTTACCGGCAGCGTTGGTAAGACCACGGTCAAAGAGATGCTGGCATGTATCTTTGCCGAGCTTGGTCAGGGCGTGGTCACAAAAGGGAATCTGAATAACGAGATTGGTGTGCCGCTGACCCTTATGGGGTTACAGGCCAACGACCTATATGCGGTGATCGAGATGGGTATGAACCATGCTGGTGAAATCGGTCGATTGAGTGCCATGGCACGACCAACCATTGCCTTAGTCAATAATGCCGCTGCCGCTCATCTCGAGGGTCTGGGGTCAATTGAAGCGGTAGCCAAGGCTAAAGGCGAGATATATCAAGGCTTAGCGATCGATGGCATAGCAATTATTAATAACGACGATGAGTTCGCAGGCCTTTGGCACGAGCTCGCTAAAGATTATTCAATCATGACCTTTGGCCTATCTGCGGATGCCGATGTTACCGCCGACTATGATGAGAACAAGCGCGGTCTGGTTATTAAGGTAAAAGCCAATGGCAAAAAGTTAAAAATCAAGCTAGCCAGTGTCGGCGAGCACAGTGTGCGCAATGCACTTGCCGCAGTGACTGTCGCGCTTGCAGCAAAAATTCCAATTAAGAGCATCGAAGCGGGCTTAGCTAATTTTAAGCCCGTTAGCGGGCGCTTAAATATTGAAACCTTGGCCGATGTCGAGCTAATTGACGATACCTACAATGCTAACCCAGCCTCAATGCGAGCGGCTATCAATGTATTGGTGCGCAATGATGACAATCTGTTGGTTATTGGTGATATGGCTGAGCTAGGCGCGGCGGCCGAAGCCGAGCATAAGTTGTTGGGTGTTCAAGCTAAGAAGCGCGGTGTCAAAGCCTTATATGCTTGTGGCGAATACGCCGAATTAGTTGTTGCATCGTTTGGTAGTGGCGCAGTTGCGTTCACCTCACAAGCGGCTTTGATCGAACGCTTGAGGTCTGATCAATTAAGCGGAACAATTTTAGTTAAGGGGTCTCGCTCCGCGAAGATGGAACGGGTAGTAGAGGCATTGCATAAGCAGCTTTTGTCCGATCAAGCAGGGCAATCGTCGGCAGACGCTAATAGGGGTGAGAACTAATGTTATATGCGCTATTTCTAAGTCTTTCAGAGCAATACAGTTTTCTGAATGTATTTCAATACATCACATTCCGAGCTATCTGCTCGGTTTTAACGGCCTTTACCTTTTCCTTGGTATTCGGCCCCATGATGATTCGTAAGTTGAGCTTTTATAAAATTGGCCAAACGGTTAGAAAAGACGGCCCTCCGACCCACTTTGACAAAGTTGGGACCCCAACCATGGGCGGCTTATTGATTCTATTATCAGTGATTTTGTCGACTGTGTTGTGGGCCGATATGACTAATCGCCTAGTACAAATCACCTTGTTTACCTGTTTTTTTTACGGCGTGATTGGTTGGTATGACGACTATCAAAAACTGGTTCACAAAGACCCTGTTGGCATGGGCTCGCGGAACAAATTTTTAAGTCAAAGCGTGATCGCGATCATAGCCGCCTATTGGCTTTATTCAACGGCGCAAACGCCGATTGAGACATCGTTGATTATTCCTTTTTTTAAAGGCATTGCTATTCCACTCGGCATTTTATTTTTACCGTTAACCTATTTCGTGATTGTTGGCACCAGCAATGCGGTAAACCTGACCGACGGTTTAGACGGCTTAGCCATTGTGCCTACGGCAATGGTCGCTGGCGCGTTGGCGGTATTCTGTTACTTGTCTGGGCATGTCGTTTTCGCTGATTACTTGCAAATACCTCAAATTGCAGGTGCTGGCGAAGTGGCTATTTTCTGTGCCGCCTTGGTGGGTGCTGGGCTAGGGTTCCTCTGGTTTAACACCTATCCGGCGCAAGTGTTTATGGGTGATATCGGCTCTTTATCACTCGGCGCTTCACTCGGTGTCGTGGCTGTAATTGTACGCCAAGAATTAGTGTTGTTCATTATGGGCGGCATTTTCGTATTGGAAACGGTATCGGTGATTCTACAAGTTGCCTCATTCAAGCTGACCGGTAAACGTATTTTTCGTATGGCGCCAATTCATCACCATTTTGAGCTAAAGGGATGGCCCGAGCCACGCGTGATTGTGCGCTTCTGGATTATCAGTCTAGTGTTGGTATTAATTGGCTTAGCAACCTTAAAAGTCCGATAGGAATACGCTAAAGAAAATGATCTCGCAAACTTACATTCCTCAACAAAAGCTCTTAGCCCAGTATGCATCTGCGGCGGTGATTGGCTTGGGTGTGACTGGCTATAGCGCGGTACGCTATCTGGTCTCGCGTGGTTTAGAGGTTGTGGTAATGGACTCTCGAATAAATCCTGCGCTAGCCTGTGAGTTTAAGCGCGAGTTTCCCGCCATTGAAACTCATTTTGGCGCATTTTCTGAACACGCCCTAGAGGGACACGCGCTAGTCGTTGCAAGCCCTGGAATCTCGCTTAAAGAGCCGATGTTGCGCGCGGCTAAAAAACAGGGTGCGCATATCGTTGGTGACATAGAGCTGTTTTTACAAGAAAATAAAAAACCATTAATCGCAATTACCGGTTCGAATGGAAAAAGCACGGTAACCAGTTTGGTTGGCGAGATGTGTCTGGCTGCAGGCCTTAAGCCGTTAGTTGCCGGTAATATAGGCAAGCCCGTGCTAGACGCTTTAACCGACGAATACGATTATGATGTCGCCGTGCTGGAACTCTCTAGCTTTCAATTAGAAACTACTTATCAGGTGCCTGCCGAAGCCTCGGCTATTCTGAATATTAGCGCCGATCATATGGATCGCTATGACTCAATGGGTGATTACGTATTGGCTAAGGCGCGAATTATACGCGGTGCCAAACGTGCGGTGCTTCCGCGTCACGAAGAGCGCTTAGCGCAAATTACCAATGTTAACGAAATACTCGGTTTTGAGCTTGAAAAACCGTCGAGCGATAACGACTTTGGTATTGTTAAAAAATCAGGTAAACGCTGGTTAGTTAAGGGTAAGCAGCGTTTAATGCAGCTGCATGATATTCCACTCATCGGCCTGCATAATGTAAAGAACGTATTGAGTGCATTTGCACTAGTCGATTTTTTAAACATACCGTTAGACGTTTTGGTCAAGGCCGTAGTGAATTTCAAAGGCTTGCCACATCGCATGCAGACTATTGCCAAAGTGAATGATATATCGTGGGTTAATGATTCCAAAGCTACTAATATTGGTGCCACCGCGACCGCCCTCAATAGTCTAGAGCAAAAGGTCATTTGGATTGCAGGGGGGCAGGGTAAGGGAGCTGACTTTAGCGAATTGAAATCAGTGGTTAGCGGCAATATTAGACAACTAATTTTGATTGGCGAAGACGCGGCCGAAATTCAGGCAGCTTTGTGCGGTTTATTGCCAATCTCTTTGGCTAAGACTATGCATGACGCCGTTGATCTGGCGGCCTACAGTGCTATTGCCGGAGACATTGTCTTATTGAGCCCCGCCTGTGCTAGTTTTGATATGTTTAGAGGATTTGAAGACCGCGGCGATCAATTTAAGAGTTGTGTTGAGGCTATTATAGGGTCGGCTTCGAGTTCTACTTCAGCAACTACCTCGCAAACCGGCTCAGGAGATGTTCTATGACTAGCGCGTCTTTGCAAGCGACTCGCTCGCAACCAGCTATGAACTCGGCGGGTGTCGATTCAGTTTTATTGGGTGTTTTTATAAGCTTGCTGATGCTCGGCTTGGTTATGGTGTTCTCATCGACTATTGCGATGGGCAGTCAAGACCTTAATACCAATACGTCACATTTCTGGCGTCAGTTGATCCACATGATTTTAGGCGTAGGGCTTACTGTAATGGTAGCGAGTATGCCGGTATGGGTATGGCAAAAGCTGAGCTTGCCGCTACTGGTTCTTGCCATCTTGTTATTAATAGTTTTGCTATTTATAGGCTTGCAGATCAACGGGTCTACACGTTGGTTATCGATCGGTGGCATTCGCTTACAGCCAGCCGAATTCGCTAAAGTAGCAATCGTGCTTTATGCCGCCAGCTATTTAACGCGCAAACAAAGTGAGATCAAACAATTCTCAAAAGGCATCGTCAATATGGCCGTGGTACTGGCGATTGTCGGTGGCTTGTTATTAATGCAGCCTGATTTCGGAAGCTTCGTGGTCATCACGGTTACCGTCGGACTGATGATGTTCCTCGGCGGTATTCGTATTAGTCACACGATTTTGTGTTTAAGCGTAGTTGCCTCGACCATGACTCTGATGGTGGTAATGTCCCCGTATCGGATGAAGCGTTTTCTAGCATTCTTAGATCCGTGGTCAGATCCATATGGTTCTGGATTTCAGCTTACACAGGCCTTAATTGCCGTTGGCCGAGGAGAAATCTTTGGTGTTGGTCTTGGCGCCAGTATTCAAAAGCTCTATTACTTGCCACACGCTAACAATGACTTCATTTTAGCGGTTATCGGTGAAGAGTTAGGCTTAGTCGGAATTATTTTAGTGATTGGTCTCTACGCTACGCTATTGCATCGCGCTCTGGTTATTTCGCGCACGGCCGAATTAGTTGGCCGCGTCTATGCGTCTCGTTTGGCTCAAGGCGTTGGCTTCTTATTGGTTTTTCAAGCGGTGATTAACATTGGTGTGAACCTAGGCGCGTTACCGACAAAAGGCTTGACCTTGCCATTCATTAGTTACGGTGGCAGCAGCATGCTGGTCTGCTGCATCGCAATGGGCTTGTTGTTTGGAGTTGACCGTCAGAATCGCAAACGCGATATCAGCGGTACAGTTAGAAAGCGCCCAGCAGGCAGAAGTAGCCCGCGAAAGGGCTCTATTGAAGGTGCATTAGTATGAGCAATAGAAGACTCATGATAATGGCCGGAGGCACCGGTGGACATGTTTTTCCAGCCCTTGCGGTGGCAAAGCAGCTGCGCGACGCGGGTGCTCAAATTACTTGGCTGGGCACTAAGCGAGGCATAGAATCTAAAGTGATTCCGGCTAACAATATTGCTATCGAGTGGATCTCGGTAGAGGGTTTACGTGGCAAGGGGCCGCTTAGCTTAATGCTCGCACCGTTCAAGCTAGCCCGCGCTATGTGGCAAAGTGCGGTGGTGATTCGCCG
>JAFMHC010000224.1 GCA_017854775.1 Gammaproteobacteria bacterium | reverse complement strand
CAATGTCAATCTTGGCGTGTTGATTAAAGCATCTATGTTTCCAGTCGTGGTAGGTGCTTCAAATACGCTTGGCGACATGGTTCTATTTACTGTGTTGCTTTACGGCGTACTTCAGATGCTAATTGCGGCGGTGCTGATTAGCTGGTACCGACGAGCCTCAAGATCAGTGACGGCTTAAGGTTCTTCCTCATCTACGGTTTATTGCTGCATATGGTTTTAAGCACTCATCAATCATTAGGTACCTTATTTGTAAGTACCCTAACTGTAAGTACTTTAATGCTATGAAGGCATGTAACGCCTGTGGTAAGTGCTGTGTTAAGTATAGTAACGGGCAGTTGTCTGCTTCCGAACAAGATATTCAACTGTGGGACAGCTTTCGGCCCGATATCGCTGAGTTTGTAAACGATGATGGGCTGATATGGTTTGATCCGAGTTCTCAAGAGCTTATCGAGCTTTGCCCGTGGCTGAAGAAAGATCCAGACACAACGCGCTACCTCTGTGATATCTATTTAGACCGTCCAGAGGATTGCCGTGCCTATCCAGCCACCATTTCAGATATCATCAAAGACGATTGCGAGATGTTAGAAGACAAAGACCTGCGTGACCTTAAGCAGGCCCAGCAAACCTTAAATAACATCATGGCTAACGACCGTTAAGCGTTAGCGATCAGAGCATCGAAACGTTTATTTAATCTCAGCTGTAATTCAGGTTCGGCACCAGCCAGACATAACCAATCCAATTTAGCCCGAGCAATAGCTTTGTTCTTCTCGACAACTGTATGACCCAGCCCGTTGTTCTTCATTCGGTCTAGCTGAACTTGCATGCGTAGCGACTTATCTTGTTCTGGGCTGGCGACATCGAGCAATATCTCTAAGTCGATGCAGACCAGAGTCCGCGACTGATTTGCTTTGGATTTATCTAAGTTGCTTGCCGCACGCAGTCGTGCGCCAAATCGCTTCTCGAGCGCCATATCGGCGATATCAATACTATCAATTTGGCCTTGCAGTTCAGTGATCAAATCAGTGTCACCGTTGACAAAAGCTGACTCAAGTTGGCGGCATAGTTCGGCCTTGTCACGCAGCTTATCAATAAGCTGATCTTTTGAGTTCTGAATAATTCGATCATGAGCTTTAGAGTACGCTTCGCCAGCTCGAAGAAAATCAGATTCTAGTCGTTCTAGTAGTTTCTCGGGCACATCGCTTGGCAATCGGGGCAGGGCTCTATATTTTTGATTAAGTTGCTCAAACTGATTATCGGCCTCGGCTAATTCGGTGGCCGATTTAGCCAACGTATATAACTCATTGATTACATCTCTATAGGCTTGTATTTGCTGGTCTTCGATCGCACGTTTCTGGTTGCGCGACTCCGTGACTTGCTTAAATAAACGGTCACCAGCGGCTCGAAATAGGGTCCATGCTTGCTGGTCTTGTTTGCGCCGAGTAACACCAATTTGCTGCCAGCGACTCTGAAATAGCTTAAGTTTTTCTAAGCAATCATCGTTTACTGGCCCTTCACCAAGTTTGTCAACTTGAGCTATGAGTTGATGTTTTTGCTCGATATTATCGTCGTATACGACGTCAAGCCGTTGGTATACCTGTTTGCGAATAGCGTTCAATCGGTCCCATTGCTTTTGGCCCGCCTTGTGTTCAACGTCTTTGATTTTACGCCAGGCATTGCTAATATTACGTAAGCCTAATTCAATTTTTTTGTAATCAGGAGTTCCATCCCAGTCGGTGTTATCAAAGATTGATTGCATCTCGACTAGCAAGGGTTCTCGCTTGGCTAGGTTGTCCTTCTGGGTTATACGGCGCTGCTCAAAAAAGACCGCGCAAGGAGCATAGGCGAGGTCGGCGGCTTTTTTGAAACGCTGCCAGTAATCATCGGACACGTCAGTATGGCCGAGGTTCTTCCAGTTGGTTTGTAACTTGGCGATCTGTTGTGCCAGCTTGTCTGGATGTGCTTTCGAATCAATCAGCATCTCCATCGACTCACACAGCTCGATTAACTTAGGCTCAATGGCAAAATTTTGCCAATCGTTCATCTTCGAGACAATCTCCGATGCCATTTCCAATCGTTCATCTAGGGTCTTGCGCTCTTTACCTGAATAGTGCGAAGCGGCCTTGCTTGTAGCCGCTAACTCTTGCTTTGCCTTTTTTACGTCGCCTTTATTAGACGTGCCAAGCAGTCGATTAATACGTCTATGCAGTGAGTCTAGGCTCTCTTTATGTTGCTTTAGATGATCTTGGTTTTGCTTTGTTTGGTTCTCAAGTAGTAACTTAGCTTCGCTCAGCGCGATTAGATTTGAATACTTTTTGTGCCAGCTCAAGGTGTTTAAAACAGATTTTAAGCGCTTCAGATCTATATCGGTTTGAGAGGTGCATTGAATCAGGTCAGATAACCCGCTCAGCGACTTCTGTGCGCCTAAAAACTCATTGGCCAGTGCTGGGGCGGGGTTAATAATCTCCGCATTCGCCAACCAATTGCTTAGCGCATCACTGAGTGCGGTATTAATGCTTAATTGCTCATCGCTAAGTTCTATCAGACTAAGTGGCGCTAAGGTTTGGCAATAGCGCTCCAATTTGCGACAGATAGCAAGTTGATTCTGTTCTGCATTTTCATGCTCTATTTGTTGCTTGACTTTAACTTCAGCGAGTTGCTTGGCCGATTCAAATTGTGCTACGAGATCTGCTTTAACGTTTGTTTTAGCAGAGCCATCAGGGCTCGGCGATAGTTCCGATGATAGTTCCGATGATAGTTCCGACCATCGTTGCAGATATTGTTCATATTTACCTTTAAACTCGCTGCGCCACTGTGGGTGACCGGCGATGAATTCCATCTGCTCACACAATGTTACGGCCGCTTCGTTAATGCTGCTTTCGAGTTTCTGCTGGGACCGGTATTGTTCAAGCTTCGCGCGGATTATTTTTTCAGATTTTTTATCCTTGCCTTTGAGCTTTCGACGAGCAATTTCAAGCGCCTCAATTTGCTCTAGATGCTGTGCTATATGCGCTCGGGTCTCAGCATATACAACGTCGGCAATGATGTCGGCTTGTACAACCTCACTCAAACCAACGAGTAATTTCTCTCGTAAGTTCGGGTTAGGGCAGTGCTGAACTAGTAGGGTTGCTGCCTCGCTGTGGCTTGCTAACAGCGAGGTGAAGTCAGCTTCACTGAGTTGGCTATCAACGCCGATTACAGAGCAAAATGCGGTCTTCGCAGCTTGCTTGAGTGACTCATCATTTTGACCTTGGTAAACCCTAAAAAGCGGCGCAGCAAGTCGTAACTGTGTGACACAGGCTTGTCGCACACTCAGCGAGGAGTCACCGAGCGCTAATTTCTCAAAAATAGCTTGATTCGCTGAATCGGTGGTATTCATTTTCAGTACTGCTGAGCGTCGCTTCTCGCTCGAGTTACTCTGCCAACCAGGTTTTAGTAAACTCCCTAACATCGTATGCACCTCCTATTTGGCATGATTAATTTTAACAATTTATTTCCTACAGCTATTTTAGCAGTTGAGGTAAAATGGTCGAGTAAATTCAAACGCTATTTTGCCTTTTAGCAAACCTACCCATATTAACCATGAAATTTCTATCAACGTTTTATTCAGTAACGAGCGACAATCAGGTGTCAGTGAGCGCTGAACAAGGTAATAATTTTGCCAAGCACGTGGCGAATGACTTTAATCCGATACATGATACTGAGTCTAAACGGTTTTGTGTACCAGGCGACTTATTGTTTGCGATTGCTTTGCAGCGTTATGGCTTGCGCGAATCGATGAGTTTTCGTTTTCAAGAGTTAATTAAAGCCGATACAGCCTTAAGTTACCCCGAGATCGAAGCAGTAAGTGCTGATTTTAGTGTGACGTGTGATCGCTCGAAAGCGGTGCTAGGCATTGAGTTTAACGGTAAAAATTCGACTGATGCAAAAAAAATTGAACAATTGATTCGTAACTACGTGATATTTTCAGGTCAAAATTTCCCGCACATCCTCGTGCCATTGATGCAAGAGCACCAAGTAATGATTAATCCCGCTCGACCATTGGTTATTTATCAGAGCATGTCATTGAACTTTGATAGTCTTGATTTTGATGATGTAACGATAGAATTAAGTGACACCGAGCTTGAAGTAATCGGCAAGCGAGGCAACGCACAACTTCACTTTGACCTCAAAGATGGTGATAGGAAAATTGGTACTGGCTTGAAGAAATTAGTATTAAGCGGCCTGCGCGAGTACCAACAGGCCTCTATTGACAGCATGTGTGAGCAGTATGACGCCAGCAAGGCGGCACGCTCAAGCTAGATCTTTTTACTAAAAGCTAGGCACCGAGAATACTCTGGCCACAAACGCGCACAACATTTGCGCTTAGGCCACTTGAGGCAGGGCTAGCAAACCAAGCGATGGTCTCAGCTACGTCGACCGGCAAGCCACCTTGACTCATCGAGTTTAAACGTCGACCCGCTTCGCGTATCGAAAAAGGAATTGCCGCCGTCATTTTTGTTTCGATAAAGCCTGGTGTGACGGCATTAATAGTAATATTGTTTTTCGCTAGGATCGGTGCCAAGCTCTGAACCATGCCGATAACGCCAGCCTTTGAAAATGCGTAATTAGTTTGCCCTCGATTTCCAGCAATGCCTGAGATAGATGAGACACAAATGATACGCCCACCGCTGTTGAGGCCGCCCGAGGATAGCAAGGCTTCGTTTATTCGCTCCTGACTGCTGAGGTTAACATTGACCACTGAGCTCCAGAATTCAGGCTTCATGTTCGCTATGGTTTTGTCGCGGGTAATGCCAGCGTTGTGCACGATAACATCCCATCCGCCGTCGTTCCTTGCTTGCTCTACTAACATCTCAGCGGCGTTTTTAGCACTTAAGTCTAATGAGAGCGATCTGCCCTTGACTCGATTGGCAACCTCATCGAGTGCTGCCGTAGCTTGAGGGATATCTAAGCATATAAGCTGAGCGCCATCTCTGGCCATTACCTCGACAATCGACGCGCCGATACCTTGTGATGCCCCGGTCACCAAAACTTTTTTACCGGCCAGCGGTTGTGACCAGTCGAAGCCATCGGCCTCGGTAGTGCGGGCTTTTGATATGGTTATGACTTGTCCAGAGACATAGCTGGATTTGCTAGATAGTAAAAACCGCAGTGTTGATTCGAGTTGATTTTCGGCACCGCTATGCAGGTAAATCAATTGTACCGTGATTGCTTTCTTAAGTTCCTTCGCTAGTGAACGGCTTAATCCCTCTAGAGCTCTTTGAGCGATGGCCATACTCGGTGTGTCGCAATCAGCGGGTGGCCGGCCGATTAAAATTACCCGCCCATTGGCTTTAACAGCGCGGACGGTTTGATTAAAAAATTCATGCAGCGAACCAGATGCCGAAGTGTTCTGTAGTTTGGTTGCATCAAATACCAGAGCATTAACCCTATCTCCAGACTGCCAAGGTGTGATTGTCGAAGTGCCAGTCACCGACGAGTGAGCGGATACGTTTTGTGTGATAGCGGCAAGCGTTTTGCTTAAGGGGGCCAATATATCAGAACCTTCGCATGCACCTAATAGCACGGTGTGCTGCCCTAGTGTTAGCCTCTTGGTTTGCCCAGCAGCGTAACGCTCAAGCACCAACGGTTGAGGTAAACCCAGCATTGAGGTTAGCTTAGCGCCAAAACCGGTGTTAGCGAAGTTTAGGTATGAATCTTTCATTGAATGGCTCTTGGTCGGTACAGCTCTATTGCTGACTGATACTGGTATTATAGTCTATGCCGTCGAAATTAAGTTTTCTCGACGGCACTGGAGATTATTAGAGGTAGAGCAGGGCTCTTGACCTAGTTACGCAGATTTAAGCGAGCTTAAAAATAAGCCAAGGCCACCAACCGAAAGCACTAAGATAACGATCAAATCAAATGCACTCATCGATTGAAACGTAAATTGGATCGACGATATAACGCCAAACACCAAGGCCACCAGTGAGCCGCCAGCGAGCAGCCAGCCTAGATAATTTCGTGCGTTGTAGAAAACCATGCCAACACCAAACATAAATGGAATCATAATCATGCCGCTGGTGACTCGATAGCCGCCAAGGCTATAAAGGCGTGCGCTAAAGCCATAACTGCTATAAACATTAATTGAATTGAACAGTAGGTAGAGCCCGCCGCAAAGCATGATCAAGCCAATAATGAATTTCCCTGACCCGCCGGTGGTTCCGCCTGCTCCTCTCATGATATATCTCTTTTGTTTGTGCTATTTTGAGACCTCAGCATAACTCAGGGACGAAATAAAAATAGGTTGGAATGTCTCCAATTGAGGCGGAAAACGCCGCTAATAGCTAGCTATTGGCAAGTTTTTCAACGAAAAGTGGAGGCATTGCAGACATTTTTATTCGTTCGTCGAGTTACGCTGGGGTCTCATCTTATTTATGCTTTGATTTTGTCGCTAAGTAAAGCAATTATCAAGAACTCATTTAAGCTCTGCTTAGATAGGTTTTTCGCAGACTGTAGTAGAAAATCCAAATCGACAATAACGCGATTATACAAGCCCAGAACAAGTGGCCGCCGATCAGTTGTTGTGCAATTGCGGCGGTATCCGAATGCCGGCTCTGGCCGTCCACCAACGCGCTAGATGAGAATAGGTAAGACATGGTGCGAGTGAGAGTATCGACTAGCATATGAACCCCGATAAACTGAATCAGGAAGTGTTGCAATGCGGCGCTGCCTTTTTGTGATATCCATAAAAATAGAGCGCCAGTAGGTAATAGAACCAGTAAGCCGAACGCCGACCTTACCCATAAAACGCAACTGACCAGTATAAATAGGCTAAATACTAAGAAAACTCGAGATGAGATTTGTTTACTCTTTCCGGCAATAATAAACGCGCCACCAATCACCGAAGGAGCAAGTAATCCGCTCGCGGCAATAGCGGCTTGACGCCAACCGGCTACCGTTTCGGTTTTAGCAAGCCCCGAAGCGTTTTGGTAAATCTCTATTTGGATTAAATTGCCGCCGCTAAATATAGCCATCAGGCCGTGGCCCATTTCATGAACAAACGTGGTAATAATTACGAATGGCCATTGAATCAAGTACCCGAATGGAAGCAAGTTTAAAACAAAAAAGGTAAGCGCCGCGAGTACCAGTATTAGCAAGCCCCTTGAACGCTCTGTTTGTGCGATTGTCATTCTGTGCTGTACTCTAAAAATTTTCATCTAATCAATGATTCTAAATGTTAATCTATTGATATAGCAATTGGAACTACCTCTAATTCTAATCCGCAAATCACTGTTAATCGAAAAACAAAACCGA
>JAFMHC010000223.1 GCA_017854775.1 Gammaproteobacteria bacterium | reverse complement strand
ATACGCCCAAACGACCAAAGCGCGAGCATGTTAAATGCCAAGTGGGAAATGCTGCCATGTAAGAACATGTGGGTAAGCAACTGCCATGGCGCAAAGCGAGAAGTTTGCCAACCAAACATTTCGAAACCTGTAAGAGCATTAGCAAATAGACCTTGTTGAACGGCAAAGTAGATCACTACCGTTATAAACACCAAGCGGTTGGTCATGCTACTGAGTAATTCTTGGATAGACGGCATAAATAATTTCAACAATGGTTAATCGGCCTACATCATAACAAAGTGAATCGTTATACTGTGTTGAGCTAAACGATATAAAATAAAACTGATCTGTGTCTCATAATCTGCAAAAATTATCAATTTCTGACGGTCACGGTCTAAGCGTTGACTTACTCAATTACGGCGCTCGTATTTGCGCTATCAACTTTCATGGCCATCAGCTCGCCCTCGGTTTAGACCGCCTCGAAGATTACCTAGACGAGCCATTCTATTTGGGCGCGACGATAGGGCCAATTACCAATCGTATTGCAAATGGGCAACTAACGGTCAATGGCGAGTTATTACAAATGCCGTGCAATGAAGGCAAACATACTCTGCACAGTGGCGGTGCTGGGTTTGATAAGCATTTTTGGCAGCTTGAATCGCATAGCCCAAATCAAATTTGCTTTTCCTTAGACTACGATATGACTATTGTGGGCTTGAAAGGCAGACTGACAACCAAGGCCATTTATCGCGTGACTGACGGCTGCTTAACGATTAAATATCGCTCTAGCTGCGACCATACTTGTTTCATAAACCTAACCAATCATGTCTATTTAAATCTAAGTAGTTTGGATAATATTTCAGATCATCGGTTTCAACTACATGCCGATTCTTTCGTTGTTGTTGATGCTGAAAACATTCCTACCGGCGAATTAAAAACCCTCAATAAACCGTTTGAGTACCAATTAAAGCAGTCGCTGTATCCAGAGTTTATTGGGCTATGTGACCATCACTTTAATACTCCGGAGCCAGAGCTCGGCAGCTTGTGCGAGATGGTAAATGTTGTTTCGTCAGACTCAGGTATCAGCCTCAGCGTCTCTAGCAACTCGCCGGGATTTCAATTTTATACCGGCAAATTTCTAAGCGCACCGTTTGCTCCTTCGGGCGGTTTCTGTGTGGAAACTCAATTAGCCCCAGACGCTATTAACCAAGCGAGCTTCTACTCACCGTTGTTAAATCCAAACCAGCAAGTTGAGCAAATAACTCAGTATCAATTTAGCCGTGCTTCAATAGCCTAACGCTATACCAATAAGCGCTGCCGCAAAGACTCAACGTGATCGGCATCAAAACCCAACACCGTTAAGGCGTATTCATTAAAGCTACCGTAGTGCTCGTTGACATAGTCGATCAGTGTTGTGATATAGCTTAAATCGGCATCAAAAACCGGCTGAACTAAGGCTTTTGGGTAACTCGCAAGTTTCTGTTGAAAATCTGAGTTACCTTGTGGCCCGCTTGCACCACCCGCGTGAAATGAATTCAGTAGGTTTTCAGTTTCACCTTGGGTGAGCAAATAATCTTCAATTATCAACTCGTCACTAACACCCAATAGCGAAAGAATCAGCGCCGCGGCAACGCCTGTCCGATCTTTACCAGCAGCACAATGAAACACCAAAGGAGTTTGCTGCTCGACTAGACGCATCAACATCTTTTTATAAATCGCTTGGTGCGAATATAATTTTTTAGGATAGTTTAACCGCATCGCCTCGCGCACTTGAGCGGGGTCATTGCTCTCTAAGCTTTTTTTCCATGATCGTTTAATTGCATCGCCTTGCTCACCACTATTACCTTGAAGCCCGTCTTGGAACTCGTCGTGCCAACTAAAGAACTCTGCACCTGGAACCGCATGACGCATAGTCGGGTAACGCTTAATTTCGTCACTAAAACGCAAGTCAACCACGGTTTTAATACCCAAAGCAGCCATATTTTTCGCTCCCTGCGCGCTCATTCGGTCGAGCTGTGCCGAGCGATACATCTTGTTCCAGCTCACCGTATGACCATCTTCAGTTTGATACCCTCCGAGATCACGAAAATTAATAACGCCTTCGAACTTTAAAATTCGTTGATTCTTCAGATCTGGCTGATTGGTCATAGTACCCTTATGATTAAATAGTTATGGTAGATCGGCGATTAGTCTGCGATTTAATGGCACAATGTTACAGGTAGCCGATCACGGAGTAATGAGCGCAACATTAATGACAGGCTTTATTTGCAAACTCGGTCCTTAGGCATAGAAATCGTACCTTATTTATAGTGAAACAGAATGACTCTTACTTTTAAACACCTAATCCGCATGGCGACATTTTCGCTTGTGCTGATGTCACTGACCGCACAAGCACAGTTTTGGGGCAACAAAAAAACAGAGTTGCTGCCAGAGACCGAAGCCTTTGCCATGACCGCGTTTATCGACGGCGACCAGCTGCGTATTCAGTGGAGTATTGCGCAAGACTATTACATGTACCGGGATCAGTTTGCGGTATCGTCTAAAACACCAGGCGCGGAATTTGGCGAGCTGGTTTTCCCGCAAGGTGTGGTGGAACAAGACCCCGAGTTCGGTGAAGTCGTGGTCTATTTCTTTAATGCTGATTTAACCGCACCAATTAAAAGCCTACCCAGCTCCGGCAATCAAATCGAACTTGAAGTTCTCGGCCAGGGGTGCAACAAACCTGTAGGCGTGTGTTACCCACCGCAAACCCGATTAATCACAGTTGATTTCGTGCCGCCAACAACTGCCGGCGCATCCCCAACAGCAACGCCAGGCACCTCGCAGAACCAACAACAGGCAGGTTTTTCAGCTGCATCAACGACAGACCTTGATAATAGCTTTTGGAGCTATGTGGTGGCGGCATTCTTTATCGGTATTTTATTAAGCTTTACGCCCTGCGTACTGCCAATGATCCCGATTCTGTTAGCCATCATTGCCGGGCAACATAAACCCAGCAAACTCAGCTCTGGGTTACTGGCCTGCTGTTACGTTGCCGGGCACGTTGTGGTTTACGCAATTGCCGGTTGGGTACTGGGCAAAGGCGGTGGTCAACTACAAGCGTACTTTCAAAGCCCCTATGTTATCGGCTTTGTTTGCAGCATATTAGTGGTGTTAGCAATTTCATTGTTTGGCGCGTTTAAGATTCAGCTGCCAAGCTCTCTACAAACCAAGTTAAGTGGCGCCAAGCCAAATAGTCGCTCACTGTCTATTACTGCATTTGTTCTTGGTGCGATTTCCAGTTTAGTCGTCGGTGCTTGCGTATCGCCATTATTAATTATTGCGATTGGTGCGGCTATCACTCTGGGTGACCCGGTACTTGGTTCAGCAGTAATGAGTGCGCTGGCCCTAGGCATGGGAACGCTATTAATTGGGCTTGGCTTCGGAGCTGGCTGGTTACTGCCAAAAGCCGGCTCTTGGATGAACCATGTACAAGTCATCTTAGGCTTTTTGGTACTTGGCGCAGCGATCTTTATTGCAGGATTCATTGATCTAGTGCCGGTGCTCTACTTTTGGTCAGCGCTACTAATTTGGCAAGGCTTCTACTTTTGGAGTCTGTCGACGCCAATGTCCTCAGATGTTATTAAAACCTTATTTCGAGCGGTAAGCGTGGTGATGATTATTTGGGGGGCAGCCGCACTGGTTGGCGCCCAGTTCGGTGGCAAAGACATCACTCAGCCATTAGACTCGGTTCGTATTGGCTCAATTAATAGCGCTGGTGGCGCAACAATTGACAAGAAGCTTCCATTTAATCGAGTCACCACCGTTGCTGAAGCAACTCAGTTGCTAGAAGCGGCAAAGGCATCGAAGCAACCGGTGTTGGTTGATTTTTACGCCGACTGGTGCCTAGACTGCAAGCGCATGCAACGCACCACATTCACCGAGCAAAGCGTGCATATTGCGCTTGATAATTGGTTGTTAATTGAAGCCGATGTAACCACTACCAATGATGACAGCGAAGCACTGAAAAAATTCTTTGATGTGTTTGGCCCTCCAGCAACTTTATTCATCAAGGCCAATGGCGATGAACATCAAAACCTTAGACAATACGGCTATATGAACAAAGACGACTTTCTTACAATTGTTGACCAAGCAAAACCTTAAAGCGCATGACCAATCAAAACAAAGTACTTCTTCTAAGCATCGCTATCGTCGCATTCGTGGTCGGCATTGCGGTTAATACCTCTCGCACCGAACCATTGTCCGAGGCTTCGGCGTTGCTAAGCGCCCAATTAGAGACCAGCGACCCAATCACTGGAACTGTGGGTACAGATTCGGTGCAGAATCAATTAGCTGAGCTTACCTTAGTTAATTTTTGGGCTACATGGTGCACCCCCTGCCGTGAAGAGATGCCGCTATTTGAAGCAATGTATCGCCTGCACCAAAAAGACGGTTTCACTATTATTGGCGTAGCAATTGATAACCCCAGCACCTCGCAACCATTTCTAGACTCAATGGACATCAGCTACCCAATTTTATACGCCGAAAATACCGGTATGCAATTGCTCGAGGAAACAGGCAACGGCCAAGGCTTGTTACCCTATTCATTGCTATTAGACAAAAACGGAAATGTGTTGGATCAAGTATTAGGGAAAGTTGATGAGGCAAGAATTCAAGCCTGGTTATCTGAGCACCTATAGACTTTATTTTAGGGCCAGTCGATATTTAAGCCGAAAATGGATGGGTCAAAGTTGCCCTTTACCGTCATACCCCAAGAGCATGCTGCGCGCTCTGCAGCGTAGCCGAAAAGGCTAGGTGCCCCTTGTGAGGGTATCTAAAAGACTTCGATCATACGTAGAGGTTTTTCCACTCGCTTAGCTTTCGCATATTGAGCGACTACTCAACTTCGCCCATGCATTGCCACTGCCGTGGCGGGCGTTCATTTTTTTGGCGCAAAAAAACAGAACCAAAAAAACATACCGCTGTCATAACTTCGTTATGCCTTTAGGCGGCTCATGGTTCGGGCTAGCTCTACGATCGGCGCCAACAATAAGTCATTGCCCATTGGACGCTAGTGAAAACTGTGAGGAATTGCAAAACGGCCGACCACCAACAAATTCCGAGTGCTTGGGCTTCGAATCATGATCGTTTCAAAAGAATAAAGGGGGCGGTGACAAATGACTCTCATTCGCGTTTGTCACCGCCCCCTTTTCTTGAGTATTGGTTTTTTTGCTTGCCTCAAAAATCATCGCGAGTAAAAACTTGAACCTGTTTTCGTAAGAGTACTCACGAGATCAAACCTTACCAAACTGCATTCTCGCAGATCAATACAACCTAGCCACAATGCACCACCCAAACCTCATGCATTGCACATAGTAACCACAAACCAACCTTGTAATCTCGTTAGCTCTTATATAACAAAGCAATAAACGGGAGTGATGCAGATGGGCATACTATTTGGTTTGATTGGGCTAATAATGATGTTGGTGATTTGCGCCGGTGTAATTATTTTGGTTATTTTTATGGCGCGCAAAGCCGGATTGCTAAAGCAAGCTGTGGCTACCGACGGAGACGGCGCTAAAGGCTCAATAGCAAGCTATATCGTTGGCCTTAAATGGATTGGTAAATCAATGGTTTGGCGTTTTTCGCTAGTGGCCATATTAATAGCATTAATGACTATTCCATTGGCAATGGTCAGCGATGTAGTACGCGAACGCAACCAACTCTACAACAACGTGCAATCTGATGTCGCATCAACTTGGGGGCAGGTTCAGAGGCTAAGCGGCCCTTCTTTACTCATTCCTTACACGGAACGCTTTGATTCTGTCGAAGTGCTCACTGATAAAGATGGTAACGAACGCAAGAAAAACAAAACCGTGTATAAAAAACGTACGGCGATTCTGCTTCCCGAAGCCCTGAATTTCGACGTTAAATTAATGGCACAAACTCGCACGCGCAGCATCTACGACGCTTTAGTTTATACCGCAGATGTCAGCATCAACGGTAATTTCAAGCGACCAAACTTAGCCGAACTATCGAACAACATCTATAAGGTTCACTGGGACCGTGCTTGGTTTTCTTTAGGCATGTCAGACACGCAAGCGATTAATAAAGTTTCGGCGCTGAAATGGGACGGCGTTTCAACTGATTTTGAACCAGGCACCAAAATCACCAAGGTTATCTCCAGCGGTTTTCATACACCATTAGATTTAAGCCAAATTAGCGATAGCACTGAACCTACACAAACAACACTTTATCCGTTTTCATTAGACATCAATATCAATGGCAGCCGAGGGTTCTACTTTAGCCCGTTCGGCAAAACCACCGAAGTTAAAATATCATCAGACTGGCCGCATCCGAGCTTTCAGGGCAATGTATTACCAGATGAATACACCGTACAACAAGAGGGCTTTAACGCCACTTGGTCAGTGCCACATTTAGCGAGAAACTACCCGCAACTCTGGACTTTAGAAACACAAACGTTTGAGTTAGACAGTTTCAGTGCAGGCGTAAACTTATTTGAGTCAGTGTCGTTGTACTCACAAATCACCCGCGCTATCAAATACGGTGTACTATTTCTCGTGCTCACCTACGTGACCTTTTTACTCTTCGAAATGGGCATCGGACAACGCTTACACATTGTTCAATATGGTGTCATAGGATTAGCGCTATCGATTTTCTACCTTACCCTGTTATCAATGGCCGAACACGCTGGCTTCTTCAAAGCCTACCTGAGTGCGGCCTCGATTATTATCACGATGATTAGTCTATACGTGCTGTCGGCATTACGCAGTATCGGCCGCACCAGCATAATCACCCTACTCTTGATCGGCCTCTACAGCTTGTTATACGCCATGCTACGTTTAGAAGACTATGCGCTGTTAGCCGGTGCAGGCTTATTGTTAGTGGTTCTCGCTGCAATAATGTATTCGACTCGAAACATTGGTAGGTCAGAGGCTAAGAGTTAACTAAAACAGGTGGGTGTTTCGATAGCCTTGCCCAACCACGGGAATAATTTTTTTGGATTGAATAAGGTGTTGGTGGATTAAAAGGGTCGGTGACAAAAGCGAATGAGAGTCATTTGTCACAGACCCCTTTTCTTCTTTTCTTGTTAAACATCGACGCGAAATGCTATCGGTTCAATGGGCATCACCCTAAGCGCAGTTGTCTAAGCACTCTTAACCTAATCGGTCATTCAAAATCCAAGACATGACACCTGTCTTGGTTTGAATGAATTCTAACGCCGTTAAAACGGGCGCGTTGCAAACGCGTCCGAGCCGAAGGCGCTAGTTTTTGACCTTGTTGAACGAAGCCGCTAAGCGGCAAAGAAAGCCAAGGATCGGCACACTATTC
>JAFMHC010000222.1 GCA_017854775.1 Gammaproteobacteria bacterium | reverse complement strand
CACCTAAGTTCAATATTAATCCGCGTGCCGATAGCCCTTACGCCGAATTTATCGATCATCTTCGAGGCACATCAAAGCGCACGCTGATTATCGCCGAATCAGCCGGTCGCCGAGAAAGTATTATTGGCCTGTTAAAAGAGAATAAGTGCGAATTTTCTAAGGTTGCATCGTGGACTGACTTTATTACAGGTGATACTAAACTCGCGTTAACGGTAGCCGAAGTTGACCGAGGCCTGAGCCTTGGCGACAGCAATATAGAAATTATCACCGAATCGCAGCTATACGGCCAGCGCACCTTCCAACGGCGTAAACGTTCGGATAAAAACCGTGACCCCGATGCCATCATTAAGTCCCTAGCGGAACTTAATATCGGCGACCCGGTGGTGCATGAAGACCACGGCGTTGGCCGTTACCGAGGCCTTGAAACACTCAACCTCGACGGCAGTGATAATGAGTTTGCCACCTTGGAGTATCAAGGTGGAGACAAAATATATATTCCGGTATTGTCGTTAGACAAAGTGTCACGCTATGTTGGCGGCAGTCCTGAGACCGCGCCTCTGCATAAAATGGGCAGCGATACTTGGGTAAAACTGCGTAATAAAGCAAAGGAGAAGGCTTACGACGTTGCCACTGAATTGCTTGAAATTCAAGCCATGCGATTGGCGCGTGTCGGTCATTCATTCCCGCCAGCGGATCATAGTTATGATGCCTTCGCGGCGGGTTTTGGCTTTGAAGAAACAGCCGACCAACATCAAGTTATTAGCGACGTAATAGACGACATGACCTCTGACAAGCCTATGGACCGCTTGGTCTGTGGCGATGTCGGCTTTGGTAAAACAGAAATCGCCTTGCGAGCGGCGTATTTGGCGATCGCCGGCAACAAGCAGGTGGTTATGTTGGTGCCAACTACCCTACTCGCGCAACAGCACTACAATGACTTTGCAGACCGCTTCGCCGACTGGCCGATTAATCTGGAGTTATTTTCACGCTTCCGTACGGCTAAGCAAACCCAAGAAGGTATTAAGGGCATCGCCGCAGGCACTATTGATATCGCTATCGGAACCCATAAGCTGATTCAGAAAGACGTGGTGTTTAAAGATTTGGGTTTGATGATTATCGATGAGGAACACCGCTTTGGTGTGCGCCAAAAAGAGCAACTGAAAAAGCTGCGCAGTCAAGTCGACATATTAACGCTAACCGCCACCCCTATTCCACGCACCCTGAACTTTGCCTTGAGTGGATTGCGAGATATATCGGTGATCGCCACGCCGCCAAAAGCGCGTCTATCGGTGAAGACATTTGTACGCGAGTGGGATGACGCCTTGCTTAAAGAGGCATTAATACGGGAGATTCGCCGTGGCGGACAGGTCTATTTCTTGCACAATGAAGTGCAAACCATTGAAAAAATGCAGGCTAGAATTCAGGATCTAGTGCCAGAAGCGCACATTCGTATCGGCCATGGACAAATGCGCGAACGCGAGTTAGAGAGCGTCATGCGTGATTTTTATCATCAACGCTTTAATGTCTTACTCTGCACCACCATTGTTGAAAGTGGTATTGACGTGCCGACAGCGAATACAATTATCATCAACAAAGCCGATCGCTTCGGTCTGGCACAATTGCATCAGCTACGGGGCCGTGTTGGGCGCTCGCATCATCAAGCCTACGCTTACATGTTGTCACCGCCGCTAAACGCAATAACCGATGACGCTAAGAAGCGCTTAACCGCAATTGAAGCCTTAGACACCCTTGGCGCAGGCTTTGCCCTAGCCTCTCAAGATCTAGAAATTCGTGGCGCCGGTGAATTATTAGGCGAGTCGCAAAGTGGTGCGATTGACCAAATTGGCTACAGCATGTACAGCTCATTTTTAGAACAAGCGATTGCCGGTATTCAACGGGCTCGTAAGATCAAAAAAGGTGAGCCAGTTAACGCCATCAATATTCAAGAAAGTGTCGAAATAAACCTTAATATCCCTGCACGTTTCCCTAGCGCTTACCTGCCCGACGTACACTTACGCCTAACCATGTATAAGCGTATCGCCAGCGCATCGACCAATGAACAACTTGAAGAGCTACAAGTGGAAACGATAGATCGCTTCGGTTTATTACCCGATGCGGCGAAAAATCTATTCGAAATTGCGGAGCTTAAATTACGTGCCGCCGAGAACGATATCAAAGTGCTCGAGGTTGGCCCAAGCGGTGGCGTCATCAAGTTCGTTAAGAACCCAGATATAAATATCGACCAACTAATGCGAGCGGTCGCGACGAACCCTCGCGAATATCGCTTCACTGGAGCCGAATCTATCCAAGTTAGCCGTCAGATGCCAGACGCGGAACAACGTTTTGCACTAGTAAAAGACGTGTTTAAGCTAATTAGCAATAAATAGACACCCGCATGAGTAACCCAGATAGCTTTCTTTTAGACGATATCGTTATTGAAGTTATTCGCAGCGCGCGCCGAAAAACCTTATCAATCGAAGTTGGCCATTTCGGAGTGAAAGCGCGTGCGCCTATGCGAATGCGGCATAGCGCTATTGTTGAGTTTGTCAGCACAAAACAAGACTGGATTGAGGGCCATTTAGCCGTCTTGCCGGAACTCAAACCTGATTTAAAGCTTGAAAGTGGTGCTGAGCTGTTGTTTAACGGCTCAGCGTTTAGTTTGTCGGTGGTGCAAGGCTCGAGCAAGCCAGTCTATCTAAGCTCTGACAGCGTTGTGGTGCCAATAAAGCAAAGCCATCTATCATCAGAGAAAACGGTGAGTAATAAGCTGATTCGGTGGTACAAGTCAGCCGCCTACGAAGAATTGGAACAAAAAGTGGCGATTTATTCGAGATTAATGAATATTCCATCCAACAAGAGCCTGAGCGTCAATGTACGCGACTATAAGCGACGCTGGGGTAGTTGCGACAGCAAAGGTGGCTTATCGTTTAACTGGCGTATTATTCAAGCGCCTATTGAAGTGTTGGACTACGTAGTAGTCCACGAGCTTGCGCATTGTCACGAGTTCAATCATTCAAAGCGATTTTGGAATATTGTTGCCCAGCAGATGCCAAATTGGAAAGAACGCCAGCGATGGCTTCATTCTCATGGTGCCGAGCTTTATCGGCTGTGAGCAATCTCGCCAATACAGCCTATTACTAGTTTAATGACAGCTCACGACTGCTGAATAATTTCTAATACTCGCTGGTCTTGCCAGCTCTCGCCTCGCCAGTTACTCATATATCCACAGTGGCCGCCAAACTGCGTCACCTTAATATGAATATTTGGATTTTTCGACAGTTGATCGACACCTTCAACCGGAATGATTCGATCGTCCTCGGCGAAGTGTAAGTAACAAGGCGCAATGGTCGAATCTAATACCGAGCCTGAAATTGCGTAAGCATCAAAATAGTCATCAACGTTACTAAAGCCGGTGTATTTGGGAATAAAAGCATCATTGAGTTGATCTAAGGTTTTCAGTGACTCCATTTGCGGGCCGAAATCATAGTCTGGCCAATGATCAATTTTCTTACGCAACGAACGCTTCCATTTACGCACAAAGTAACGCCCATACAACCAATTAGAACGTAGATTAAGCGCCACATTGCTCTGTGCCGCATGAATCGCTGGGCAGAACGCGCATACCGTGGCGAGCGAAATGTTACGATCATGCGCGGTCGCTGCTAGACGAAGACTAAAGTTGCCTCCCAATGAGAAACCGGCTAAGTGATACTTCGAATAGACTAGCTTAGATTGAAGATCTTCAACCGCATTGGTCACCTCGTCAATCATGGTTGAATTGAAAATGCCTTTATTGAGCTCGTGAGTATCTCCATGATCACGAAGATTAAGCCTGAAAACGTCTATGCCGTTTTCAAGTAATAGCATCGCCATGGACTTCATATAGCTTGATTCATGACTGCCCTCCCAGCCATGAATCAAAATTATTAGCTGTTGAGATTGGCGTTTTACCGCTTGATTAAAATACCCTTCTAAACGAACTCCGTCACCACCATCTAATACCCATTTCTGCTGCGCGTTTGCATAGGGCGTGAACCGTTTTGCGACCAATGCTTTTCGGGGCCCAACACTCGACAAAATAGTCTGCACATGGGTATTACGCAAACCAAACGGAGGATGATAGTCAATTGTATTTGGAGATTTGGATGACATTTATATTACTGAAGTTATAGGGTTTGGTGATTTACTACGCCACGAGGTAAACTTAACCAGTACAGACCTCGCGCGCAACCAGTTTAAGACCATGAGCACTAGTCAATTGTCAATCAACACTCTATTAACTCAACGAATCAACCATTCTAGAATGACTGCGGGCGTAAGCAGCATAATCGCGCTTTGTGCGCTGTTGCTAACAACTATGGCAAACGCGAATGATTATAAGGTTGAAGTTCTGATATTCGAAAATATAAATGCTTCCAAGGCAACCGAAAGCCACGCATACCAGCCGCCTCAACTGATGAAATCCGACTCTCAAGCTTGGATAATAGAGCCGAGTATGTTGCTAGAGGAAGCGAATTCATTAGAGGGTTCAGAGGATTACCTACTAAAGCATCATTATTCTTGGGGAATAGAGTCACTTCCGTACCAAGAATCGGCTAATTACACAATTGTTGAAACTGAATCGCAAGGGTACATTAAAGTTTACGCAGACCTTTTGCTGTTTACCAACATCGACCTTGATTACAAAGGTTTCAGAATGAAGGAAAACCGACGACTTAAGCTAGATGAAAAACACTTCTTTGACCACCCGAAATTCGGTATTTTAATGCAGGTTTCGCGCTTGCCTGAAATCGAAGAAGAAACGCCAATCGATAGCCAGCTTGATGAGATCGATCAATAGCTGGATGCCAAAACCCTTTTGCGCTAATGTGTTGTAACTCAATTTGGGTGTAACAGTCTCAACGATCTAGCCAGAATATGAGCGGTACCTATCAAAAAGTATTTTACTTGCTCGAATGTCGGCTTTGGTAATTTGATTATTCGCCCAACGCGTTTGCAATCGGCGCGTTGAGCGCGCGTCCCGCAAACGTATTTTGCAAGCTTGTTAGTAATTCTATTGAACCCAATTACCTGATTTCTTGATCTTATAGGTATTAAAATCAAACTCGTATGACCGACCTCCATTACAGTAAAATGTTATTCTTGCACCAGAAGAGCAAGTCATAATGGTGTACTTAGAGAAACTCTCTCGTGATGGGTAAACAGACATAATTTCATGCTTCGTTAAATCTAAAGTTTTTTCAATCACTAATTCTATCTGTTCTCTCGAAAGAGTTGATGCATAGGTAAAGGGAACATTCTCATACCTTCCAAACGAATATTTTAGCGATTTAATGAGGTCTCCATCTTCACTTTTAGGTGTTATAAACCCAATTTCACTGGGTGTTATTGTAAAGTTAGAAAAAGCCACCTCTCCTTGCCCAAACAAATACGATTCTCCCGACTTACATTTCCCCTCGACGCTTTCTCCTGTTGTACACGTAACCACTGAGTAAAGGTGATCGCCATTTTGCCTTATATAAAAAATTGGATGGGAAGTAACGATTGCTATCTCTTTAAGAATTATTTCTAAATTCGTATCAGTTAATGATGCGGGATATTCAAAAGAATTCTTCTTGTATAACCCATTGCTAAAGTTTTTAAGCTCAATGTCATGGCCAAACGCTTGGTTACAAAGCAATGCTATAACTATAAAGAGTGGGGAAAAATTATTCATATGCATAACAGTTTTATTATCCGACATTCTAAATGAGCGTGCCTCGAACCAGTCAAAATGACTGTTCTGAGTAAGGCGGCGTGAAAGCTGTAAAGTGAGCTTATGAGCCCAGTTTTATACCTAAGATCTTCTCAATCAAACACTTTGCTGTACTTGGCTATCGCTATTTCAATCAATTACAGAATTCTATCAGCCCTTCTGCGAGATATTATCTGCACACTCTTGGCAAATTTGAAATTTGAGCTTTCACACAGACCAAGTATGAACTTGCCATTTTTAATTTGCAATGAGACTAAAGCTAACCGCCCAAAGCCACCGATTTCTGCTAGTTGTGCTTAACCTTCTTTAGTCTACTGGTGACTGAGTAAGTATCCCTGTTGCCCCTGGATCGCCGATCACTTCGAGGTGGCATGTTCCCCATTCTTTGGGGATATCAAAAGTTAAATCATTAGTATATGCAACTTCATGATGCATTTGGTCGCACCTTAGTATCACTTTGGTAAAAGTGCCTGAGATCTTTCGAATTGACATTTGATTCTTTAACAAATAAAACGAAGTATTACCGCGTTCAGAAATGACCACTGGTGTCTCGAGGCTTTCATCGTTATTCATCCAAACAAAAACTTCCTTTATTTCCTTAGCGATGATTGATGCCTTATCAGCGTCGACTTTGCGTAGCAATTCAAAATTATAGAGAGCGCTACCATAATCTTTAATATTTTGTTGGGTACGAATTAAATTATCGAGATTAAAAACCCTAAGCTGCTCCAATTTTTTATTCGATTCACTACGATGGGTGAATCCAATATCGGCCGTTTGCAATGCGATAAGTTGTTCATTTTGCGAGCCAAATTTGGAAGCGAACTTGTACTCCAATAAATTTAGATATCCAATCGCAGAAGGTGGAATTGAATTGATTTTTCGCATCTTTCGCAGTGACCTTGCGAGAGATTCTTTGTCTTTAGATTCATCATTGATCTGACGGAAAATTTTTTTATATAACTTATTGAACTTCTTAGATGGTCTCGAAGGATATGTCTCAAGTTCGTAATAAATATTAAGTGAAACTCGGCCGATAACATTAGTTTCACTATCAGGGGAAGGTGGAAATTGATATGTTGTCAGCACGTTAAGCGAAGTAATTTCAAACGACGTAGCCGTAGACCCTAGAACAGTTGGTGCGAATGGTTTTCCATGCCTATCAACTAGGAATACTAAACTCACACCGCCAGCGTTTCCAGACCTGAGTTCTTCGCGAGGATAAGCCGGTGCGGCGCGATAGGTAGCTTGTAGTTGGTAGTTGAAATATGGAACGTAGCCTTCCATTGCGCTCAACGTCTGTGACGTTAAAATCATACAAGTAGTAAAAAACGCCACGTATCCTAATTTAATTTGCCTAGTCGCCATTTGCTTGCCTGTATCCATTTCGATATTTCATAAATTAGTTTATTAATATCTAATTTTAAGGCTCATAATTATTGTAAGCCATCTCAAAATTCCAACACACTCAGCTTCACACCGCTAGCACAGTCAAGTATTTTCAGCTAATGCGAATCAGTTTCAGTGTTTGCGGTCTCGTTCCCAGGCGTAACGTACG
>JAFMHC010000221.1:5934-7352 GCA_017854775.1 Gammaproteobacteria bacterium | reverse complement strand
GTCCGTAGCGGTTTAGGCTCGAGTCACACAGTTCCATCGCCGACGCTTGGTTCGCATACAGAGTAAGAAATAGCAGCGGTATCGTTTTTAGCAATTGCTTAAATTTAGTGCCAATAAGATAGCCGCGAAATATTCGATGTTTTAAACCTTCCATTTGTAATCCTTTAGAACAAGGTTAAGTGAGTTATAAGCCTTTCATAATAGATAGGGGAAAATAGTCCATTTCTGATTAAATAATGTATTTGTCCGCGTGTCTGTCCTGACTAATTTACGCACATCTAAAACGAGTATTTTCCGAATTACCCAACTCAAGAAGCTTTGAGAATGTTAACCGCCATTGATCAAGCGACACTGGAACGAATAATAGATTATTTAGTAAATAAGCGCCTCACCCTATAGGGTGATATAAACAATAAACCATCATTTATCTAAATTAGACGTGTACCATAAACCCGTTGCCCCTACCCCAATAACACTTCCTTAGCCAAGTTAATCTGCTTCGCTAACGCGTCAGAGCCACCGCGATCCGGGTGCATCTTTTGCATTAATCGTTTATGTGCCATGCGCACGTCATCGTGCTGAGCGTTAACATCAACCCCTAAGATATCGGCCGCGGCTTGCCGACTCATACCTTGTTGACTAGATGCGACTGAACCCGCTTGAGCCGGTTCGGCTTCTTCGCCCATCATCTTTTTAAACATGGGTGCGTATTGAGAAAGTTGCGCCACACGACCGGCTAATGCCAATAGCCCAGCTAGTATGCCCATAAGCCAGTGCGCTCTGCCGCTTGCTACCAAGCCCAATACTACCGCTGCAGCACCATAAAGTGCGGCTTTCTTAGCGAAGCCAGCACGCTCAGCTTCGGGTAGCGACTGCCACCGTCTAAGGGCGTACATTAATGCGCCAACTGCGGCAATAATAAGTAGTGAGGAGAACACGCTAAGCGACCGTATGAATAACCTAAGTCCTGTTATAATAGGGCTTAATTGATCATATTCAAATAGCGGCGTTTATTACAACGTCGTTTATTCAAAGAAACGGCCCATATTCAAATGACTCACACCATCGCTACCCAGCTTTGCGACTACATCGCTAAATCACCTACGCCATTCCACGCAACCAAAACTCTATTGGAAATGTTTACCGCGAATGGCTTCAAACATATAGATGAGGGCGATGACTGGAGTATTGAGAGCAACAAAGCCTATGTGATCACTCGAAACGATTCATCGATAATCGCGTTTCGAACTGGCAGTGACTATGAACAAGGGTTTCAAATGCTTGGCGCGCATACCGATAGCCCATGTTTACGGATAAAACCGAACCCAGAAATCAAAAAACACGGCTATACCCAGCTTGGCGTCGAAGTTTATGGCGGCGTGTTATTACACCCTTGGCTCGATCGAGAACTCTCGATT
>JAFMHC010000221.1:0-5924 GCA_017854775.1 Gammaproteobacteria bacterium | reverse complement strand
TCGATTGCAGGGCGAGTCAGTGGCGTTGCCAACGACGGCTCGCTGTTTCATGAGCTTATTGACTTTGAACGGCCTATTGCGATCATTCCAAATTTAGCGATTCACTTGGACCGAGACGCGAATACCACGCGCGTGATCAATCCGCAAAACCACCTGCCGATTATTATTGGCCAAGGTGAGAACATTGATTTCAAACAATTATTGCTTGAGCAGCTAGCCAAGCAAGGTTATACCGAGGCAAGCCAAGTATTGGAATTTGAGCTGTCTTGCTATGACATTCAAGCACCAAGCTTGGTTGGCTTAAATCAAGAGTTCGTATGTGCCAGCCGCCTTGATAATTTACTTAGCACTTATATAGGCGCACGTGCAATATTAGATACTGACTCAGATCAGGCCTCATTGTTTATCTCTACAGATCACGAAGAAGTAGGCTCATCATCAACTTCGGGTGCACAAGGCACGTTATTAAAATCGGTACTGCAACGTCTGACCGATAGCCCCGCCGGCATGACCCAACTGATTACTCGTTCGACCATGGTCTCATGTGACAACGCGCATGGTTTGCACCCGAATTACGCTGATAAACACGACCAAAATCACGGCCCAATTCTTAATGCTGGCCCAGTGATTAAGATCAACAACAATCAGCGCTACGCAAGCAATAGCATCAGCTCGGCTAAGTTCAAGCGGATATGCAACAAACTCGATATACCGGTACAAACCTTCGTCACTCGCTCGGATATGGGGTGTGGCAGTACCATCGGCCCGATTACCGCCACTGAGATCGGCATCGAAACTCTTGATATTGGTGCCCCACAATGGGCCATGCATTCAATCAGAGAAACCGCCGGCACACTTGATTGCGAACATTTATATCAAGCTTTATGTGGCGTGCTTGGCAAAATATAATGCGGCGAGAGGGCCTTCAGTAAAATTAGTTACGTTTCAGACTAAAAAATCTGCACATATTGATGTAAAGTAGGCCTTGAATTAAATAGCAACCAATCTATAAGACCTAACGGATGAGGTTAAATTAAAATGCAAGATACGTTAATTGATCAAGGCCTCAACCTAATGCTGTTCGGTATGGGTACCGTATTTGTCTTCCTAACAATATTGGTGTTCGCCACCATTCTGATGTCGACATTGGTGAACCGTTTTACTCCTGCAACTAAAGTAGAACAAGCGCCCAGCCAGGCGCCCCCGATAGCGGCCAATAGCCCACTAACCGTAAGCCCACACATTGTCAGCGCGATTGAAAAAGCCGTTGCTGCGCATCGTCAACGATAGGCAGCAAACTTACTTAGCGACAAATACAAGTCACAAAAAACATGTCTAAAAAACTAGGAATTACCGAAGTCGTTTTACGCGACGCACATCAATCTCTTTTGGCAACTCGCATGCGCATCGACGACATGTTGCCGATTGCTGAAAAACTTGACGAGATTGGCTATTGGTCAATGGAATCTTGGGGTGGCGCGACCTTTGATTCGTGTATTCGATTCTTAGGCGAAGACCCTTGGGACCGTATTCGCGAAATCAAAAAGGCAATGCCTAAGACACCGCAACAAATGCTGTTTCGTGGTCAGAATATTTTAGGCTATCGGCACTATGCTGATGACGTGGTCGATAAGTTTGTCGAGCGTTGTGCGATTAATGGCATTGATGTGTTTCGTGTATTTGACGCCATGAACGACATGCGCAATATGACCACCGCACTGAAAGCCGTTGGCAAAGTCGGCAAACACGCTCAAGGCACACTCTCCTATACCGTCAGCCCAGTGCATACCACGCAGATGTGGCTCGACATGGCCAAGCAACTCGAAGATGCCGGTGCCGACTCAATATGCATTAAGGACATGGCCGGCTTACTCAAGCCTTATGTCGGTTTCGATCTGGTTACTGAACTCAAAAAAACGATCGACATACCAATTCAATTACATGCTCATGCCACCACCGGTTTGAGTACCGCGACGATTACTAAATGCGTCGAAGCCGGCATTGATAATGTCGATACCAGCATCTCGTCTATGTCGATGACCTACGGGCACTCGGCAACTGAATCTGTAGTGTCAATCTTTGAGGGTGGCGAACGAGACACCGGCTTAGACATTATAAAATTGGAAGAGATATCAGCTTACTTTCGCCAAGTGCGGAAAAAATACGCTCAATTTGAAGGCTCCTTACGTGGCGTCGATTCACGTATTTTAGTAGCTCAAGTTCCCGGTGGCATGCTCACTAACATGGAAGGCCAGTTGCGCGAACAGGGGGCTGAAGACAAAATTGACGACGTCTTAGCCGAAATACCTAGAGTGCGCGAAGACCTTGGTTTTATTCCACTGGTAACACCAACCTCGCAAATAGTCGGCACTCAAGCAGTGATTAATGTACTGATGGGTGAGCGATATAAGAACATTGCCAAAGAAACCGCTGGCGTACTTCGCGGCGAATATGGCGCTACCCCGGCACCAGTAAATAAAGACTTACAAGCGCGCGTTTTAGAGCCAGGTAAAAAGGCCATCACCTGCCGCCCTGCTGACCTAATCGACGATGAGATGGAAGCGCTAACCGCCGAATTTCAAGGCTTGGTTAACGAGCATAAGCTCGATACTAAGAAGGGTGAAGACTTTATAGATGACGTTTTAAGCTACGCACTATTCCCTCAAGTTGGTTTGAACTTTATCAAAAACCGCCACGACCCTAGCGCATTTGAGCCAGTACCGACGGGTAAGCCAGTAAGTTCAGCGCCGAGCTCAACACCAACCACCGAGTCCGGCGACGGAATTTATACGGTTGATGTAGAAGGCCAAAGCTACACCGTAACGGTAACCGAAGGTGGCGATGTTTCTGGCATCGCCGCAATTGGCGGCCAACCTTCCGGCTCAACTGCCGACTCAACAGGTTCTGCCGCACCAGTGTCAGCAGGCGAACCGGTTATCGCTCCGCTGGCCGGAAACGTAATTAACGTTCCGGTAAGCGTCGGCCAACAGGTCAAAACGGGGGACACCGTATTGATTTTGGAAGCGATGAAAATGGAGACCAATATTACCGCATCAAAGGATGGTCAAATCGCCAGTATTAATGTGCGCGAGGGCGACAGCATTTCAGTTGGCGACAGCTTACTGAGCATCGCTTAAGGAGCTTTCAGACTATGGATAACGTAAACACTCTCTGGCTAAGCTCAGGTTTGGCACAAGTACAAGCGGGCCAAATCTTTATGATGATGGTTGGTTTAGGGCTTTTATTCCTCGCCATTCGCAAAGGCTTCGAGCCCTTATTGTTGGTGCCAATAGGCTTTGGCACCCTACTCGCCAATATCCCTGGTGCGGGCTTCGAGCTAGCACCGATCTACGATGCCGCCGGTCATATGACCAGCCCGGGTGGGTTGCTTTACTACATTTACAGCGCCGGGATTGAAACCGGCCTCTTCCCGTTGATTATATTTATGGGCGTTGGCGCAATGACCGACTTCGGTCCGCTACTCGCGAACCCAAAGACCCTGTTGTTAGGCGCTGCGGCGCAGGTTGGCATCTTCAGCACCGTCTTGGGTGCCGTCGCGCTTGGTCATTTCGGCATACTTGATTTTAGCATTCGTGACGCCGCTTCTATTGGCATTATCGGCGGGGCCGATGGTCCGACGGCGATCTTCGTCACTAGTAAACTCTCACCTGAGTTATTGGGTGCAGTGGCCGTGGCCGCCTACTCATACATGGCCTTAGTGCCGATCATTCAACCGCCAATCATGCGCGCAATGACCACTCAAGCTGAGCGCGAAATTAAGATGGAGCAATTGCGAACTGTATCCGGCGCCGAGAAAATCATCTTTCCGCTTACGCTGTTGCTGCTGGTAGCATTTTTACTGCCCGATGCCGCACCACTATTAGGCATGTTCTGCTTTGGTAATCTTATGAAAGAGTGCGGCGTGGTCGCCCGCTTGAGTGATACCACGCAAAATGCGCTAATCAATATCGTCACCATCTTTCTGGGTCTCGGTGTTGGCTCTAAAATGAGCGCCGAGATGTTCCTCAATTATGAAACACTCGGCATCTTGGGCTTAGGCGCAGTCGCATTCTGTATTGGTACCGCCGCTGGCGTGTTGATGGCTAAGCTGATGAACAAGTTTTCAAAGCATAAAATCAATCCATTAATCGGTGCTGCCGGTGTATCAGCAGTGCCTATGGCAGCACGAGTTGCCAATAAGGTCGGCCTAGAAGCCAATCCACAAAACTTCTTATTGATGCATGCTATGGGGCCAAACGTCGCTGGCGTAATCGGCTCGGCTGTCGCCGCTGGCGTAATGATCAACCTCGTATCAGGAATGTAATTAGATGATCTACAAGCTAGGTGATAAGACACCCGATATTCACCCCTCTTGTTTTGTTGCACCCTCAGCCGATTTAATCGGTTCGGTGGTGATGCATGAGAATGCCAGCGTGTGGTTCAATTGCGTATTACGAGCTGACAATGAACCTATCACCATTGGTGAAAATTCAAACATCCAAGACGGCTCTATTTTGCACGTTGATGACAACTACCCAATCGTCATAGAAGCCAATGTCACCGTCGGCCATAAAGTAATGCTGCACGGCTGCACCATAGGCGAAGGCACACTTATCGGTATGAACGCGGTGATACTAAACGGTGCCCAGATTGGCAAAAACTGTCTGATCGGAGCCAATGCTTTGGTAACCGAGAACATGGTTATAGCCGATGGCTCAATGGTGTTAGGCTCACCGGCAAAAGTGGTTAAAGAACTCGATGGAAAGACCCAAGCTATGTTGAAGATGGGTGCTACTCATTACACAGAGAATAGCGCCTTGTATAAGGCGGAGTTAGAAGAGGTTTAGAGAGTTGCTTGGTGAGATCTCTCAAATGAAGCTTTTCGAAATATTGTGCGTTAATGCTAGGCCTGAGCTAAAACACCAAAAATAAAGTCAATGATAGAATATCAATACTGAGAAGATAATCTTAGTTATGGATCTTAGTTATGGATATCAGTAAAGCTGTCTAACCAAATTAGCTTGGTGGCATATAAGGGAACGGAGTCTCCCGCGTTCGAGATAACCGGTGCTGTCATGCACAATGCTTGATGGGAAATCATTATCCCCGCAGCAACAGTTGAGTCCGGAAAGGTTTTTGGAATTACTCTTTGAACTCAAACTAGTCAATTATAAAAGGAGGTATAAATGGACAAACTAACTCAATTTTTTAGCGAGCTGTCTACCAATACGAATAAATTAGACCGTATTAAATCAGGCTCGACCGATGACGAAATTGCTAGTAACGGACAACGCATGTTGGGTGCAGCAGGAGTGAGTAATACAGAAGAGATAATTGCATTGACTGCCCATGATTTGGAAGAAACAATTTGTGCGCAGATTGCGAAGCAAATGCTAGAACATCCAAATCGGATTGCGATTATCGATGGCGAGGCTAATATAGACTATAAGCGTCTCATGAAACGCGCAAATGAGGTTGCTGGAGAACTTCAGAATCGCGGTGTAGAACTAGGATCATTAGTCGGAGTATGTATGAACCGTTCTTGGGAACTGGTGGCTACTCTAATTGGTGTCATGCAAGCAGGATGCGCGTATGTTCCCTTGGATCACACATATCCAAAAGATAGGATCAGATATATGTTAGCGCATTCTCTTGCTGTAGCAGCCATCGTTGATACTGAAAGCGCTGCCGATCTATGCAGTGAAGTGCGGGAACTATTGTGGATCAATAAACTGGGGGATCATACGGATAACTCGGTACGACCATCAGCGAACAATTTGGCTTATGTCATCTATACCTCGGGTTCAACAGGACAACCAAAAGGAGTTGCCGTCGAGCATAGAAGTATTATGTCTATGCGTCAGTCGATGCGCGAGTTATTCAGTGACGAAGAATTGAATGGTGTCCTTGCCGCCGCGTCTGTT
>JAFMHC010000022.1:21605-34476 GCA_017854775.1 Gammaproteobacteria bacterium | reverse complement strand
ATTAGGTGGCAAATTTTACTATACACGCACCCAAGTTTGAAGTGATACTATACGCTTAGCCGGAATGTTACGGCATATTTTGACTATCATGAGTGTGAATACACAGTGAACGAAGTTCCTCTGGGAATACTATTCCTTGCCCTATTTTTGCTGATACTGCTTTCAGCGTTTTTCTCGTCATCAGAAACAGCCATGATGGCGGTAAATCGCTACCGCATTAAGACACGTGCCGAACAAGGTAACCGCAGCGCCATGTTGGTGCTAAAATTATTGTCCGCGCCAGATAAATTACTCGGCACCATCCTGTTTGGCAACAATGTGGCAAATATTGCCGCGTCGACTCTGGCAACGGTGATCGCCTTACGTCTATATGGCGTCGCGGGTTTAGCTTACGCTCCGCTATTGCTGGTGTTTGTGGTTTTGATCTTTGCCGAAGTAGCGCCTAAAACGCTAGCAGCGGTAAATCCAGAGCGTATCGCCTTTCCCGCAGCATGGGTGCTGGCGTTCTTGCAAATAGCCCTCGCGCCGTTTGTATGGCTGGTCAAGTTTTTTTCAAACGGTTTGCTTCGGCTACTCGGTGTTCGGGTAGAAGCCCAAGGGGATGCTTTGAGTAACGAGGAGTTACGCGCGGCCGTCAATGAATCAGGCGACATGCTAAATACGTCGCACCAAGAAATGCTATTACGCATACTCGAAATGGAGAAAGTAACCGTCGAAGACGTAATGGTGCCTAGGTCAGACATGGAGGCCATTGACTTAGATGACGAATGGGATGAAATTGTCGAACAGCTAGCAACTTCTCACCATACTCGCGTACCGGTTTTTCAAGGCTCGCTAGACAACGTTTTAGGCGTGGTACACATACGTAAAATGTTTTACCTGTCGCAAATGGCTGAGTTCAACAAAGAAACCATGGTTAGCATGATTCGTGCGCCCTACTTTATCCCTGAAAACACCTCGATCACTCATGCACTGACTAACCTGCAAGACCAGCGTCGACGCTTTGGAATTGTGGTCGACGAATACGGCGATATCAAGGGTCTCGTGACACTTGAGCTGATACTTGAGGAAGTCGTCGGTGAATTCACTTCGAGCGTTCCAGGCTTAGACGACGAGATCACGCCCGAAGAAGACGGCTCGTACTTGGTTCGCGGCAACGCTTACTTGCGCGATATTAACCGTCAATTACAATGGAGCTTGCCAACCGAGAATGCGAAAACGGTCAACGGACTGATTATCCATCATCTTGAGGATATACCCGATGCCGCCACGTGCTTTAGAATTGGCGACTACACCATCGAAATCGTGCAAAGCAGAGACACATCAGTGCATGTAGCACGTTTAATGAATCTTAACCAAGGTTAACTATCAATCTACGCTCACGTGATAGACAAGCCGCAGGTAATCACCAATAATCACAAAACCAATAAAAACAGCTATTCAGGCTTGCCCCTCCCTACTGATTTAAGATATATTTCTTGAAATAACAAATAGATATAACCGATACTGAATCCATCTTATGAAAAACTTAGCCCTCACCCTATTCATTACCATTCTGCTATCTGCTTGTAGCAGTGGTTCAACTGTTGCACCACTAGACGTTTCCCTAAGCGGGGTTTTCACCGGATCCTTCGAAAATGTTGAAGGAACTCAAGATGGAACTGTAACGCTTAATTTATCCCAACTTAGTGACTCTGACGCTATAACTGGGAATGCTATTTTTGATACCGGCGACCGAAATACATGCTTGATCAACGGCTTAGTAGCCGGAACCAATAATGGCGCTAGCGCTAGCCTCACTATCGGCGGAGCCAACCTTCAGCTAGCTATTAGCGATAACGGCAATACGCTATCGGGAACCTATGTGCTTGTCACCGCTACTACCAGCTGTTCAAGCGAGTCCGGCAGTGGCAGCATCACACTGACCCGCTCGTAAGCAAGCTAGCTGACTGCTAGTTAATAGATATATTTTCAATAAATCACTCGTTTGTATTTGTTCTATCAAACCCTACCCTAATAGCAATGATGAACATTGATTTATTAAACCGAAGGGCCATCGTTTCAGCGATGGCTTTTTTGTCTGTATTTATCACCTCGGTAACGCCATCGTCTGCCGCTGAAAAAAATAAAGCCAGCTCAAAAGTTTATTTTGCCCTTGGTGATCAACACCAATTCCCACTGACGGAAGAAAGAAGTAGCTTCGGCTGCTCTGACAAAATCTTCACCGTGGTCGAACTCAGTCACTTACCCAAAACTAAATACGATTTAGCAATTGTCTGGATAGATCCTTCTAACACCGAACGCGAACGCACAGAATATCCCTTTACTGTGGTCGCTGATGAAACCCGTCTATGGAGTTGGCTAAGCTTATCGCCGTCAGCAGGAGCGGCAATGATTCAATGGATCAATCCCGCCGCTGGGCTTGAGGAGTTTGTTGGCCCCTGGACCGTCGAAATCAGAATTAATGATCGAAAAATCACCAGTAAAGAATTTGAAGTAATCTGTTAGTCCTGCCGAATATCAACCGAGGCGACAATGAGCTTGGCTATGACTAAAGAATTACTAGACTTATTCAGGTCGCCTACCTGGTAATTTTTTGGTCGATTTTTTAGCCACATCATTACGCACATAAATTGGCGCAAACAGCGCCGCAGAAAGCCAATTTCGCTGCCTGTATTGCTCTTCCGCAAGGCACAGCAACGAGCCAGCACTAGGATAGATAATCGAGCTTTGTATTTCAGTTGACCGTTCGCTCAATGCACTAAACTGATCTGGATAAGCCGACCAAGCATTGCCTACCAGCACTCCCACAGCATCAGCATCAGCATCTGAAAATTGTACCTCAGCTGGCGGTGTTACGCATAAGCCTGATAGGCGCTTTATATGATCGCCAATCTTTTCATACTCACACCAGTAAACCTCCCCCATACGAGCATCAATTGCGGCAATAATTGAATTATGCCGCGCAGCTTGTAGGGCCGAAGCTTGTAAGGCAGCAGCTTGTAAAGCGAGTGCGTCGAGAGACGATACGCCGATCATCGGGCAATTAGCGCCAAACGCCAAGCCTTGGCCAACGCCTACACCAATTCTCAGGCCAGTAAAAGAGCCTGGTCCTTGACCGACACTAACAGCATCTAAGGCCTGCGCACTCAGCTGAGCTTCATCCAATAGGCTTTCGATCATTCCAAGCAATACTTGCGAATGAATGTTATTGCCAACCTCAGCTCGAACCACCACCTCGCCGTCTATCCGCAGTGCCGCTGAGCACGATGGCGTAGCCGTTTCGATTGCTAAGATAATACTCATTCCGCAGCCTTTGAGCCCTTGGAGCCGGCTAAACGAGCCAAGAAGGCGACGACTTTATCTCTTTTATTACTACGTCGCATGTTTGGCAAACTATTCAAAAACACTCGTCCGTAATGGGTAGTACGCAATCGTCCGTCACAAATCATTAACACGCCCTTATCTTGTGAACTGCGAATTAAGCGGCCAGCACCCTGGCGCAAGGTAATCACCGCGCGCGGCACCTGATAATTCATGAACGGATTTTGACCGCCGTTTTGCATGGCGTTTAACCTCGCTTTAATAACCGGGTCAAACGGTGATTCGAATGGCAATTTGTCAATAATAACGCAGCGCAAAGCGTCGCCCGGCACGTCGACGCCTTCCCAGAAACTCATTGTTCCAAGCAGCACCGAATTCGGCTTTTCAACGAAGGCCTTGAGCATCTCACGCTTGCTAGTATTGCCTTGTGTCAGAATATTGAACTCATAATCAGCCAGTTTTTCTTCAAACTGTTGCATGATTCTAAAGCTAGTAAAAAGCACGAACGCAGCCCCTTGACTGGCTTGCAAGATCGGCAGCACTTGCTCAAACAAGGCATCGGCAAAACCGTCCTCTTTCGGTAACGGCATGCCTTCGGGAACATAGAGAACCGCTTGGTTAAAGTAATCGAAGGGACTTTCCCAGGTGCTATGAGGAGTATCGCTACTAAGGCCCACCAATTGTTGGTAATGAGTAAAATCGCCATCGACTGAGAGGGTCGCCGAGGTGAAAACTCTGGCTTGGTCTTTATTACCAAAATAGGCATTCAGAGCATCACCAATATTTAGCGGCGTTTCATGAATCCTAAACGTTCTGCGTGCCACTTCAACCCAACGCACCACGTCATCTAAGTTCGAGTCACCGGCGAGCTTGTGGCAGTCTTGAGATAGCTCCAAAGCTCGCTCGTAGCAGCGAGTAAGTGCCTCACCAGCAACCGATGCTTTCTCTAAGACTTCAGCAAACTCGGTGAGCTTCTCAGCTAGAGATAATAGTTTCTTTGGCAGATTTGGTATCTCATCAACCAAATCTTCCCAGCCAACACGGCGCTCATTTAGTCCGAGGCTAAGTCGGTAGTCAGCGGTTACCTTGTCCAGTTCGTCGGCCAGTAATATTAGCTTAGGAATCAAACTCTTCTCTTTTAACTCGGCGGCACGAGTATCGCCAGCCAGTTCCATCACCTGCCACGAACTAAAGCTATTGCCCAAAAAGTTCGATGCAATATCAGGAATCTGATGAGCCTCATCGAAGATTACTGTTTCTACATCAGGCAGTAAGGCTCCGAAGCCGTCATCTTTTAACGCCTTATCGGCGAAAAAAAGATGATGATTTACCACTACAACCTCGCTAGTCATGGCCGCTTTACGCGCCTTATTCACATAGCAGTCTTCAAAGAAAGAACAATTTTGGCCAATACAATTGTCCACCGTTGAGGTGACCGATGGCCAAATTCTAGAGTCTTCTGGTACTTCGTTTAAATCGCCGATATCACCACTTTTAGTGATTGGTTGCCATGACGAAATGGCTTCTAACTCAGCGAGTTGCACTTTATCCAATCGACGTGCCGAGCCTCTAGTTAACATCATGCGATGCAAACATAAATAGTTACTGCGCCCTTTGAGCAACGACACTTTTGCATTCAAGCCTAGGGTTTTTAGAACCAAGGGTATATCACGATGAAAAAGCTGCTCTTGTAGATGCTTTGTACCTGTCGAAACCAAACTTTTTCTGCCCGACAGCAAGGCTGGCACTAGATAAGCGAAGGTTTTACCGGTACCGGTCCCAGACTCAGCCAATAGGGTCTGTTTATCAGCGATAGTCCCTTCAATTGCGCTGGCCATAGCCACCTGCGACTCGCGCACGGTATAGTTTTCAATCCGCTTAGCGAATGGGCCATGGTCACCAAGAATATACGCGGCACTTTCAAAGTCTACTTTACTCTCCTTCAAAGAATTGGCCGTCACAGAGTTGTCCTCCAATGAACTGGCCTCCACTGAAGGCTTTGGCGATTCGACGATAGACTTTGCTGGATCCATTAGGAGATTGCCGACGTCACCATCGCTATCCAACCTTGATTTCAGCAGCACAATGAGCCAATGCGGTTCCCCAATGCGGCAAGCTGATATCGAATGTTTGCTTTAGTTTTTCACCGTCTAATACCGAAAAAGCAGGTCGTTTAGCGGGGGTTGGGTACTCTTCTGTGCGAATACTATTAACCGTTATATTAGTAATTTCGTTTTCGACAAAGATAGCTTTAGCAAATTCGGCCCAAGATGTTTGACCTTGGCAAGTAAAATTATAGATCCCTGACTGGCCCTCGTTTATGCCTCCTTGCTCAACTATTAGCGCTACAAGTTGCTTAGTTGCATCGGCAATACTGCCTGCATAGGTTGGCGCCCCTACTTGATCTCCGACTACGGACAATTGGTCGCGTGACGCGGCGAGGCTCAACATCGTTTTATAAAAATTCTTACCATGATTGGAATAAACCCAAGCGGTACGCAAAATAATTGCTGGCGCTGCGGAGGCTAAAATTGCATTTTCACCTTCTAATTTACTTTGCCCATACACGCCGTTTGGAGCCGTTTCATCTGATTCTAGATAGGGCTCGCTAGCATCTCCAGCAAACACATAATCAGTAGAAAAGTGAATCAATGGCGTGTTGCTTTTAGCGCAGTAAGCGGCAATTACGGCTACCGCATCTCGATTAATGGTAAACGCCGCATCGGCCTCTTGCTCGGCTAAATCAACCGCCGTATAGGCCGCCGGATTAATAATCAGGTCAGGGGAAATGCCTTCCAGTGCCGGCTCAATGCTGGCCACATCACTCAAGTCGAGAATATCTCTACCCGCGACTAGCAACTGCAAATTCTTTAGAGCCTCATCGCCACTAAGCGCACGCTGCAAGTAGGTCGTGACTTGGCCATTTTGACCAATCAAGAGAATATTTTTTATCGCCGACATCTTAGTTAAACAACCGTTAATGGTGGCAGGTCACGTAGCCGTTGCCCTGCTTCGTCCTTAGCCGACAGCAAAGGCTCAGTAATAGGCCACTGAATACCAATCTCGGGATCATTCCACAACACGCTACCCTCTTGTGCGGGTGCGTACAAGGAAGTACATTTGTAAACCACTTCGGCGGTGTCGCTGGTGACTACAAAGCCGTGTGCGAAGCCCTCTGGCACATAAAGCTGTTGTTTATTTTCATCATTGAGATAAAAGCCAAGCCACTCACCAAAGGTCGGCGACCCATCACGAATATCGACGGCTACATCGTAAATTTCACCTTGGACCGCACGTATCAACTTTCCCTGCCACTGTGGTGTCTGGTAATGCAGGCCTCGCAATACGCCCTTACTAGACTTTGAGTGATTATCTTGCACGAAATTGCCAGGCAAGCCTAATTCTATGGCCTTCTCTTGATTATAGGTTTCCATAAAGAAACCTCGGTCATCGCCAAAAACCTGAGGAGTGACGAGTAATACACCGTCGAGCTTGGTCTGTTCAACTTTCATTGCAATACAAGGTAATTAGTTAGATAAGAATCAAGCTAATTGTAACGCGCGGCGACGCGAACTAGAAGACTAATTCGCGACTGTTTGCGCTCTATCCAGAGTCCGTAGCCCAGAGTCCGTAGCCCAGAGTCCGTAGCCCAGAGTCCGTAGCCACAATTATTGTAGTGACCGATTTAGAAGCCCTATCAATCTAAAGAACTAATAACGACACCTGCAGCCGCTATACTCTGACCTCTAAAATCAATTGCCTGCGCGTTATGGTTAAAGACGAACTCGTGCGAGCCAGTGCAACGCCTGCGAACACCCTCGGGCATGTCAATTATGCCAAGCCCTGCTTCGACCGCTAAATTGCCAAGAATTCTGGTCATGGCCTCGCCATTGGGCCAGCCAGCTAAATAGCGAAGTTGCTGGTCACCGATCAATACTGGAGTGCCATCAACTGTACGTTCAATAACCTTTTCCTTGGTCTCCACCGTTTCAAGCCACGTTCTTACTGCCCCACCCGACACCAAAGCCCTATCAGAACTGCGGGAAAAGGTCTCGACGTAACTCACCTTGCAATCAAAGTTAGGAATTGCCGGTGGTAATAAGTCAGGAATGCTAAAGTTTTCTGTCTTCGAACCACTTCGCGGCCCAAGCACGGCGATACCAGAATATGTCTCCAGCAAGCTAAGCAGTCGAGCAGGCCAAACCAGCAAGCCCGGTGCCAGTACCATTGAGTAGCCCTCAAGAGAATCGACGGTTGGCGGTAAAATATCGACCGACAATCCATTTCTGCGTAAGCCTCGATAAAACTCTAGAGATAACACAAAATTATCAAAATCTTCTCCTTGCGGCTGCGTTTGCCACGCCCAGCAACTTTCGTAATCGAATATCAAAGCAACCTTAGCTTGTGTAGCTTGAACATCGCCAAGTTGCTTAATCTCGCTTGCCGTTTGCGCCACCTCATCGAAAACCGCCGATGGCTGACTGTCTGGCCGCAGCAGTCCAGCGTGCATCTGCTCTTGCGCGAATGGCGCTTGTCGCCAGCGAAAATAACACACCGCTTCGGCCTGATGTGCAATTGCCTCAAAGGTCCATAATCGCACCATGCCGTCTAATGGCGCTGGGTTATTAGGTGCCCAATTTACTGGCCCCGGTTGTTGTTCCATGACCCACCATCGACCTTTGCCAACGGCACGATACAAGTCATGATGAAACGCTTGCAAATCTGGGTCACCTTGTCTCTCGAATCGTTTCTTCCAATCGTCATCAGCGTCAGTGCGATCAACTAGAAAACCAAGTGGGTAGCTATCCCAACTAGCAATATCCAAATCATCACCAACTTTATAATGATCGAAATCAACGATACGCCCCATATAATTATGAATAAGCGGAGCGTCGGAATGCTGCCTAATAGCCTCAACTTGAGCTTTGTTATAAGCCACTACTTGGTCACTACTAAAGCGTTGAAAGTCTAAGCTATGCATCGGATTGGGCTCAGTAACCGTAAGGTTTGGTAACTCAATCTGCACAAAGGAATCGTAATCCATCGACCAAAAAACATTTCCCCATGCAACATTCATCGCATCAATTGAACCATATTTTGCCTCAAGCCATTTATGGAACTCAATGCGTGCCGCCTCGCTGTAAGAGATCACAGTATCGTGGCAACTGTATTCATTGTCGATTTGCCACGCTACCACGGCTTGGTGTTTTGCATAATGTTTAGCCATTAGATCAGCGATACGAACTGATTCCTCACGGTAGCCCAAGTGACTAAAGCAATAATGTCGCCGCGAGCCAAATTTGCGAACATGGCCGTTAACATCAACCGCCAACATGTCAGGATGCTTGTCGACCATCCAACGTGGCGGTGTCGCGGTAGGAGTACACATAACCACGTTTAGGCCTTCGGAGCCAAGCGTATCAACCGCTTGATCCATCCAGTCAAAGTTTAATTCTTGCGGCTTCGCCTCGAATCTCGACCAAGCAAACTCGCCCACACGGACAATTTCCAGTCCTAAGTCGGCCATCCGTTTAGCATCTTCTTTCCATTGCGCCTGCGGCCAATGTTCCGGGTAGTAACAAGTCCCTAGTTGTGGTTTCATAAAACCTCATGTTCTCAAGTTAGTTAAACCGCCGGATCGAACCCGAGACTCCCCGAGATCCAAAGAAGCGTATTTATAACTATTTAGTATTATTTATATTATAATTAAAACACACTCTTAACGCATTAGACATTTCAATTCCTGAGGGAATTTCAATTTCAGCTAGAATAGTAGAATGCCACGGCCAAAAAGAAAACATCAATGACACAAACGACTCGGTTCATCGCAGGCGACTGGGGTACCAGTAATTTACGCTTATACTTATGCGAGTATAAGCCAGCAGCTGCTGCAAAAATCCTAGACACTCGTTTTGGTTCCGGCATCAGCCAAATCAAGGGCGATTTTGAAGACAAATTCTTCGAGTTAGCGCAAGATTGGTTTGAGCAATGGGGTGAGATGCCAGTGCTTCTCTCAGGCATGGTCGGCTCGACCATTGGCTGGAAAGATGCGCCCTATTTAAGTTGCCCAGTTGATGCGGCGCAAATTGCGGCTGGCCGGCTCGAGTTTAATTGCAGGGGTATTTCATTCTCAATCTTAGCTGGCTTACGAACTCAAAACCCCTTAGGCGCGCCCGATGTGATGCGTGGCGAAGAATTGCAAATGCTTGGCTGGCTTCGACTACAAAAAAATAGCAAGAGTGACAACAATAGCGGTAAAAGTAAGCGGCTTTTCACACTGCCGGGCACACACAATAAATGGACACTGGTCGAAAATGGGGCAATCACTAATTTTCTTACCGCATTTACTGGCGAATTATTTTCGCTGCTTAGTAATCACAGCATCTTGATTGCTAAACCCAATGTTATTAGCGTTAATCAGACAGCGTTCATTGATGGCGTTGATGCGATTAATTCTCTGGGTGATGCACAATTATTGCATGCCCTATTCGCCACTCGCAGCAAACAAGTATTAGGGGAAATGGCCAGCGCCGACGCTAGTTCTTATTTATCGGGGCTGATTATCGGTGCCGACGTGATGGGTGCTAGCAAGCTGTTTGGCAAGGTCGACGGCGTCACCATCATTGGAGAGCCGTCATTAACTCAGAACTATGCGCTTGCACTCGAGTATTTTGGCGTATCCAGCGAGCGCTGCGACCCATCTAAAATCGCAATATCTGGCTTTGAAGCCATCTTTGAACAACTACACGAGAAACATGAACATGAATAGCGCACTCGATACATGGCTAGAAAAAATGCCGGTGGTGGCCATTATTCGTGGCGTAACGCCCGACCAAGCAATCGATATCGGTCACGCCATTCATGAGGCCGGAATCGGCATCATAGAAGTGCCTTTAAATTCGCCAGAACCGTTCGAGAGCATTAAGCGATTGAGCATTGAGCTCGGTGAAGATTGCATTATTGGTTGTGGAACCCTATTAAACGAAAAAGACGCCAAGCTGGTCGCTGAGGTTGGTGGGCAAATCGCGGTCACCCCAAATACACGCCCTAGCGTGATCCGAAAATGTATAGAGCTAGGCATGACGCCAATGCCTGGTTGGGCCACTCCCACCGAGGCCTTTGCCGCCTATCGAGCTGGCGCGCGCTATCTGAAGCTGTTTCCTGCCTCTAGTTTTGGTGCAGGCCATATTAAAGCGGTTAAAGCGGTGTTGCCAAACGATGCTAAAGTACTCGCTGTTGGTGGCGCTGGAGCACACAACGCCGCCGAATGGATAGCCGCCGGTATCGATGGTTTTGGCATAGGCAGCGATATTTATACCGCCGGTCGTAGCGCTGAAGATGTTCACCAACGATGTAAAGACATCGTCGACGCAATCAACTCAGCGAGATAAAACCGTGCACATAATCGACACCCTTAAAGTAGAAAACGAACTCGGTGAAGGTGTAATCTGGGACCATGGAGCGTCTAAACTTTGGTGGACCGACATTCAGCAAAACACGCTATATCGCTATGACCCCGAATCGAAACAACTAGAACAGTGGAGCACACCCGAGCGGCTCTGCTGCTTTGCACCGAGGGAGTCTGGCGATGGACTGGTTGCCGCCTTCGAATCCGGCTTTGCTTTTTATACACCTGAGACCGGCGCACTCAAATGGATCAAAAAACTCGAAACCGACAACCCCGGCACTCGATTTAACGACGGGCGAACCGATCGTCAGGGCCGATTATGGGCCGCGACAATGGTTGAAAACATTGAAGTTGCGACCTACAAAGGCTCACTTTATTGCCTCGACCATCAGTTAAATGTGCATAAGACGCTCGGCGACTTAAGTATTCCTAACAGTTTATGCTGGAGCCCTGATGGCAAAACCATGTACCACACTGACACACCCAGCAGACAGATCAGCCAATACGATTACAATCCAAATACGGCAACATTTAGTAAGCAGAAAATTTTTGTATCGACCAGATCTGGGTGTTATCCCGATGGGTCGATTGTCGATGCACAAGGCTATCTCTGGAATGCCCAATGGGCTAGTGGTACGGTAGTCCGCTACGCTGCCGATGGGTCAGAAGACTTAGTGGTGAACATCCCCGCACGTCAACCGACTTGCGTAGCTTTCGGTGGTAAAAACTTAAATTTGATGTTCGTCACATCAGCTTGGCAAGACTTAGACCCTATAGCTAGAGCGTCCGACCCAGATGCAGGAAATTTGTTTGTATTTGAGACTGACTATTTGGGTTTGATTGAAAGCAGGTTTATTCAGCGCTAGCCCTGCGAATCAAAAACATACCATTCAACTAACAACCGCTTACCCCAGTAAGATCACAAGGAATCGATATATTCTTGTCGCTTTGCCTCAGCCTCATCGCCAAAGAAAATCTTGCAGGCTTCCATTAAACCAGGGGCATCAATAATATCTTGGTGACGCACTACCTGACTAATCTTCGAACGCCGACGTAAGAAGTCATCAAGTTTGGTAACCATTTCATAGCGCGCTGTGTGCTCAATTTCACAGCGTAAATATTCAGCGTTTTCCATCAAGCGGTCAGCCTGTTTGGGGTTTTGACGAATGTCTTCTAGCAATTCGAGCGCCACACCACCATAACGACGCCAAAGTCGTTGAGTTAGCGGTTCACTTGAGCCAACTACCGTATAAGCATCTAGGTCCATCAACTTAGCTTGGTGGTAAAACTCATCACGCACGGTATCATCGTCTTCGCCGTACCAAACATAGTCTTCAAACGGCAATTCAATTCCCATTTTCTGAACCAAGCCAGCAATCTCATCGCCAACATTAATACAATCGGTGGTCTTGCCGCCAAAGATGCTTAAGTGTTTATCATCAAGATTAGTATCCACCGCGTGTTTGCGCGACAGCTTTACCCAGTCGGCAACGCCATCACCGCCTTTCTGAGCCAGCGGCCTGACACCGCAACGCTCAGCGATAATATCATCGCGAGTAATCGGTTTGTCTAAGTCGAGCAGCTGATTAATATTGTCTAATACAAACTGACGGTCTTCCTCGGTGACCTCAACATTAGGATCGGCAACTTGCGTATCTGTAGTTCCAACCGACGTTTTATTACCCATTGGGATAACGAAAAACAAGCGTCCGTCGCTGGCAAAAAACGCCAGAATTCTTTCACCCTCGGTTACCCGATCGACAATTAAGTGAATACCCTTGGAGAATAAATGCTGATGATCGGTCTTTTGCTCTGTCAGTTGATTGTGCTGATCAACATACGGGCCACAGGCATTGATTAACGCCTTAGATTTAATGGTAAAGGTTTCACCGCTTATATTATCGCGAGCCGAGGTATGCCAAAGGCCGTCTTTACGAACAGAGTCAAGTGACTCTACATAATTTGCCGCCACGCAACCGTAGTTCATACTCGAGCGAACAAAGTTAAATACGAAACGAGCATCATTGTCGTATAGGTAGGCATCCGAGTACTCAAAGCCCCCTATGGCATTCGATGTATCAATGCATGACTCGCGTTCTTTAATTGTTTTGGGCGTCATATAATCTGGGGCCTGGGTGA
>JAFMHC010000022.1:0-21595 GCA_017854775.1 Gammaproteobacteria bacterium | reverse complement strand
GGTGAAAAAGCGACCGATTATCCAATAGAAAATAGTGCCCAGATAGACAAACCAAGAAGGAAAGCGAAAACCCTTTGCTATGGTCGTAAGAAAGCGAATCTCTTTAACCGTTGATGGATAGCTGCGCATCAAATGGTTGCGGCTTTTACATAGGTTATTGACTAAGAAATACTCGTGGGACTCGAGGTACTTAATGCCGCCCCAAGCTAAATTTGAGGAGTTTGAACTGGTTAAACCAGCAAAGTCGCCTCTATCAATGAGTGCAACCTTGGCCCCCTTAGCCGACAAAGAAGCGGCTGAAACCGCACCATTGATACCACCGCCGAGAACCAATACATCGAAGACCTTGTCTTCTTGCATAAGCCGCTCGATATTACTACTACGTAAATCCATGAATACATTCACCTAACACAATGGTGAATCACGTGCCGAGATCAACAGCGCGCAATTCGCGAATTTCCAGTGCCTGAGCACACCAGAAACAGAAAAGATAAGCCTGAAAGAACACTGTTCTTCAAGAACTTTTATTAACCGACCTAAGACGTCTCGAATACTAAGATAAAATCAAAATGATGTTAACTACTAAAGTCGTTAACTTAACATTCTAGATGTCTATTCGAGGGCTAAAATTAATAACTTAGGTTAAAAAAAGTGCCAACACCGTGAGACAGTTGGTTTCCTCATCGTTTGAGTAGATCACCAAGACTCTAGCTGCTGTTAATGACAACCCAACTGCGGTTGCCAGAATACGCTATTTTCTAATTATGCGATAACATAACATCAAGGTTAGCACTAGTTGGGCGGCAAAAAGGCCGGCCTATTTAGATAGACCGGCCCTTCGCTAACGCATTTTAGCCAACGGCTATTTTTAGCTTACTGCTATTTTTAGCTAACGGCTACTTTTCAACTGCTTAGAAACCACGACGGAATGTTACACCGACAGTTCGGGGTTGGTTTGTACGAAATGCCAAACGTGCCCGGCCACCGCGCTCACGGTCAAATGAAAGCAAGGTATTTTCATCAAATACATTATTGATGTACAACACGGTGTCCCAGTTTTCCGTCCGAAAGCCTAGATTAAAGTTAACCACTTCATACGATGGAAGTTCTAGATCCAATGAAATCACTTCGTTACCAGACAACTGGCCAAAAGCAAGTCCGGGGTTGAATACGCCGGCACCAGCAACTTGGTCGCCAGGCTGAGTTATGCGATCACCAACGTGTTGTACGGTAGCAGAGAAGTACAGATCACCATCCGAACCAAACAAATTAGAAGGCTTGGTATACGTCGCCGTCGCGGCACCCGATATCTCTGGCACTGATGCTAAGCGATTACCATCTTGTACGCCGCCTAAGACACCACCATTACTATCTCTAACCGTTGTATCAAACTCGGCCTCTAATAAACTGGCTGCAAGTGAGAAGTCCCAATATTGATTTGGCTTAGCTTTTAGCTCCAATTCAACACCTGCTGCGTGCGCATCAGGAACGTTAAACGAGATACGTGACGAACAGGTTCCAGCATCCAAGGTTACTTGCAAATCCTTGATGTCGGCGTAGAAAGCCGATGCGTTAAATTGAAACGTGTCATACGACCCTTTAACACCTAACTCATAGTTAGTCAGGCTCTCGTCACCATAGTCTTGGAAGCCTCCAAATATCTCTCTATCACCAGGTGAGCATATGGTTGAGTTTAATGGGTCATTAACACCACCTAAGCGAAAGCCCTCTGAAACTTGCGCATTCCAAGAAATATTGTCACTTGCTTCATAATTAAGTAACACTCTCGGATTAAAGCCATCCGCTGATGTCTCATTGACCGTACCGCTATCGCCGTTGGCGAATAAACCGCCAGATGTAATTGTGCGAGTTTCGTCGTAATCGTAAAAACGACCACCAACGGTCAATGCGAGCCGGTTGGTAAACCGATAATTAACCTCGCCAAAAACCGCGATTTGCTCAAGATCATACGGCAATACAGAATTAAAAGGTGAGTCTACTCCGAAGCCGTTAGATACCGCTGATGAGGTGCCTGCACCCAACGCTAGATCGGTAAAGACATCGTACCCAGGTGTTGGTAAGGTCTGCTGGTAGTCACGTTCAGTGTCGGAATAAAATACGCCGACTAACCAGTCTAATGCGCCGTCCCCATTGGAGCTCAATCGTACTTCTTGGGTAAGCTGACTAATTTCGGTGACATCCAGTAAGTTTGATGGCAGCGCGTTGGCTGATGGCGAAAAGCCTAGATCTTCAGAAACACTATGGGTCAAGGCGCTTCCATCGCGACTAACTATTATTTCACGATCGGTAAAGGAAGTAACAGAGGTAAGGTCGAAGCGATTAAAACCAGCCGAAATTGTTAAATCAGCAATTACGGTATCGTCTTCAAAACTTTCACGCAGTAATAAAAATTGCTCACGCTCACCAAGTTGCACTCCAGCGCCAGCCGCGAGGAAGTTAAATACCTCGGAACGATTATTGCCGTCAGTCTCAATATTCTGCAAAATCAAACGCGGCGTAATCGACAATGTTTCAGTCGGGTTAAATACCGCTGCAAAGCGCCCGCCAGTTCGGCTACCACTATTAACATCTTCGCCGCCAGCAGGGCCAGACGCGTCTATAAAACCACCGTATTCAGTATGGTAAGCAACACCTCGAAAAGCATCTCTACCGCCGTTGAATGGCGTATTAATCATGCCTTTAGCATGACCACCAACCTCACCATCACTAATACTGTTTAAGTTAAATTCTAGCGAACCTTCATTAACTTCAGTATTAGGTTGGTTGGTAATGTAACGCACTGTTCCGCCAACCGATCCGGATCCGAATAAAGTACCTTGTGGGCCACGTAATGTTTCTACACGGCTGAGGTCGTATAGATCAAGGTCGGGTGTGAACAACGATAGTGAGATCACAGATTCGTCTAAGTAAACACCGACCTGCTCTTTTACACCTGGTTGGTCGCGGACAATTTGGCCGGCTGACACACCTCTAATTGCTACCTGGCTTTGACCTGGGCCAAGGTTTTGAATCGCCAAACCGGCCACATTTCGAGATAGTTCTTCAAGGTTGGTTGCACCAGAGCGGTTGATGTCTTGCGCGGTTTGGGCATTGATCGAAAAAGGTACGTCCTGAATCGATGTCGAACGCTTGGTCGCGGTGACTATAATTTCTTCTAATAATATTTGAGCATTTACCGTCGGCGCAATAAAGGCTCCTAGGCAGGCGCTTATAAGCAACTGGCTCGATTTTAATTTTAATTTCATTTTCTCTCTCCTTTCTTGTTTATTAATTCCAACCGTAACCTCGAAAGCTCAGCTTCCTCGGCCCGGCTTTGTGTGAATTATACATAGTTTCGCTGTGCAACTGAATTATCTACAATATCCATTTGTACTGCGCTTAATTAATCGAAAGATCGACTTAAAAAGAACTGAACCATTATGTTGCGTTGATCAAATTCGCGCCTAAGCTAATGCCAGTAAGGCGTGGCAAATTGAGAGTAAAACGCGCCCATTAAAAAAGCCCTAGCTAATTACTAGCTAAGGCTTTTTTAAATGGCGTCCCCAAGGGGATTCGAACCCCTGTTACCGCCGTGAAAGGGCGGTGTCCTAGGCCTCTAGACGATGGGGACGTCTAAGATCCGCGGATAGCAAATCATTTCCTTCACTTTCACCTATGATCATTTTGGCTATAGCATTCGAATAAATCGAATTAGCTTCTGGTGGAGCTAGACGGGATCGAACCGTCGACCTCTACACTGCCAGTGTAGCGCTCTCCCAGCTGAGCTATAGCCCCTCTGATCTCGAAGGAGCGCGTAAGATACGCTCCAAGTCGAAATTGGTCAAGCACTAATTTAATTTTTTTGAAAATTATTGTTAGTTGCTACTTTTTCTTACCACTAACGTTAGTGTCGCGAGACATTTGACGAAAGAATCCGCCACTGCTTAAATCAAATTCTTGGAATTTAAAGATTGCCGCAAACCGACCTTTTCGTTGTATTATCTGAAGTGCACGTAGGCAGTCACCTGACACGCTTAACTAATTGTTAATCGGGCAGGCTTAGAAGCTGCCGCAAATGATCAACACCCTGGAGGGTATCACCACTATGTCTTCAATGACTTTCAGCTCGTTTCGTCAGAATTTTTTGGGCAATTCAGCCGATTGGTATAAAAACGTTATCATTGCGTTTCTAATCATCAACCCAATCGTTTGGTTTTCAGGGTTTCACTTTTTAGCAGGCTGGTTACTCGTAGGTGAATTCATTTTCACCCTAGCAATGGCGCTTAAATGCTATCCACTGCAACCCGGCGGAATACTCGCGATTCAAGCGGTCGTGATCGGAATGACCTCTCCTGATATGGTTTATCACGAGGTTGAGGGTCAGTTGAAAGTGATTCTATTACTGGTATTTATGGTCGCCGGTATTCATTTCATGCGCGAGCTGTTGCTTTACACCTTCAGCAAGCTGCTGATCAAGGTTAAAAACAAGATCGTACTCTCCTTTCTCTTTTGTTTTGCTGGCGCGGTTCTATCAGCTTTTCTTGACGCCCTTACGGTGACCGCGGTTCTCATCAGTATAGGCGTCGGGTTCTACGGTGTTTACCATAAGGTTGCTTCTGGCAAACTGTTTAGTGAAGACCATGATCATTCAGGCGACGACGGCGTACACGAATTTAAACGCCAAGACTTGGACGATTTCAGAAAATTTTTACGCAGCTTAATCATGCATGGCGCGATCGGTACCGCCTTAGGAGGCGTATGCACCTTGGTCGGCGAACCACAAAATCTACTTATCGCTGAAAAAGCCGGCTGGGAATTCACCGAGTTTTTCCTACGCATGGCTCCGGTGACGATGCCAGTTCTGGCTGCCGGTTTGATCACCTGTGTATTACTCGAGATTACCGGCATCTTTGGCTACGGTGGCAAACTGCCTGAAGGCGTGCGATCGGTTTTGTCAGAGTATGATGCAGAGCAACAGGCACTGCGCACCGACAAGGACAACGCTAAACTAATTGTGCAGGTGATCATTGGTTTGGTATTGGTGGTCTCGCTACAGCAACACGTAGCTGAAGTAGGCTTGATTGGCTTGATGGTCATCGTCTTGCTTACCGCTTTCAACGGCATCACCGAAGAACATAAGATCGGCCACGCTTTTGAAGAGGCTCTACCTTTCACAGCGTTGCTCGTAGTGTTCTTTGCGATTGTTTCGGTGATTCACGAACAGCACCTCTTCGCACCGGTTACCGAGTTCGTTTTAAGCATGCCAATTGATTCGCAACCGATTGTTATGTTCATTGCAAACGGCGTGTTATCTATGATCAGTGACAATGTGTTTGTTGCCACCGTTTACATTAACGAAATGGCCGCATCGCTGAAAAGCGGAGCTATTACACGGGAGCACTTTGAGGTTATGGCAATAGCCATTAATACAGGCACCAACCTACCCAGTGTTGCCACGCCTAATGGGCAAGCAGCCTTCTTATTTCTGCTTACCTCTGCTTTAGCTCCTCTAATTCGCTTGTCGTACATGAAAATGGTGCTAATGGCGCTTCCTTACACTATCGTGCTCAGCCTCGTTGGCGGCGCGGCCATCTTAATTAACTTCTAGACTAATTAAGTGCTTCTGAGCGTGCAGGAGCACTTAATTATATTTTTATTAGGTGTAAGGCCTCTCTTGGCGAAAGCTGGCTAGTGTGAGCCTGTGAGGCGGCATTTAACTATGATGCCTGTTGATCCATAGATGCCTGTTGATCCGACAGTTATCCGACAAGCCCTTAGCGCAAGGTGACAAACGTGATGGGCGTTTAACGAGAAAATAGTCTAGAGAAGAACCCACGCTTATTTACTTCTTTTTTAATTGACTCAGCCTGCGCGCGCGATACTTGATGCCGCCGTATTTGATACGTATCCCATGCAGTGGTATTCGAGAATTCGATATCAGGAAACTCTCCCAAAGCAAAGTTTTTACTCAAGCCGGTTGCGACCAAATTGGCGGCTTTAACATTGACATGACTTAACACACTACCAGAGACTCTGGCTGACCAGAGATTACTCTCTTCAAGTGACGCGCCGGACAGGTCTGCTCGGCTAAGGCGACTGTATGCAAGGTTTGCGCCATCAAATACAACGTTTTTTAAGTCGGCGCTTTGCATCGTTGTGGATCTCAAGTTTGCCGATTCAAAATTACTATTTAATAGGTTGGCATTACTTAGGTCGGCATTAAACATACTGACTTTAACTAAATCAGCATTCTCTAACATAGCGCCACGTAATCTAACCGAGGTTAAATCTGCCCCTCGCAGAATAGCGTTATTTAAATTCGATTCTTGTAATTTCGCTCCAAATAGCTTGCTATCGCTCAGGTTGGCGCCTTTCAAATTCGCTCGACGCAATAACGCGCCCTTTAACGTTGCATTAGACAAGTCAGCGTCAGACAAATCGCAATCACTAAGATCAGCTGCGCTTAGGCTTGCGTTCTTAAGGTTGGCTCCTGTCAATTTGGCGAACACCAAAATCGCCCCGTTCAACGAGGCATCAACAAGGTTAGCTGAAGTCGCATCACAATGACTCAGGTTCGCGCCATTAAGTCGAGCGCCCGCTAACTTAGCTTGATAAAGATCGGCACCCGATAAATCAGCGCCAGTAAGGTCAGCCTCAGTCAAATCAGCACCCGACAAATCGGCGCCTGCAAGTTTGGCACCGCGTAGTTTAGTATTTGCTAACTTGGCACCACTCAGGTCGCTACCCGCTAGGCTATAACCTGACAGGTCGTAACCAGAAAGTTTTTTAATAACGGATGCGTCGCTCATAGATAACCGTATTTTGGGCTGAGGAATCTAACCAGCAAAACGCTAGTGATTCGAGTCACCGTTGAGTCGAGACCAAACGCATTGATCTTCTACCTTTTCGTCTAAACGGTTAAGCCATTCTACATGACTTTGCTTCTCTTGCGCGCTTGCCTGCACCAATGGCAAGTCTAAAGTGGCGAAGTTTACTTTTTGGCTTAGCTGGCTTGATTGAGAGCCTCGATCTGAATTCGCTTCAAGTAATAACGATGACTGGCCGCCGCTTAAAAATAAGTAGACGTCGGCTAATATTTCAGCATCAAGTAAGGCTCCATGTAACTCACGGTGGCTATTATTAATATCGAAACGACGACACAAGGAATCTAAATCGTTTCTCTGGCCCGGAAACATCTTACGCGCCTGCAAAAGGGTATCGTGTACGCCACACACCTCGGCAATCTTCGCCGCCTGAGGGTCAATTCGTTCAAGTTCGGCGTCTAAAAAGCCCACATCGAATGCGGCGTTATGAATAATCAGCTCCGCCCCACGAAGATAGTCCATCAAACCCGAGCCAATATCGGCAAAAAACGGCTTATCGGCTAGAAACTCATTACTAATTCCGTGAACTTCCATGGCTCCTTGGTCGATCTCTCTGTCGGGATTAACGTATTGATGAAAATTATTACCGGTGAGCTTACGATTAATCAGCTCAACACAACCAACCTCAATTATTCGGTGGCCCTGTCTATGTTCAAGGCCAGTGGTCTCTGTATCGAGAACAATCTGTCTTTCGTAGTCACTCATAATTCACCCTTTATTACTGCTGTTGCTACTGATTACAAACCAAACTTCGATACTAGGATTGGCCAAGTGGTCGGCTTTTTCATTGCCCTCATCACTGAGGAGCGAAGTACATACACATTAGACCAAATGCCGCTGATTTTTATGTCTAAAATCTTCAAAGCGCAGCAAATAACATAGTAAATAGTCCTAGGCGGAAATCCCAGCGACACGTCCCGCCGGTATGGATTTTGGCTCTACTGCCTACGATATAACTCTGCTCGCTAAGCCATAAGCCCCATGGTTATAGGGCTTAAGTATTGAGATCCAAATTTGAATCACTTGAGTCGTTAGCTTGAATTTTTGCCGTGGCGGCCACCAATTTAGATTTTTTTGCGGTATATCTTGGTCGTCCAACTATGGTGGCGCTAGCTTCTCTTTTCTTGGCGCTAATCATATATCCACCTCCAGTCATCGGCAACCAACGATCGCCCGCTGATTCGAGAAATTGAAAGGTACTTTTCAATTTCTTGCTGCGAGATAGCGGAGCATAATGAAACATTGACCTGCCTACCACATCAAAGCCCAATAGTTGCAACCAATCGATTACACGACGAACTGAGTAATAGCGTCCAGCACACACCGCCGTCGGCCGCAGCCAGCGCTGAAATCCAATCAGGCTGGTAGGGCTAAAGCCAGTCAACACGATATGCCCTTCTGGCATCAAAACGCGATGGGCTTCTCTGAGCACTTGGTGCGGCAACTCATGCCTCTCAAGCACATGCGGCAATACCACAGTTGAAAAAACCTCTGGTGTAAAAGGCAGAAAGGCGGGGTCAACCACGATATCTGAAGTGGTATCGAAACAATCATTAGTTTTGACCAGCATTGGCAGATCAAAATCATCGACTACCGATGCAGGCAAGTATTCCCCAAGCTGCAATGCCATAGGCCCAATCGATTGCCTTATTCCCGCTCTAATATGCGGTCTCTCAACATCGAAATAACGTTTGGCGTAACTACTTGATAGCCAGGCAGCGGTATTAACATCACTTTTTTGACGACCCTTTTCTGTCACATCTGTACTCTCTACAAAGCTAATCTTAAACACTTTAAACGTGCATTATCTTACATGAAATGTCAGTCAACTACATTGACGCCGGATGAACAGCTCATTACTATTCGTCGATGAATTTAAAAGCCTCTTTTTCACACATTTTAACGCTAACTCTACTACTCGGCGTTAGCGCCTGCGCGAATCGTAACACGCCATCTGACGTAACAGTGTTGCCAGACCTGAAAACTCACACTGTAGAAAAAACCAATAACGACCAGAGCGAAGCATCTGATAGCGCCAGTGTAGAGGCCGAGCAAAACGAGAAAACGCTTAGCTACGAGGCGATAGACGTAATAGAACGAATACGTAAAGGATTTAAATTCCCCGAGCTAAAATCAGAACACATTACGCAGTACGAAAAATGGAGTACTGAACACGACAGCTATTTAGAGGGTTTGTTCGCTCGCGGAACTCCTTTTCTTTTTCACATTGTTGAAGAGATTGAGAAGCGCGGCCTACCTATGGAGCTGGCCCTGCTGCCGGCGATAGAAAGCGCTTATAAGCCTGATGCTGTTTCACGCTCAAATGCGGGTGGGTTATGGCAATTCATCCCTTCGACAGGCCGTCATTTCGGCCTCAGGCAAGATTGGTGGTATGACGGGAGGCGCGATGCACTCTTGTCTACCAACGCAGCTCTGGATTATTTAACCCAGCTGAATAAGAGATTTGATGGAGATTGGTTTCTAACGCTAGCGGCCTACAACGCAGGTCAGGGCACCGTCGCTCGTGCAATCAGGACCAATAAACGCAAAGGTCGAGGCACCAGTTATCAAAAGTTGCCATTGCGATTAGAAACAAGGCGTTATGTACCAAAGTTAATCGCTCTCAAAAACGTTATCAGCAATCCCGAGGCCTATGGCGTAACGCTCCCGTTTATAGAAAGCAAGCCCTACTTCAAAGTGCTCGAGCTGCCCGGTCAAATTGATCTGAAAAAATTTGCCAAGGATGCCGGTATAGAGCAAGCTGAATTGCGCCATTTAAATGCTGGCTTCAAACGCTGGGCAACCTCACCTGAGGGGCCACACCGGCTACTAATTCCAATTAATACCGATGGCGATATCGAGCATGCCGTTGCAGCCGCCCAACGCGCTGTCAAAATAGATTATTCGACCCATAAGGTATTACCAGGCGATTCGCTGAGTAGCATTGCCCATCGATATGGGGTCAGCGTTAGAGCGCTGCAAAAGAGCAATAACCTAAACGGCACTAATATAAGAGCTGGAAAAAACTTGATGATACCGTTGAGCGCGTCACGCGCATCGAAAATAGCCGATGCGGCCAACTCAAATAAGCGCGAGTCCGCAGAACATCGTCGTGTTGTTCACCACGTTAGACGCGGTGACACACTCTGGTCTATTGCCAAGAAATATAAAGTACAGGTCAACAACTTGTTAAGCTGGAACAATCTCTCTAAAAACCAAATTCTAAAATTAGACCAAGCTGTCATGGTGATGACTAACTAGGCTAATTTTAGTTAGCCAGGCTAATAATGAGCCGATGACCGGCGCTAAGTCTGTCGCATAAAGATAAGTGCATCTTCCCTAGGCTGGCCGACAGAGGTCGGCCGATAGTATTCTTTACGCAAAGCAATCTGCTTAAACCGCCACTTAGCATACAAACTCTGTGCCACTTCATTACTAGCTCGAACCTCCAGAAATACTCTGTTACAGTGAGTTTGCTCAACAATCTCGATAAGATCCGACATCAACATATGACCGAGCCCTAAACCCTGAAATTGAGGCGCGGCTACTACATTCAGTATGTGTAACTCGTCTACCACTTGACAGGCAACATGATATCCAACGATTGCTGTCATGGAACACTCTACATTCATCTCAACTACGCGACACCGATGCTGTTTGGTCAACGACTCTTCAAAAGAAAGCCGCCCCCAAGGGCTTGCTTGAGCGTTAAGCTCAATCGCTAACACTTGCTTGAGATCTTGGCTTTGCATATCTCTGACACCAAGCCCGCCTTGCTTAGCTGAAGACAACAAATTTTCTCGATCGCGACTCATTTGCTCAGTAAACTAATGCACAAGAATTGATATGAAATAACTAGTGTGTAATCGCCAAGCACTGCTTAAGATCGTTCCAAGCACCCGCCTTCAAACTCGGCTGATCTAACAACTGCCAAGGACTGTAGCTAACAACCACTCTCACCTTAGTTTGATAACACCGTAATTCTTGCGAACGAAGGCTTTCTAATCCCTCATTAGATTTCACCACTGACTGCGCGGCAAACTCTCCGAAGGCAATCACCACCTTTGGTTGTATCAACTCGATTTGTCGCTGCAGTAATTTTTCGCAACTGGGAATGACACTTATATTATCCGAGGTCGCACACTTAAAAACGCTGGTGGTATAAACCGAGTCTCGATTATGGCCTACCGCTAACAGCATTGCCTCGTAAAGTTGTCCAGCGCGACCTGAAAACATCTGCTGCGATTCTAAATCCATGCTGGTCGGTGCGTCAGTAACAAACAACCAATCCGCCTTAGGGTCTCCCGAACCTAAAATCGAATTGGCCGAGCCACAGCTTTGGCAGTGGTTTTGATCATCAATCAAACCTTGTAAGCCCTGCCAATCGAGCTCTGCCATCGGATTTAGAATTGGCCGTTCCGCGACCCGATTTGGCTCTGGATCAATCGGTGCCGCAGTTGGATCAATAGGTACCGCAGTTGGATCAAAAGATGCCGTCGCTGGATCAGAAGTTGCCGCCGTTTCAGAGGGCATCGCTATGGGCGCAAGCACCGGCGCAGGCATTGGAATTTTCACACTTACGCTTTCGGACGCAGGTGCTGGCATTGGTTTAATGCTCGACTTTAAGTCACTTTCTCGAGAAATCTCGGCTAAAGCAGTATCTGAGGCCAAGTCGCCGGTTATATCGCCCGCACCAACGTTGCTAGTGGTGTCTGAATCGCCGGATATGGCGTTGGCGGTTGCTAAGGTGATCTCAGGAGGTGCCGTTATCTGTCGCGCTGAATACTCAGAGTCTACAGTGCGATCGATATCTAACATAGCCACAACCGAAGTGTGCGGCTGGCGCAAACGCCACTGCTGAATACCCATTTCTTTTAAAATCGTTGTCATGATCTGTCGATTATACGGTCTAAGTTACTTAATGAGGCCTCGAATAATTAGAATATCAAAACAAAAGGCATTCGAGCTATCAACAATAATAGTGTTTCCATCAAAACATGGCCGCTGTCAGTGAGTATTCCGTGCGCTAACTTTCTCTACTATACAAACTCGGCCCACAACTCTTGCTTAAAAGCGACGATGCCTTTGTCACCATTGAGCAAGAAAGGCCGCTTAATAAGCTTGCCATTACCAGACAATAATTGGATAGCATCGGCAGCGCTCATGGTTGGCAACTTTTCCTTCATGTTTAGCTCTCGGTATTGCACACCCGAGGTATTGAATAATTTTCGAATATCACCGTCGTAACTGTCGAGCATAATCTTTAGCTCGGCTTGCGACGGCGGCTGCTTAGTAATATCGATCGATTCAAACTTAATTTCCTTTGCATTTAGGAATTTTACCGCTTGTCGACAGGTGCTGCAATTAGGGTATTGGTAGAGTTTCATCAGAACGTTGTTAAGTATCAATCTAGATAGTGAAGGGGCTAATTATAGCTCGTTTAAAGTGTATTTACCCTCAAATGTGCCTAGCTAGGTTGGCAATTAGTTATCTGTCTAACCGTTTTTTTGAAGATCAAATGCCACTCAATTGGCAGACAAGTCACTCGAGCTAGCACTAAAGTTTCATTCTCGCGAATTTAGGCTTTCGAATTTCGAAAAAACCAACCGGATTTCGAAATTCAGTCGAAATGCTTAAACTTTCGGCAGAATTAAGCCAGCGAAGGCGCTTCAATAGAGTTCGTAGACAGCAAGAACAGCTTAATCGAAACCCGATTAATAAAGATCTTGCCCACACAATCATTTGAAAACTACTCATATAGGATACTTAGCATGAAATCATTATCAACGATCGCCCTAACAGCTTCAGCATTACTACTATCGGCCAACATTGCCACCGCCAAGCCTCTTTCTCAAAATCAAGCACTTGGACAATGTAAAGCACTCGCCGACACTCAATTCGATGCGGTTAAAAGCATCAAGATAGCCACCATGAAAACCGTTAGAGGAACGTTCAAAGTCAAACTACGGGTAACTGCGGAGGAAGAAAAAGGTATGTTTTTATGCACAATTGAGCCTGATCAAGATGCTCAAATCGTGCGACTAGATAAAGATGTAGACGCCGTTGCTGTTCAGTAATAACGCTAAGCTGAGCAGCAAATTAGTAGTTAACGTTAAAAAGCCCGGTACTTATCAAGTGACCGGGCTTCTTATTGATTTTAGATTACTGGTTTAAAGACAGTCTGTCTGAATAGGATTACTCGATCGGTGAGAGTAAGCGCTTCGCGGTTACTAACTTTTGCTCTCCGTGAGCATAACCATCTTCGAACACATTGCTATCACACCATCTACCAATAGTATTGATGGCCTAAATACACAGTGACTAGTGAGTTTTTTACTTAGAGAGGCCTTAGCATAACTCGACGAACGAATTAAAAATGTCTCTAATGCCTCATATCAGCGATCTCGGCATCAAATAACCTAGTACGCCAAAGATGACGCATCTTCGCCAATACCTTCCATTGCTCTGGGTAATGCTCAATTTCTGAGTGCTGACACAATACGTTCAAGCGCTCGACAATCGGGCTCAGCGACGCTTGGCATTGGGTCAGGCTGTGGTGTGTTATCAATACAAATAAACTGGCCATTAAATCATCGAACGAACCCTCGCTTGCGGCTACTTTCGATTGATATTGTTCTAACATTGTTAACTCCTAGAGACCGCAGCCTTCTAAATTAGGTTGATGGTAAATAAGTTCACGCGCAAGGGCGGCAATATGTGACGGCGAGCAATTGCGACATTCGTCTTGCGCCGCCAACAACAAAAGTCGCTTGATGAAACCGTGACAATGAGCCCTTGAACTAAACTGTAGATCGTCGGCATGTATGTTCTGCTCGAGCAATAGTGCTTTTAAGATTTCGCAGTTGTAGGGTATTACCCAGCGATTAGTCTGCGTTCGAATGACAAAGTCCGACGCCATTGTTGGAAAATTTGAATCGTCCATCGGTTGCAATAACACTATTAATCTCGTTTGCGAATAAGAATCATTCTCATTTATAATCAACAACAAGTCAAATATTATTTCTTAGCCCTAATCGGTCCTACCCCACCTGCATTTTCAACACAAGTCAGTGTAAACTAGGCTAATTAAAATACCGATACGACGACGGATCAATGGAACATCTATCCAGCACTAAAATTTTTGGCGGCCTGCAATCGCAATACAAACATCAGTCTGTGTCGCTCAATTGCGAAATGGTTTTCTCGGTGTATATACCGGCACAATCAGACACTAGCAAAGTTCCGGTCCTTTATTGGCTTTCGGGCTTAACCTGTAGCGACCAGAATTTTGTTACCAAAGCAGGCGCGCAACGATACGCGGACCAACATGGTATAGCGATTGTTTGCCCAGACACCAGCCCACGTGGAGAAGGTGTTGCTGATGACGCTGATGGCGCCTATGACCTTGGCCTAGGCGCGGGCTTCTACGTAAATGCAACTCAAACACCTTGGTCCGAACACTACGCGATGTACGACTATGTTGTCAGCGAACTGCCAGAATTGATCAACGCTAATTTCCCAATCGATGGGAGCCGTGCAGCTATCTCCGGCCACTCGATGGGTGGCCATGGCGCGCTTATAATCGCTTTGAACAACCCCGACAAATATAAGTCTGTCTCGGCCTTTGCGCCTATCGTCTCGCCGATCAATTGCCCGTGGGGCGAGAAAGCACTTGGTAACTACTTAGGTAGTGATAAGTCAACATGGCTGCCCTATGACACCTGCACTCTGATCAAGTCTGCAACCTCTCAACTGCCGATTCTGGTCGATCAAGGCACTGCCGATAACTTTTTGAAAGAACAATTAAAAACTGAGCGCTTAGAGCATGCGAGTAAAGAAGCAGCCTACCCAATGAGCATTCGCTACCAAGATGGCTATGATCATTCTTACTTCTTTATCTCATCATTTATCGGTGAACACATTGAATTTCATGCCGAACATTTGATGTCGAACAATTAAGTAAATTGCGCAAGTAAATACAAGGGACACACATGAACTCAGTTGCAAGCCCAACAGTAGTAATCGTCGGCGCTAGCCACGCGGCAGCCGAAGCTATCGCTAGCCTGCGTAAATTTGGTTGGCTAGGAGGCATTACCCTAATTGGCGATGAACCGGGGTTGCCATACCACCGCCCTCCGCTTTCCAAAAGCTATTACAAAGGTGAGGTTGTCGCTGAAAAACTGCTAATCAGGCCCGCATCGTTTTATCAAAAGAACGACGTCTGCTTAATGCTCGGGCGACGAGTTGAAGCAATCAACCGTGATACCAACACACTTAGCTTAGACGGCGGTGAGCAAGTCGCCTATCAATATTTGATCTTAGCAACCGGCACTCGTGCTCGTAAACTACCGATTAGCGGTGCCGATTTACCAAGTATAAATTACCTTCGTACCAAACAAGACGTTGATGGTATTCAGTCTCAACTTAAAGCTGGTTCCAAGTTATTGATTGTTGGGGCCGGTTATATCGGTCTAGAGGTGGCCGCGTCGGCGGTTAAACAAGGCGTTGATGTGATCGTATTTGAAGCGATGGACCGAGTTCTAGCCAGAGTAACTAGCCCTCAGGTGTCTGAATTTTATCAACGATTGCATAAGGAGGAAGGCGTCGACATTAGACTAAACGCGGCACTGCAGAAATTTGAACAAACCGGCCACGGTTTTCAAGCGATTACCGCAGACGGCGAGCTAATCCCGTTCGACGCGGCGATTGTTGGCATCGGGGTTATTCCAAATTCAGAACTTGCTGAGGACGCAGGCCTAGCTTGCGACAATGGTATTTTAGTCAATGGTTTCACCCAGACTGACGATCAAGCTATTTTTGCAATTGGCGACTGCAGCAACCATCACAATATTTTATATAATCGCCGCATTCGTCTAGAGTCAGTACCCAACGCGGTTGATCAAGCCAAGGTTGCTGCCGCAAAAATTTGTGGCAAGGGGGTCGTTTATGATCAATTGCCTTGGTTCTGGTCTGATCAATATGACGTAAAACTGCAAACCGCCGGCTTGTTACAGGGGTATGATCAAGTAGTTACTCGCGGGGATGCGAAAAGTAGGAAGTTCGCCGCGTTCTATTTGCAGCAAGGGGTGCTTATAGCCGTAGATGCGTTGAACTCGCCAGCCGAATTCATGTTGTCGAAAAAATTAATTCAACAGAAATTCTCCCCCGACGCAGCTAAGTTGGCAGACCCCGATGTGTCTCTTAAAGTATTTATGAGTTAACTATTTGATAGCGCTTAAGTGTTTCCGTTTTCGGAATACTAGAACGTATACAGCAGCATAAAAAGCGATTACAAGCAAACCAACCTACTCTATTTTGAGTGGCATTAACTGATGCAAATTCACTAAAGCAGAGACTCATGCTAGCTGAGTTATTATTCAATAGTGCTTATACGCTCGATATTGATGTCAATTTGAAACGGCAACCGACCGCCCGTCTGAGTATTGCACTTGGTGTACAGCTAACGCACTTGTTTTAAGGGTAACTAAGCCACACTATTGTCGGCGGACTTACAGAGCTCTCGCAGAACAGTCTTCTGAATTTTACCGGTTGCAGTTTTTGGTAATGGTCCAAATATGACTTTTTTGGGTTTTTTGAATCGCGCCATATTACTTGAACAGAATTCAATTAAGGCCTCCTCAGTAACGCTCTTACCTTGTTTTAACTCGACAAAAGCACAGGGTACTTCGCCCCATTTATCATCAGCCATGGCGACCACCGCCGCTTCGCCAACCGATGGGTGTTTATACAGGATGCCTTCGACTTCTACCGACGAAATGTTTTCGCCGCCTGAAATAATAATATCCTTAGCTCGATCTCGAATTTGCACATAGCCATCAGGGTGAATGACCGCTAGATCGCCGCTACGAAACCAACCTCCTTGAAATACTGATTCTGTCTCGGCCACGTTTTTTAAGTATCCTTTCATCAAAGTATTACCACGTATAACGATCTCACCCATGGTTTCACCATCGTGCGGTATTGGCCTGCCTGAATCAGTATCGAGAACATCAACCGCTTCGGTCATGGCAAAACGAACGCCCTGTCTCGACTTAAGCTCGGCTTGGCGTTCTTGGCTCTGGTCACTCCAACTTAGTTGCGGTGCGGCCTGTAAAATATGCCCGTAAGACTCAGTCAAACCATAAACATGCATAACTTCGAAGCCGAAGGCACTCATGCTCTGCAATACAGATGCTGGCGGCGGTGCTCCAGCGGTCATCACCTGAATAGCGGTGGCAAACTTTTTCTGATCTTCTTTAGCCGCATTAGCCAACATATTTAAAATAATGGGTGCGCCTCCGAAATGCGTTATTTGATGCTTTTCTAGCAACTCGAAAAACGAGCTCGGCTCAAATGCTCGCATACAAACCACGGTAGCCGCCCTAGCCGCCATGGTCCACGCGTGGCCCCAGCCATTACAGTGAAACATAGGCACTGAATAAAGATAACGTGGCATATGCGGCAGGTTCCAAGATGCGATTGTGCCCATGGTCATCAAATACGAGCCACGATGATGATAAACCACTCCTTTAGGTCGCCCCGTTGTTCCGGAGGTATAGTTCAGTGATAGCGCTTGCCACTCGTCTTCAGGCAAAGACCATTGGTAGTTTGCATCGCCTTGGGTAACTAAATCTTCATAGTCGCTAACATCAGGCATTTCGAATTTTTCAGCCTCTGTGGCGTACGGGTCGTCAATTAAAATAACCTCAGGACGGCTTTCAGCAATAGCCAAGGCCTGTTTTAAAACTGGCCACAGCCCTCTATCAACGACAAACACCTTAGACTCAGCATGGTCGATAATATAAGCAACCGTTTGCGTATCTAATCGGGTATTAATGGTATTGAGCACCGCGCCGGACATCGGTACTGCAAAATGCAATTCATACATTTCTGGTGTGTTGTGTGCCAATACTGAAACAGTATCATTTTTACCGATACCACGAGACACTAAACTCGAAGCTACCCGCACACAACGATCGCGAGTCTGCGACCAAGTATAAGAAGTATCGTGATAAATCAGCGATTCATGATCGGGGTATATATCCGCCGTGCGATGTAGAAACGAAATCGGTGACAACGGCACATAATTGGCGTCATTTTTTTCTAACTGATCATATTCAATTGTCATAATAGATTTCTCTTATTCTAATTTTGAACCACTGAGCCGGTGTCGAGCATCGAGCTTATGCGCGCCCGCGTTGCCTGAGTTGAAACCAATTTCAAGAAAGCAGTGCGCTCGGCGTCGTACAAATCTTGTTCACTAAATAGGGTGCCGGCAGCGACTTCGCCGCCAGTCACTATGCGTGCAAGCTCGGTAGCAACAACGACGTTATGCGGCGTTAACTTACCCTCGGCATGAGCATTCTCTAGCCATTTAACCATCGAATGAAATACCTCTTCGCCCGGCAACGCTAAGTCTGGTCGCTCGAAAGCTCGTTGACCTTGGCCAGACTCAATCGCGGCTATTGCGACCGGTAATAATCGGTCGCGATTATTTAAGAAGTGGTCGTTACTTCGCAGCATCGCTTGCTCTCTAGCGAGAATAGGCGAGCTACAGGTACGCCCATAGCCTAAGTTCATAAAGGCTTTCCATGCGGCTTCGGAGATATCGCCACCGCCTAATTTTTGATGCCAGCGATACAGTGTTTCTTTACAACCACCACCACCAGGAATTACACCAACGCCTGACTCAACTAATCCCATAGTAGAATTGGCATGACAAATTACTTCTTTCGAATGCAATACAACCTCAAAGCCTCCGCCAAGGGACATGCCAACCGGCGCACAAACTACCGGAAAGTCGGCTTGAGACATGCGATGAACGGTATTCTGAAAGTGCGCTAAGAAAGCATCCAAACCATCCATATCTTCTCTCATGAAGAAGTTTCGAACCGCTTGTAAATTTACTCCACAGGAAAAATGCTGGGCATCGTTATGGATAATTAAACCACGCAGGCCTCTCGCTTCAACTTGATCAATAGCGTCACTTAAGATCGCCATTGAATCGCCATCTAAGGCATTGGCCTTACTGTGAAACTCGACCAATGCAATACCATCAATATTAAACCAACTTGCCACTTCGGTAGTATTTTGCGGTGTTAATGTTTGACGCTTTTCGTTAAAACGAAGCACACCCTCGGGGCGGCTGATTGTTTGCCAACCGCCGTCAAAAACGCGCACCTGTAAGTTGCCAGCATCCACCCGATAGAAACTAGAGCCAGCGGCCTGCATTAAGAAAGGCGGCACTTGACGACCCTCTTTTTGTAAGCGAGAGATAACGTAATCAATGCCAATTTCATCGAGCAAGGCAAACGGGCCTTTGACCCAGTTATAACCGAGCTTCATGGCGTCATCAACGCCGAGTGGACTATTACCAACTTCGGGAATCAACGATGCTGCATAACTCAGGGTCCGTGACAATACACGCCATGCGAACTGGCCATAGATCGAATCATCATTCAAAAGATGCATCACGCCCTCTTTTTCTGCCTTCAGAGCAAGAGGAAGATCCAGTCGTTCCGCCTTTGTATACTCACCGGTTTTAAGATCAATAACCTGACGCTCACCGCCAACAGTACGATAAAAGCCCTGCCCCTGCTTGTTACCCGTTTGACCATTGGCGATCATCTTAACCATCAGCGCTAACTTGGGCGCTTCTCGATTAAATGCATCAGTCTCAGGCAAGGTGTTGACTAAGCTTTGCGCAACATCCGACATCAAGTCAATGCCAATCAAGTCGTATAAACCGAAAACGCCGGTTTTGGGTATCCCCATTGGACGACCAAAAATTGCATCAGCTTGCACTGGGCTTAAGCCCATTTCATCGGCCGCTTGTAAGGCTGCTTGGATCGCGAAACAGCCAACTCTATTACCTAAAAAGCCAGGTGTATCTAAGCATGAAATCACGCCCTTACCTAACTCTTGGTCGCAAAACCGTTCGAACTCGTCCATCACTGCTTGAGCCGTATCTTCACCACGTACTAACTCTAACAACGGCATAAAACGTACTGGGTTAAAAAAGTGCGTAATAGCAAAACGTTTTCGAAAGTCGATCGGCATGTCTTCGACCAACAGCTTGATCGGAATACTTGAGGTGTTCGAACTAATCAAAGTATTGTCTGAACAGACTTCATCAATCTGCGTGTACAAGTTCTTTTTTATCTCAAGCCGCTCAACCACCGCCTCAGCAACCCAGTCGCAATCGGCTAGTTGATGAAAGTCGTCACGAGTGTTGCCAAGATGAATCAGTTTCTCATAGTCTTTACTCATCAGACCCGACGTTTCACGCAACCGTTCTAAGCCTCTTTCGGCCAAGGCATTGACCCGCTCACCATTGCTCGGCAAGTCTAACAACCATACCTCGACACCGGCATTTGCTACCTGACCCGCAATGCCCGAACCCATGGTGCCAGCACCAATAACCGCTACTTTTTTTATTGTCATTTTACCTCTCATTTTTTTCTTCAACGCCTTATTTTTCTTCAACGCTTAGGATAAATTCTCGTAACGCCGCTAATACTTGCTTAGGTGCCTCGATCGGTAACATGTGGCCAAAGCCTTCGAGTACCGTTAACTTGGCATTTAAATTTTTCGCGACAAATAATCCAGCCTTTAACGGGGTCATTTTATCTTGGCTGGCAAGAATCATCGCTGACGGCGCTTTAACCTGCCTCACCGCATCGTCACCGCCCAAATAATCGGCGCAAGATTGCAGATCAGCCGCCAATGGGTTGTTGCCCATTATTTGCCGCCCAATAGCGATGGGCTGCATACCTGGCGTGGCACTTACCCCCATATGGGTTGCACTTCCAAAACCCCATTGCAGCATCATATTGGCCGCCTTCATGGCTGATTCTTTTGCCGTCTCGACTAACATCGGGTTTACCGGAATTGCGGCGGCGGTGCCAATGCCTGTTAATGATGTTACTAAGTCGGGCTTCAGCTTCAAAAGTTCTAATGCGCTTAAAAAACCCTGGGAATGCCCAACAACATGCGCTTTTCTAACACCGGCTACCTGTAAAAAATCGAGCAACCATTGGCCAGATTCTTCGATCGTCTTACACGCTTGCCCTTTAGACAGTGAATGCTCTGGAAAGTCAGGCGCTAATACACCGAAACCATTGTAAGCAAACCAACGAGTTTGTAAGGCCCAGCTTCGATGGTCCAAGCCACTACCGTGTAAAAACAACACGGTGGGTAGCCGTACATCGAACTCTTTACCGCCAGTTGCAACATGAGTTTCAGCCCCATTTACACTTAGCTTCATGATTGAACCTCCGCTACACGTTGGGCGGCTTTTAAACCCTTAGAAAAATCGGCTCTTATATCGTTTATGCCCTCAATGCCAACGGATACTCGAATCAAATCTTCGCTGATACCAGCCGCTAGCATGGCCTCTGGCGTCAAGCGGGAGTGAGTGGTGCTACCAGGATGCAATACCAACGTTCTTGAATCACCGACGTTGGCTAAATTCGAGGCCAGTTGCAGCGAGTCAATAAATGCCGCGCCACCAGCTCGACCACCGACCACGCCAAAACACAACATCGATCCAGCGCCTCCAGGAAACAACTGCTTGGCGATGGCGTTGCTCGGATTGCTGGCCAAGTCAGGATGATTAACCCAGCTTACTTGCTCTTGCGCTTGTAACCATTCGACCATTTCTTTGGCGTTGGCAATATGCTGTTTCATACGCAAGTTAAGCGTCTCAATGC
>JAFMHC010000220.1 GCA_017854775.1 Gammaproteobacteria bacterium | reverse complement strand
AATCTGCCGAAGAAGCCCTAATTCAAACATCGGATAGCGATATCGATCTATTGTTGGTTGACTATAGGCTACGCGAAGGAAAAACCGGCCGAGAGGCGATAGAGACAATCCGCACTCATCTAGGTAAGCAGATACCGGCAATTATTATCACCGGAGACACAGCGTCCAATCGCATTACCGAAGCTCAGTCTTCAGACGCCCTATTACTACACAAGCCAGCGTCAACAAGCCAACTCAGGCGTATCATGGCGTCCATGCTCAGCAATTCAGAATATCTCGATACCGACTAATAACATGTCGATACCGGTTGAGAAACCTTATTACTGATATCTAACGCGATTCAATTAAACCTAGACTTTGCGGCCAAACCTATTGCGGTTTGGCTAATTCGAGTTCAGCTAGCATTGAATTTCTAATGACGGCCACAGGCGCGTTGCCATAACTTAAGAATTTATTATGGAATGTGCGCAAATCAAAGCGATCCCCCATCTTCTGCTTTAACTCTTCGCGAAACGCGTAAATCTCAGAGTAACCTGAAAAATAACTGGTAAGCTGCACCTGAGAGACAGTCGCTCTGCGCCACTTACCTTCGGCTTCGGTACGCTCTTGAAATGCTTGGTTCATCAATAAGTCTAGGGCCGCCTCACGCTCCATGCCCAGCACTTGAATGCTGTAGTCGAGTATCGTGTTTACCACCACCCGTAAGTTCCACTTGCTGTACATCAGCCACATTTCCGGCTCGTTGTCACCATAGCCGCTCTCGAGCATCATTCGCTCTGAGTATACTGCCCACCCTTCAACCATTGCGCCGTTTGCAAAAATCGACTTAATTTTACTGGGGCTTTTATTGGCGTGCATCAGCTGCGTATAGTGTCCGGGAATCGCCTCATGAATATTCAGTATCTGCAATATCCAATGATTATATTCGCGCAGGTAACTCTCGGCCTGCTGGTCGCTATAATCGTCAAGCGGCGAGACGTTATAGTAGGTGTTCGCGGTCGCATCATAAGGGCCTGGTGCATTTACCGAGGCCCCAGCGAACCCCCGTTGGTACTCCGGCGTTAAGCGCACAACAAGCGGTCTTGTCGGGTCTGAGTCGAGAAGCTTATTGTCATCCATAAATTTTTGAATGATAGGCATTTGTCGGCGAATCTCGTCAACAAACTGGTCTCGCTCAACGTGCTTTTGTGAGAGATGCTCGATCAGCTGCTTAACGGCCGCCAGCCTATCATCAGGTATTGGCTGATCTTGAAAGTACTTTGGCCAGATCTCTTCACTAATACTAATCATCTCAGCATGTAGTTTATCTTTGGCACTCAAAGCTAAGTTATAGAGCTCTTTACCGGTATAGTTAGATTCGATGTCGTGTTTGAATTTTTTCTCGTATAACTCTGCACCAATACGAAAGTTTCGAGCATTTCCGCTTTGCTGAAGCTCAGCCTGCTTAGCTTCTAACCAAACGATATACGACTTTACCGCAGTAGCGGCCTCATCTAGACCAACCGCTAGTTGCTCAGCCACTGGCGCCTCAAGTTCGCTACCCTGGATTTTGTCTGGTATCAGATTTTCAAACATTTTTAGCGCTCCAGAACTTTGTTGGATCGCCAAACTAAGGTGTTCTAAGGTCGGAGTTTTAAGATTGTTTATCGCTGCCTGATAATACTCTGGCACCGACTCAAGACGACGAGATATTGTCTGTAAACGCTCGGAAAGCGGTTTGTAATCGGTATTTAAGATTACACCGAACGCCCCCGCTGGATTATATTGGGCTGGATTCCATTCATAAGCACGATAGACGTCGATGTACCAAATCTGGGCGCGCAGTCGTCCTTCAATAATGGCTAGGTCTGTCGCATTAGAAGCGTTCAATTGATTGGCATCAAATTGTTTTAATGCTTGCAGCTCGGTAACATAAAACTCCCGCTGCAAAGCTCGATGCTCGCCATTGGGAACGACTAGGATATCATCGTATTGGTAAAAGCCAACGTACACAGCAAAACTAGGATCTAACTTCCATGTCCTATTCAAAAAATTCTCTTTGAATGCATCAAAACGCGGATTTTGATCTGTCAGAGCCTCAATCACCGGCACGTTAACCACAGCAACTGGTGTCTCTATCTCTTGTGCATCTACCTCAGCCTCGTTAAGGTTGTCAGCTTTAGGTTCGGGCGCTTCAGCACACGAGGCTCCAAGAACAAGAAATAGACACACAGCAATCAACTTTAGCTTCACGATAACACTCCACAGGAATTAGATCGTTCGACTATAAACAAATTAGTGACTCAGCTCCACTGTTAGCTAAACTCTTGAATAAAGCATCATTGCCGTGATCGATTCAGACAACAAATTGCGAATTGAGTACTCGGTTTTAGCTGATCCCAAATAACGCTCCAAATAGCTTGCTTCATCGGCGTCGTTTTATACAATAAGCTAAATAATTTATAACAGCGTTATTGTGAGCTGTTGTAGCCGTAAAACGACCCGCAGGAACTCCTAATGTCACAGCCATATAAACATTTACTCGAACCACTCGACCTTGGTTTTACCACTCTTAAAAACCGAGCATTAATGGGCTCTATGCATACCGGGCTTGAAGATAAGGCTAAAGATTTCCCGAAGCTCGCGGCCTACTTTGCAGAGCGCGCGAGAGGCGGCGTAGGCCTAATGGTCACCGGCGGCTTCGCACCTAATATTGAAGGTTGGCTGTCACCCTTTGGCAGCAAGCTGAGTAAAAAGTCGGAAGTTAAAAGGCACTTACAAGTGACTGAAGCAGTTCACCGCGAAGGCGGCAAAATCTGCTTACAGATTCTTCACGCCGGACGCTACGGCTATAGCCCACTTTGTGTCTCGGCCTCGAATGTAAAATCGCCGATTTCTCCGTTTAAGCCTAGAGCCCTTAGCACAAAAGGGGTTTACCGAACCATCAAGGACTACGCCAACTCAGCCGAGCTGGCGCAACAGGCGGGCTATGATGGGGTTGAAGTCATGGGCTCTGAAGGCTACTTCATTAACCAGTTTCTTGTCACACATACCAATAAGCGCACTGATGAATGGGGTGGCTCATTTGAGAACAGGATGCGCTTACCAGTCGAAATTGTCGAAGCGGTACGTGAACGGGTTGGGCCTAACTTTATTATTATTTACCGACTATCAATGCTCGATCTAATCGAGCAAGGCAGCAGCTGGGATGAAGTGGTTCAACTCGGTAAAGCCATAGAAGCCGCTGGTGCGACAATTATCAATACAGGGATCGGTTGGCATGAAGCCCGGGTACCGACCATTGCCACTAATGTGCCACGCGCGGCTTTCAGCTGGGTAACCGGTCGCATGCAAGACCACGTATCTATTCCTGTAGTAGCAACGAATAGGATTAACGACCCTCAAGTAGCTAATGAAATCATCGCCAAAGGTGACGCCGACATGGTATCGATGGCACGCCCGTTCTTGGCCGACTCTGATTTTATTAATAAGGCAGCCGCCGGAAAACCCGAAAGTATCAATACGTGTATCGGCTGCAATCAAGCCTGTCTCGATCATACTTTTGGCGGAAAGCGCTCAACGTGTTTAGTAAACCCTCGCGCATGTTACGAAACAGAATTAAATTTTTCGCCCACTAAAAATAAAAAGAGAGTTGCGGTAATAGGTGCTGGGCCGGCTGGTTTATCAGCTGCGACGGTATTGGCTGAGCGAGGGCATGAGGTTGACTTGTTTGACAAAGCCAGTGAAATTGGTGGTCAGTTTAATATTGCCAAGAAAATTCCCGGTAAAGAAGAGTTTTACCAGACACTGCGTTACTACAAAAATAAAATAGAGGAAACTGGTGTTAATTTAAGGCTAAACGAAGGTGTGAGCGCATCAGCCCTAATTAGTGCCGCTTACGATGAAGTCGTTCTCGCAACTGGTATTTTGCCAAGAAAACTGACTATCGAAGGAGCCGATCACCCAAAAGTTCTTTCGTATATCGACGTTATTCGAGACCAGAAGCCGGTGGGTCAACGGGTTGCTGTTATCGGGGCCGGAGGTATTGGTTTCGACGTCGCTGAGTTTTTAGCCCATCAGGGCGTTTCACCTAGCCTCGATATTGACGTATTCAATAAAGAGTGGGGTGTAGATACAGAGTATAAAGATCGCGGCGCATACGGCCATGCTGACCCTGAAGAACCTGCACGACAGATAACCATGTTGCAGCGAAAGGAAGGGAAAATGGGCGCGGGTCTGGGTAAAACCACGGGCTGGATTCATCGCGCATCACTGAAGATGAAACGTGTACAGATGGTTCGTGGGGTTGAATACACTAAGGTTGATGATCGCGGCTTACATTTTACTATCCAAGGCGGCGAGCCACAGGTAATCGAATGCGATAACGTTGTTGTTTGTGCGGGTCAGCTGTCGCGTAGAGATTTACTCGAAGAGCTTGAAGCGGCGAATGTAACAACGCATTTAATCGGCGGGTCTAAGATGGCTGGCGAGTTAGATGCGAAACGCGCAATACGAGAAGGTTTCGTCTTGGCAGCCGAAATTTGAGCCGCCTGATTATAAAACATAGTATATAGTTCACAACACCGAGTGCGGCCAAGATAGCCGCTTTCGGGCTACCGTATTGATATGAATGACCTCTCAGAGTTAGGCTGAATTCAGACATTGCTTGGCTGAGCAACCGGGGCAACTTTATAGTATTCCAAAGTACGCTCGCCTGCATATTGTCCTCATGCAATTGACGGTATCGGCCTACTTTCCATCAATAAGCAGTTTATAAAGATCAAGCTTCTCGCCGATCAATGCTGAACCCTGACGTGAAAGATGCCCACCGTTGGTATAAATAGGAGTTCCGTCAAGCACGGTAAAACAATCATCCTGTCGACAAATAAGCTCATCTAACCAGATCACCTTATGCCGCCTAGCGATTTCCTTAAGCATTTTACGTGCACTCACCTGGGCGTCACTAGTTTGCGATAACAAAAAATTACACGGTTTTGTATCACGACCAAACTTAACCGCGCTCGCCGCACATACAATGTTGGCTCCGGGCGGCCTCGCGGGCTCCGATACAATGACCGCAGTAATTCCTTTGCTAGCTAGTTTGCGCAAAACCGCTTCAAAATCTCGAATCGACTCCGCTAAATGAGATTGTTCTTCTTCGGCTTTTTCCGATGCTGTAATTGCCGACGAATGGAAATGAAGGCGAGCAAAATGATTAGAAAAGCGGCTCGAGATGATCGCATACCTCAACGTTTTAATTTCATCTAGTGATGTAAGTACGTCTTGATTAAACTGCTTACAGTCTCGTCGTCGTTGCTGAAACTGTAAGTTATTAGCCGCAATTCGAGATTGGGTTAATACTGGGCTGCAGGCACTTAAGGTAAACTGTATCAGCGATACCTTAGGATAAGATTCGATAAGCCCGTCAACAATATGCATCGCAAATGAATCCCCCCAAACCACTATTTCAGGCGCATCGCTGGTCTGACATAGGCTATTGGTGTCGCTTGGAGAGCAATTGCGTGCCAATCCGTAATTTACATCTAATGTATGGTCTGCTTTCAAGTTAATATCCGAGAACGAGTCCGCATACCAAACCCCATAGGAGCCGACCATTAGTATTACCGCTGAGGCACCGACAATAATACTATAGAGAGCTATGTTTCCTACTCGATTAGCATCGCGAAACGGGGTCTCGACCCAACGCCAGCTCAAGTATGATAATAACAACGCAATCGCTGCTAACACTCCATACATCACTACCGATACATCAAACAACCGAATACGAGAGAAAACAAAGATAGGAAAGTGCCATAGGTAAAGGCTATAGCTGATTAAACCAAGACCGACTAAGGGTCGAACAGATAAAATCTTACCAACCATATTGTTGCTACTGGCAAAGGCAATAATAAGAGCAGCACCTATTATGCTGATTGAGGCCCAAGACAGGACCCCAATTTTAGTGTCAAAAATTATATTGTTTGACGCCAGAATGATTGGCAAGAAAAATAACAAAATTCCAATTTGTGCTAAACCACCAGCTAACCAATGGTTCGAATAATTCTTATCCTGAACTGTAAAGTATACGAGTGCACCAACACCAAATAACCACACACGTGCTTGCGGCAAATAATATTGAGAAATCCTATCGTCACCCAAATAAAACTCAGCGTAGCAAGCTGATAGAACCGTAATAAGGGTAATTAGAACTACAGCATAGGCTCTCCCTAGCCGCACCGTTGGCAATAACAATAGGGGGTATAACAGGTAAAATTGTTCTTCAACCGCCAACGACCAAGTGTGTAACAGTGGCTTAAAAGAGGACGATGCGGCAAAATAATGCTGTGATTCAAGCCAAAATAAAATGTTCGATGAAAATAAAGTCGCTGCCACTAAGCTTTGTGAAAAATCCTTTTGCTGAACGGCAAACATCCAAGAGTAAGCAAACGGAATGCAAACTAACATTAGTAATAAAAGGGCAGGAAGAAGCCTTCTAATACGTCTTTGATAAAAAGCGAATAATGTAAACGACCCGTTTTTTTGTTTGCTAACGATTAAACCGGTTATCAAATATCCACTGATAACAAAAAAAACATCAACTCCGATAAACGCCTTACTGAATAACTCAATCTCAGTATGAAAAAGCACAATCGCGATAACAGCAATAGCTCTTAGGCCGTCAATTTCAGGACGATAAATCATATAGCCTAATGGTGCTAAAAATAATGATCATGCCGAACGGGAGGCCTGACCTTGGATATAAGTTCGTGAGGCTCGCATCCAAAGACAGGTCTTAGCTCATAATCTGAGGTTTACTTATTACGTTTAATACGAATCTCTCGACCTTTACCATCTATCTGCATTTTATAACCGAAGCCGTCTTTTTTAACCGTTACGTAAAAGTTACAACCCTTGTAGTTATAGCGACGGTTGTCGGCATTTACTTGCTTCCAAACCTGACCATTATCAAATATAAAGAACCATTTCTTATCAAGAGATTTTTTACAAGACACAACCAAACCTCGACTTAAATCTTCCTCACGCTCGCTAGTATCAAATTTTCCACCGCCAATATCTTCGGGTAACTGCTCTAATACTGGGTCGGCAGCTCCTTGATTCTCTATCTCAGCAGATAATGAATCATAACATCTGAGTCGTTTATCATCTTTTTGAATGCTTGAGCAATTGTTGATCTTGGTTGAAAGTGATCCGTTAAGTTGAGTTTTATCTCTTGCTAATACCAAAGAAGAAACAAAAAGCGAGGTAACAATGCCGAGGATAAGTGCTTGTTTAATTTTCATAATTTGACGAGTAATACGTTTTAACCTTTAAATTCAGATAAATAGAGTACTAAATCTACGCCCATCTCTCCAGCGCTCATTTAGTCTGACAAGTAACCTAACTACTAAAATTTAGCGT
>JAFMHC010000219.1 GCA_017854775.1 Gammaproteobacteria bacterium | reverse complement strand
AAACCATCTATCGTTACGAACTGTTCGCCAGCATCAATTGATGACCTTAAATTATTGACTCGCTCCATGTATTCCCCCCTCTTAACTCGGCTTCACAGGCATTTTAAATATTAAATTTAAAGCACTTGTATTCCCCAATTCTAATCGGTAACGGCCGACACAAATTACACCTAGCTGTTACTACCAAGATTTTGGCTATCGGTGAATCTGCAAATTGTAGACAATCTAACTAAAGAACTGATATGGCAAGCACCCTACTCTGAGAGCTTTTCAACCGGCATCGAGGCCACTACTTTTGGATAATAAAAACAAAGAGTTGCAGCCCGCACAAGCATAAACACTCCCAGCCCAATGAAAAGCCCATGATTGCCGAACGCGGGAATTAGAAAGCTAAGCGCTAACAGGTAAATCAGTAGAGAGGCAATCATTGCGTTTCGCATTTCGCGGGTAAACCCCGTCCCGATAAAGATGCCATCAAGCTGAAAACTCCAAATCGACAATATCGGTAAAACAATTACCCAGGGTAGATAGATCATTGCGCTCTCTAACACCGAGGGAATATTGGTAAACACCCTTAAAATCGACTCACCAAATAACCAAAATAACATACAGATCAGCAGCGAAATAACAAACGCCCAGAGTGTTGTTAGATAAACCGATCGCTTAAATCGGCTGCGTTTGCCGGCACCATAAGCACTGCCCACCAATGCTTCGGCCGCATGCGCAAACCCATCTAGAGCATAGGCTGAGATACTCTGTAAGTGCATTAATATAGCGTTGGCAGCAAGCACTGAGTCGCCAAACTTAGCGCCTTGTGCGGTGAAATAGGCGAATGCAAAGGTTAAACAAAGGGTGCGAATAAAGATATCGCCATTGGCTTTCATTAACGCAAACAGTGCTTCACGCTCAAATAAGCGCGGCCAGCTTAGCAGAGTAACAGCCTCACCAATTTGCTTTCTAAGTAAGATAAAACCAACACTCACGGCTAAGTATTCCGACATTACCGTGGCCACAGCAACGCCTTCAACCCCGTAACCAAGCCCCAACACAAACCATAGGTCGAGGAGTACATTGCTAATGTTTAGAATCAACTGTAAAGCAAACGCCTTAGCGGTGTTATGCATACCTATGAATACCCCAGTAATTACATAGAGGCATAGGGTAGCTGGCGCACTCCAAATACGAACGGTGGCGTAATCGGCGGTTAACTGCTCTACCGCTTCACTGCTTTCTAACAGATATAAGGCAAGATTAATTAATGGTGATCCTAGCAGTACAATGCAGCCGCCAAACACCAATGCGAGCATAATCACACGCAGTAGTGTGTCAGCAAGTGCGGTTTGATCATCGGCACCATACGCTCTGGCAATAAACCCGGTTGTTCCCATCCGCAGGAACCCAAAGCCCCAGTAAAGAAAGCTAAAAATAAGCGCACCCAACGCTACGCCTCCAATAGCTGTTGGCTCGGGTAACCTGCCAACTACTGCGCTATCAACCGCGCCGACCAGAGGCACCGATATATTGGAGAGCATAATTGGCCCTGCCAGCATCCATACGCGGCGATGAGTTAAGGCTTTTTGATTAGGGTTAGTCATTCTCGAGTGCGCGAAGCATAATCATCCAGTTACTCAAAATCAAGATTAACTCTCTTTAGGGGGTAAACCTAAGCAATACCTACTTCATCACACAGGCAAAAGGCAAGACCTAAGACCTTTTTACAGACGCTTATGTGATCAAATAACCGCTATAGACAGATCACAGCAACCGCCCCTGATTTAGCTTTTATCGGAAAGCACAAATTGTCATTATTTGTAGTAATGCTTGATTGGCTAATCACCTCAGAAAACTGATCCAACCCCTTTTCAATAACCGTATACACTGTATATGAAGTATCGGGAGTGAGGTTATTACAACTCAAGGTTTGAGTTACCCCACTTGCAGAGAGTGCTGAATCAAAGCCTTCTGCGGCATCAGTCCCATTTTTTCGTCCGGCCTTGATGTCCGCTGCACTGGGTATTCCAGCACCGATTGCGCACACACTGTAAAGGTTGTAATCTTCACCGCTGGTGACAATACTAATCTCAAAGCTAACTGCGTTAGGGACTCTCGTCGTTTGAGTAATGCTGTTAATCACATCGAGTGTGGCCATTCCTGCTTGACTAGTCACAGCAGAAAATAGATCAGCCCCTCTTTCTATAACGGTATAGACCGTATAAGACGTGCTAGACATTAGCGAGCCACAACTTAAGGTTTGGCTGCCACCATTACCCGCGAGTATTGATGAAGCGCCCTCGGCTGCGTCGCTACTGTTTTTACGCCCGGCTTTTATGTCAGTTGCGGTTGGTACGTCACTCCCTTCTACGCACACGGCGTAAAGGTTGTATTTCTCTATGCCAGTGGTGAGGTCAATATCAAAACTCATTGACGTTAAGTTAAACAGCGTTTGAGTGATGGTGTTAACAATATCCTGATTCGGGGTACCAATTCGCACGACATGGGTGTGGTCATTGGTGCCATCAGGCCGTGCTAGATAGTTAATGTAAATTCCGCTGCTTGTTGCCGTCATTACCGGGGCATAACTTATGTCACCGTCGGCGCTTGAGTTATCGAGTGAGTCGGTAAAGGTGTTTGGTGCTTGTAAATCGTTAGTCCAATCGCTGATTCCATCATGCCAAACGTAAACGTCTTGTTCTGACACATCAAGAAACGACACATTGACATGAGGATTGCCGGAGCTGGCTACGGCATCATTTGCGTAGGCTATGTAGATGTCGCCATTTTCGGCCAGCGCCATAGTAGGTGAACCGAACGCGTCGGCATCGGCTGATTGATTCCAGGAAATACCGCTTTGCGAACCAGGTGCAGTTAAGTCATTGGTTAGCATTGATGTAGCATCGTCCCAGATAAATACGTCCCCACCGGCATCGCCAACTCCGGCAGACGCACGAGCATTGGGGTCATACATAGACAACCACACGTGAGGGTTGGCTGGGCCGGAAGTTTGTTGCACGTAACTCACCCATACATTATCTTGCTTATCGATGACCATAGCTGGCACGCCACTTGCATCTGACGCGGTTACTGCATTTACGCCAAAGGAGTCTAATTCGTCGTCGGGTGCGCTCAGGTTATTGGTCATGCGAATCGCTCTATCATCCCAGATAAACACGTCACCACCTGCATCGCCAGGGCCGACCGATAACCGGGCAGCGGGGTCATATCTACTTAACCATATTTTCGGGTCAGCGTTGTCTTCGCTTTGCTGAATGTACGAGATATATACGTTGTTATTGCTGTCAATAGCCATGGCTGGGGAGCCGGAGGCATCGTTATTATTACTTTGATTATTGCCTACTGAATCCAGCTCATCGTCAGGTGTTTGTAGATTATTGGTGAAGCTAGTTACTCCACCGTTGAATCCATCGTTCCAAATAAAGGCGTCACCACCTATTACACCAGCAGGGTGTGAGGCATGTGGAGGGAATTCTGGATCAGGGTCAAACATCGTAAGCCATATTCGATTATTGGCGCCCGCTATCCCTTCTTGTAAGAAAGACATATAGACAAGATCGTTATTGTCGATGGCCAGCACTGGCGAGGTTGATGTTTCGAAATTCGCTTGGTTAACGCTGAAGGAGTCTAGCTCCGAGGCTGGTGCCCGAAGGTTGTTGGTCATCCAAGATGCGCCGTCATCCCAAATATAGGCGTCCTCTTCCGAGGCGTCGAACTTAGATAAAAATATTTTGGCGTCAGCCCCTGCACTCATTTCTATCGAATAGGCGATGTAGACATCATCATTGCTGTCAATGGCAATGGCTGGAGCCACGTTATCAGCATCGATTGTAGAAGCCGATGCATTATTGCTGATCGAGTCTGTTGATTGGTCAGGTGCTGACAAATCGTTGGTTAATTCCGTAGCGCCATCATCCCAAATAAACACATCATTGGCTTCGACGTCGTACTTTGACATAAAAACTTTTCGGTCTACTCCAGCTGCAACGGTTCTAGTGTAGGCGACATAAACATTGCCTTTCGAATCAATTGCCATGGCTGGGTTAGCCGCTGTGTAGCCTTGAGAGATCTCGGAATCAATTGGGTCCATGTTGCCTAAGCCGGTCATCCACGATTTACTATCATGGTCCCAACCTTCAAATTTTGTGCCGTCGTTACGCAGCAAAAAAATGTGTGTGGTGGTGGTGCCTGCTACTTCGCGCGTAATGGCTGTGTAATAAATTCCTTGATAGCTTGCTGAAGCCGCCTCGCCTGAGGCTGCATCAAATTGCCCACTGCCGTCTACGGTGTTCTGCTGGAATAAATTATCAATAAAGGCATTACTCTGAACATCGTAACCACGAGGTCGATCCAACGATGCTGAACGAGTATCAGCATAGAGATCGCCGCTTAGAAAAAGCAGAGTAATAAGAATACTTCTTTTGATAACCCAGTTCATGATAAACCCCTACAGCTTACGAACGTAATTGCGAACAGAGTATCTGTTTATTATTCCATCTACCAACGATTCTTCATAAATACGCTATCTAATTACGTAAATCACATTCGCATCAAATGTGTATCATCAAGATCAGGTTCAGCAGGTTCACTATATTGCTGGCACTATAACGGCTCAACCAATATTCAGGTGTAAAGAAGATGCGATTTCAAACCGGACTCAATTTAGTTTTTGTATTTATCATATTGGCCTTGTCTGTCACTGTGATGAGTTTGCACAATAGACTTTTAAAAACTGAAGTGGTGGTAAAGCAAGGCGGTATTTACGCAGAGTTCGTTAAGACCAAACAAGTTACTGTGGTGAACCCAAATGGGATAGCGGTGATCAAATTAGAATCTGACCCTCAAGGCTTATCAGGTTTTGGTGACGGGCTAATTTTAGTTAACGAAGGTCAAGGCATTGAAAACAAAGCCGATAAAATGAAAGCATCGGTACACATTAGAGCCAACGCCGAATTGGGTGGAATGGTCGCAGCACAATCGCATCGAGTTTTTCAACAAACGCCAGATGGGCGTATTAAGTTAGAACCAATTCACCCAACAAGGGCCTCTGCAACACCACAAGAAACACCTTAGAGTAATTCTAAATCCAACATTTTTTGCAAAGCTTTAAGACCAATCGCATGTTCAGGCATGCGTAGAGCGACAATTTCAAAATGTTGTTTAGCTTCTCTGCCCTGCCCTAATTCTAGTTTTACAAGGCCAAGGTAATAATGAGGTAGTAGAAATTCCTGCGAGGCACCCGTTTTGAGAGCTTGATTCAAAACCGCCACCGCTTGAGCGTAATTGCCTTGCTTATAAGAAACAACGCCTAAGTTGTAAAGCGTGTCGAACTGCTTGGGCTTTACCAATAGTGATTTCGAAAAGTGTTTGTGTGCTGAAAAATGATCACCTTCATCCATATCAAGTGCACCAAGGCGATTGTGCGCATCGCTGCTGTTCGGGCTTAATGAAAGCATAGAACGGTAATGAAATCGGGCACCGGAATTGTCATTTTGATAGCGTTTAATATCGCCTACTATCCGTTGGCTATTCAAATGGTCTTGAGCGACTCTGGGTTGGATTAGCTTTGTCCTAAAAAAATAATTTTCGTTTCTCGCAAGCTCGATCGCGTGAAGCCCATGTTTCAATGCGGCTTCGATATACTTAGCTTTTAGCTGCGGCTGTTGCTGCGTTTGGGCAAGATTCAAATACAGTTTCGCTAAATTATTAAATGGAATTATGTGTTTAGGATTTAACTCTGTAGCCCTAGTTAACGATTCAATTGCTTCAGGGTAGCGTTTTTCGGTCATGTAAATAGCCCCCAAATTGCCATGGGCAATCCACGCAAGAGGGTTCTTCTCAACAGTTGCCAGCCATAATGCTGTTTGGTCTTTATATTGTCTTTGCAATTGCCTGTCGTTAACGCTGTAAAGGCCACATACGGCTAAAAATAGCAGGCCCGTAATACGTTTATCAATTTTTAACAGTAAGCAGTGAGCCGTCGCAACCATGAGCGCAATCATAGCCGCAGAGGCCAAGTACTGAAAATGATCGGCTACAAATGAAAACTGCATAGGGAACACGTTCAGGAAACCGAGCGCTGGAAAGAGTGTGCCACAGTAAATTAACACCGCAGCCAATGGGCCTCGCCCTATTCTGTCTCGACTCAAAAAGAAGATGATAATCACGAGCAAAACACCCAATGAAAACAAATACTGAAATAGCTCAGAAGAATCGATTATCCAACGTGGGTAAATAAACGTTAGATTGAATGGTAAAAGTAGTTTTTCGGCGTAAAACCAAATTGCCCTTGAGGCAATCAGACCTCTTTCTATGATTGATAGTTCCCATGCTTCGCCAACCGCACCTACATGGCCTTGTTCCATCCAAATAGTGATGCAGCCCATCACTACGCCAAGAATAATAAATGGAATCAGTCGAAACACCAAGGCACGACTCAATGAATGCTTCCACCACAGTAGCAGCATAATGACGAATGGCAGCGTTGCCGTCACTGTTTTACTGGCAAGTGCGGCCATGAATAACACCGCTGAAATAAAATACAACACATTCGATGCGGCGAATTTGCCATTAAGCTTGGCCTGTAAGGTATCAGAGTATTTAGCGTGCCACTTAAGAAAAGCCAGTAACGACGCCATATAAAATAAGCCTGACAACACATTTTTACGTTCGCTTACCCAAGCTACGGTTTCTACGTGCACTGGGTGCAAGGCAAAAAGAAGTGCCGTTGCAAACGGCCACGGAACGCCTAAATGACATAAAACCATCCATAAAAGCAATGCAACAATGATATGCAACAGAATGTTGACTAGATGATAACCCGTTGGATTCTGCTTCCAGAAATGATGCTCAATCAAATAGCTAGACCACACCATCGGGTAATATTGAGGCGCGGCCAGAGGCTTTAGCCAAATATTTTTTAATCCTGTGGCAAAACCTTGCTCATAATTTTTTGGCGCCATGCCAACATGATGGTCATCATCCCATATAAAACCATTTTCGGTTGACGGCGCATAGACGACTAACACCAAGACTATGAGCATCAATGCCTTTGCCAAAAAAGGCGCAATCGGCGACCTTGTAACCCAGGCTTTAAAATTACTCATTGATTTTTCAATATTGGTAAGACACGGTCTATCTATTAATGGTTCTAACTCTAGTAGCTTTTAGGCGAATAACGAATAGGCGAATAACGAATAGGCGAATAACGAACTTGATCAGTTTACGACATATGAGACGCATGAATTCAAATAATAAAGCAAATGAGTATTTGGGTGAAGTTTTACAGGCACTTCGGTTGATGGTGATACCTCGTTCAGCAATTAGATCTTCGATATCACGGTGGCTGAGATTGAAGCGATGGAAGAACCAGGCCGAATAGGAAATGATATCGAGATTGAATCGGTGGCGCTTGTAAATCTTTATGAGCCGA
>JAFMHC010000218.1 GCA_017854775.1 Gammaproteobacteria bacterium | reverse complement strand
TCATTGCCAAGGGTAATTTGATAAAAAAACTACTAGGATTGTCAATTTTTCAATCGGCGGTGTTTTTAATGTACATCACCATGAACAAAGTTGAAGGCGGAACTGCGCCAATTATTTTAAAGGGGGCGACTGATCAAATTTTCTCGAACCCGCTACCACAAGTGTTGATTCTTACCGCCATCGTAGTCGGTGTGTCTACCACGGCAGTGGGCCTTGCGATTGTGGTTCGTATAAAAGAAACCTACGGCTCGATCGAAGAACATCAAATTTTTGAAGCGGATCAGACTCAATGAGCTTAGTACATCACCTCTCAGCGCTACAAGTTATAGTGCCACTGCTCAGTGCTCCCCTGATAGTACTACTAAGGCCCCCAGGGCTCGCATGGGCAGCCGCTACCGCGACTAGCTTAATGGCCTTCGCTATTGCGATTGGCTTGGCAATAGGCGTTAGCAACGGCAATAACTTTGCCTACGAAATGGGCTCGTGGCCCGCCCCTTATGGCATTACCTTAGGCGTCGATGCGTTCAGCGCTATCCTTTTGCTTATCACCACGGGAGCCTCGTCGTTCGCCTTAGTGGGAGGCAAAAGAAGTATCGATTCTCAGGTCGAGGCCAGTCGTCAGCCGCTGTTCTATTCAGCTTGGCTTCTATTGTTAGCGGGTCTGGTTGGTATTGTCGTTGCCACAGACGCTTTTAATATATTCGTATTCATGGAGATATCGTCACTGGCAAGCTATGTGTTGATCGCTGGAGGGCCTGACCGCCGCGCGCTGCCTGCGGTCTTTAAGTACCTGATCATGGGTACCATCGGCGCGACCTTTTATTTGATCGGCGTCGGTCTGATCTACATGATGACAGGAACATTAAATTTAGCCGACATGGCTGTACGTATTCAAGATGTTTCGGACCAAAGCCCGATCTTAGTTGCCGCAGGTTTTATAACCATCGGCTTGGCTCTAAAAGCCGCCGTGTTTCCACTGCATTTATGGCTGCCCAATGCATACACGCATGCTCCTCATGCGGTAACTGTTTTCTTAGCGGCCTGCGCAACCAAAGTTGCGCTTTATGTGTTAATTCGTTTTGACTTCATCGTTTTCCAGCCGAACCTAGCCGGTCATGCTCTGCAGTTCGCTTATTTCTTAATGCCGCTTGCACTTCTTGCGATTGTTGTTGCCTCCGCAGCTGCGTTGTTCGAACCCAACCTAAAGCGTCTATTAGCCTACTCCTCGGTAGCACAAATCGGCTACATCTCGCTTGGCGCAAGCCTCGTCAGCAAAGGCGGCTTGACCGCTAGCGTATTGCATATTTTCAATCATTCACTAGCCAAAGGGGCGCTATTTTTATCAGTCGCGTGTCTAGCTATGGGATTTTCATCTACCAGATTAGAAGCGCTAGCCGGTGCCGGGCGCACCATGCCTTGGACCATGGCCGCGTTCACAATTGCCGGTCTTAGTTTGATCGGTGTGCCGGGCACAGCTGGATTTATTAGTAAGTGGTATCTTATCTCAGCGGTACTGAACGAAGGCGCTTTAGGGGTTGGCTTGGCTGCAGTAATAGTAGTTAGTTCGCTGATGGCCGCCGTCTATATCTGGAAGGTTATTGAGGTCGCGTATTTTCAATTACCTCACGATGGTTCGACAGCGGTGCGAGAAGCTCCAATAGAATTACTTGCCGTGACTGGCCTAGCCGCATTGGCGAACATTTACTTCGGTCTATTCTCTGACGTGCCGGTGTCATTGTCGAGCGACGCCGCTCAACTGCTTTTGGGTGTCACGCCATGATGCCTGAAAACGCAATACTCTTAGCGCTAACGCTGCCACTGCTTGGCGCCGTCGGCATCGCATTAGCTGGCCGCGTGAGCGCCAATTTGCGCGAGAGCATAACAATGCTGACGGCATTCGGATTAGTAGCCGTTGTTTGGGGTCTACTGCCTATCATCTTCGCTGGTGAGCGCCCCGCTATTAGTCTTCTAGAAGTTGTGCCCGGGATCGAGATTGCCTTTCAAGTCGAACCCTTAGGCATGATGTTTGCTGCGCTCGCCTCGGGGCTTTGGGTTGTTAACTCGCTGTATTCGATTGGTTACATGCGCGGCAACAAAGAATCAAATCAAACACGATTCTATGTCTTCTTTGCTATCGCACTTAGTGCCGCTATCGGTATCGCGTTTGCCGCCAATCTATTCACTCTTTTCTTGTTTTACGAATTGCTGACGCTATCAACTTATCCATTAGTTGCCCACAAAGGCGATGAAAAGTCAGTGCGATCTGCACGCGTCTACCTCGGCGTACTGCTAACCACTTCAATCGGCTTATTACTACCGGCAATCATATGGACCTACATGGTTGCTGGAACCGGCGATTTTACAGTTGGCGGTATACTTGACGGTAAGCTTGCTGGCCCAGCGGTTGGTTTATTACTCGGCTTATTTGTGTTCGGTATCGGCAAAGCGGCGATGATGCCGGTTCACCGCTGGTTACCAGCGGCAATGGTCGCCCCCACTCCGGTCAGTGCCCTACTCCACGCAGTTGCGGTGGTTAAAGCAGGGGTATTCTCGATTACTAAAATCATCGTTTACATATTTGGTGTCGATTTTCTGTTTGCCGAACCGAGCAGCTCTTGGTTGCTCTACGCGGCCGCGTTCACGGTCATCGCCGCAAGTGTGGTGGCTCTTCGACAACAGAATTTGAAGCGCTTGCTGGCTTATTCTACGATCGCCCAATTGTCTTATGTGATTATGGCCTCGGCAATACTGAAACCGCTCGCCGAAATTGGTGCTGCGATTCACATTGTTGCTCACGGCTTCGGAAAAATTACGTTGTTTTTCGCTGCTGGAGCCATTTACACTGCGTCAAAAAAGACTGAGTTATGGCAATTACGTGGTATCGGACGACGCATGCCATGGACTATGGGTGCCTTTACTATCGGCGCATTAAGCATGATAGGCGTGCCGCCCACCGGTGGCTTTGTGTCGAAATGGTATATCCTAGCAGGCGCATTTCAAGCAGATAACTATGTCGCAATTACCACCATTATTCTGAGTACCGTGCTGAATGCGGCCTATTTTTTGCCGATCATTTATATCGCTTGGTTTGCACCTGAAGATGAGGCTACATCGTTGAAGCCTCATGGCGAGGCGCCTTTCTTTGCCGTACTTGCATTAACCATAACAGCCGCATTAACACTTGGTTTTTTCTTCTTCAATGGACCAGTACTCGAACTTGAGCAGCAGATTATGCAAGGGGTTTCTCCATGAATGATTCATCAGACGATAGTTGGCTAGTAAGACCATCTACTATTCGGCTCTTATGGCGCGTATCCATTGTGGTGCTTGCCTTGACCGTATTGGCGCAATTGGTGATCAAAATTAAAGGTTATTTTGTCATCGACGGATGGTTTGGTTTTGCTGCGCTGTTCGGCTTTCTGGCCTGTTTGGCGATGGTATTGGTGGCCAAGTTTTTAGCTGTCTTCTTGAAGCGCGATGAGAACTATTACAATGATCGGATAGATGATGAGTGACCTTCTTTCCCCAGCACTTATACTGGTTATAAGTGCTCTGTTGACCGGAATACTCCGCGGGCATTGGCGCACCGCGCTTATTCTGTTGGCCCCGATAGCAACTCTCTGGGCGGTATGGCAAGTTCCCGATGGGGTTATGTCGACCGTGACTTTTCTTGGCTATCAAATCGAGCCGGTAGAAGGCAGTGCGCTGAGACGATTATTTGCCACAATCTTCGCAATTATGACCTTCGCCGGTGGTCTCTATGCGTTTCGCCATGCGCGCTGGTATGAACTAGCCGCGGCTCAGGCTTATGCGGCAGGTGCCATAGGCGTCTGTTTTGCTGGCGACCTGATTACCATGTTCATCTACTGGGAAATGATGGCTCTGTTCTCGACCATTATTGTTTGGTGCGGTGGAACCCCAGCGGCACGAGCGGCCGGTATCCGCTATGCAATCATGCATCTGCTCGGCGGCATTATCTTGAAAGTTGGTATTGAAGGAGTCGCGGTACACACTGGCTCAATCGACATTCAACCGATGCTTGCTAGCAACTTTGATACTTGGATGCTGCTGATTGGAATCTTGATTAACGCGGCGGCACCGCCAGTATCGGCTTGGCTTGCCGATGCTTACCCTGAGTCAAGCCCAACCGGATCCGTGTTCTTATCGGCCTTTACCACCAAAACGGCAGTACTCGCACTGATCTTGCTATTCCCTGGCGAACCTATTCTGATATGGGTTGGCTTGTATATGGTCATGTACGGAATCATATATGCGCTACTCGAAAATGGCGCTCGACGAATCCTGGCTTACTCTATCGTCAATCAGGTTGGCTTCATGGTCTGTGCCATCGGCATTGGTACTCAGACAGCGTTAAACGGTGCGGCCGGCCATGCTTTTGCCCACATCATTTATAAAGCCCTGCTGTTCATGAGCGCAGGCGTAGTTATTTATCGTACAGGCAAAACCAAATGTACCGACTTGGGTGGTTTGTATCGGACAATGCCAATTACCACAATTTGCGGTATTGTTGGCGCACTAGCCATCTCAGGCTTTCCACTGACCTCTGGCTTCGTTACTAAGACTCTAGTATCACAGGCCGCCGTTGATCAGAGCCTTGTGGTAGTTTACTTTCTGCTAGCCGCCGCGTCTGCCGGCGTATTTTTGCACGCCGGTATAAAATTTCCTTGGTTTGTTTTCTTTCAGAAAGATTCTGGCATGCGACCAAAAGATGCACCATGGAACATGGCTGCTGCGATGATATTTTTATCGTTGCTGTGTATCCTGATCGGCGTATTCCCGAATGTGTTTTACCAACTCCTGCCCTACCCGGTTGATTACCAGCCATACACCGCCAGTAAGGTTGTGTTCTATTTGCAGCTGTTACTATTCTCTGGCCTTGCGTTCTTTCTGTTATTGCCACTGATGCGCCGCACTCGAACTATCAGTTTAGATACCGATTGGCTATGGAAAGTTGCACTGTCGAGTGTGGCTAATAAGATAGGGCTGGTACTTACCGGCGCCGGCAATAAACTTGAATCTTCGCTGAGCCAGAATTTGGCTAAGCTGCGCGAAAAAATGGCTCGATTTTTTGATACTCAAGCTAAATATAAAGACAACAGCGACGGTCATCCTTTTAGATCGCAGCCAATCGGTCAGACCGCACTTTGGATTGCCGTTCTCTTAACCGCTTACGTGTTGGTTTATTACTTGTGATGTGACCCGTAGCGTTTTAGCAATTAATCTACTAAGAATACCGAACCAGACCGAACTAGACCGCACTAGTCGCACATTGCCCTTGGCTAACTACATCCCTGCGGTGCAGGTCTATTTTTAGATTACTGATGATCTCTATGCCTTTTTGTTTATTGCAGCGGACAGGTAGGCGTGGCTATTAGCCAATCAAGTATAAATTGCTAAGTCTCGATTAGACCGCTGGAGTCTAAATGGTTCGCCAACTATACTCCGACTATGTTTTTTACCGACGCCAGAATTCAGTTTTTTAAACCTTTAACGGGCAAATATCGAGAGCACGTTTGCGCCTGTTTAGGGCTTTTGTACAATCGTCAATATGGCGCGTCGGCTGACTACGGCCATTCGCTTACCCGAGATCAAATCATTGAAATTCTCGAACAGGCGTTAATCCAACTCGGCGAAGTCACATTTAGTACCGACGAGCTTGAAGACAATAGCGTTGAAGAGCGCTTTAAAAGTGCCAGAGAGCACGCAAATTGGGTGCTAAAGCAGCTAATCGAGCACGGTTGGATTGAACGCCAAGTGGACACCGCTACTCTACAATCGACCTTTCCCTTCAGCCGTATGGGCCGTGTGTTTGCACAATCATTACTTGAGGCGGACAGCTCTCGAGTACGAACCCGTCATCGCAATACCCGCAATACTTTAAACGCCTTAGATGCGTTCGCAAACCGGGGTGAAGTGTATGATTTATTAGACGCGTTCGACTATTCAGAGCGTATCGTCACAGATTTTACCGACGTAATTTCTGAACTAGAAGAGAAGAAGCGCGCCTTAGTTCAAGAAATGGAGTCGCAACAACTGATCCAGCAAGCCGCCGAGCAGTTTTTTGACTTTATGGAGAAACGTTTTCAGCCAGATATCCAAGTGCGTTTATCGGCTGACAGTGTCGAAAAACATCGAGATCATATTGATAAACGTATTAGCTCGATTCGCCGTAAAAAAGATCAATTTAAGCGCGAGGCAGAGGCTGATTTGAGGCGCACCGTGCCCGATCTTTGCGAGTCACATCAGTCTTATCTCTACTATATCTTAGACACCATTGAGCGCCGTATGCACAATGCAGCGGATGTTATGTTGCCAGCATTGCGGCGAGCACTGCATGGTTTCACCAAACGCGCCGACATCATCATTCGCCAATTAAGTTACTTAAATACCCAGCAAGACAGCAATTTGGTCGATGTATGTCGCGAGCTGGCCGATTTATCTCCGGCTGACTACACCGCACGGGTTTCGGGTGCGGCACAATTAGCATCAACCTTTAAGCTGGGTCTAATCGACCCGCAGCAGGTAAAACTGATTGAGAGAAAGCGCAAAGAAATGGTCGATAATAACGTTGCTGAAGCCTTAGTCCCCGATCGTGACGCTCAGTGCGAGCTGATGGTTCAGCAGCTGCTTGATCAGGCATTTGTGGTGAATAGTCAAGGCATTAAAGATTATGTCTTACGGACGCTGCGCGATGGGCGCAAGTTATCGACTAAAGAGCTGCAAATTAATAATGCCGATGATCTACTGGCAATGGCCCACGCCATCGAAGTTGGTGGTATCAACAACCTTAGCTCGACCCTGCGCTTCAAGGTAAGTCGCAAAGGGAGTGAAACTGCTAGCAATGAGTACTATCAGCGGTTTGATGAGCATGAAATTCAACTGATCGATATCAGCCCGTCTGAGCACGACCTCAAGTGACACATTAACAGACAGAATAATGGATAAAATAACCGACCTACTTGAACAAAACCTTGACCACGTTGGCTTAACTAGCACGGCGTTCTCAGAGTTGATCGTTCGGCTGCTTGATTACGGTGTAATTAGCCGTAACGAGAGCCAAATCGAAGCCAGTTTGTACGATCGCTACCTGCAGTGTACTGATATCGTTGAAGACTATTTAGCCCCAATGCATTTAGTCTTGGTTCACGATAGTCAGTTTCGATTTATTCGAGTATTCCCACCGGCTTCGCTAGTACCAGGGGTTGCCGATGATGATCATAGTCAAGACTCTCCATTCCAAAATGGCTTTAGAACCAAGCCCTCAGCGAACGTCATCGCAGTGATATTGATTCTGCGAGTGGAATATGAAAAAGCCCTACGCGAAGGTAAAGTCGACGAGCTAGGCCAAGTCTTATTGCCGCTTGAAGAGCTCGTAATCACCATGAAAAACTTGCTCAAGCAATCGTTACCTGAATCTCAAGGTG
>JAFMHC010000217.1 GCA_017854775.1 Gammaproteobacteria bacterium | reverse complement strand
TTCATAAATGCGGGTGGCTCTATTACCCCAGCAACTGAATGGTTTGTTGAGGCACGTGGTATCGATTCCGACAACCCCGATGGCAACGATGGTTTTAGTGATAACCGCACATTTAACGCCGGCATTCGCTTGCTATTTCGTTAACCAGAGGATTGATCAAATGAATACAATCAATCGCCCGTTTGGGCTGGCTGAAGACCCTCATCATGACTTTATGGTTCGGGTGCGACGTGAACTGCATCAACGACCAGAGTTAGCGTTCAAAGAAGTTGAAACAGCGCAAATAATCATGCGTGAATTGAATAGTTTAAATATTCCTTATCAATACAAAGGTTTAGGTCATGGTGTTATTGGTTTTCTCAATTACAATGAACATGCCCCTCGAATTGCATTAAGAGCGGAACTTGATGGCTTGCCAGGAGACGAGAATACTGGGCTGGAATTTTCATCTTTACACCTAGGAAAAATGCACGCATGTGGGCATGATGCGCACATGGCAATTGTCTTGGGCGCGGCGGCTAAACTACAATCCGCGCCAGCCAACATCAATGTTAATCTGATATTTCAACCTGCCGAAGAATCCGGTGGTGGGTCCAAAACGATGATCGCCGACGGTGCACTCAATGGCGTATCAGCCATATTCGGAGGCCACGTCACACATCACTATGATGTCGGTGAAATCATGGTAAAGGCTGGCATTGTTACGGCCCAATCCGATCGTTTCAAAATTCACATCAAAGGCAAAGGTGGCCACGGTGCCCGCCCTCATGAAGCTATCGACGCGATTGTTATTGCAAGTGCCTTAATCAACAATTTACAAACAATCGTCTCGCGTGAAATAGACCCTTTACACCCATCGGTAGTCACAGTGGGTACATTGCGTGCTGGCAGCGCAGCCAATGTAATTGCTGAAGAAGCGATTATGGAGGGCTCAATTCGCAGCACTTTATTCGAGTCACGTAACAAAATAATGACCGCGCTTAAGCGTATTGTTGAGGCCTACGAAGGCGTCTATGACGCAAGTATTTCGCTGCATATCGAGGATGGCTATCCGCCAGTAGTTAACACCGATGTAGAGACCGAGCTAGCGCGTCAAACAGTATGCCAATTGAGCGATGGCAAAGGCTTACGTGTGGCTGAATATCCAAGCATGGGTTCCGAAGATTTTTCTTTCTATCTGCAAGAAGTACATGGCTGTTTTGTGCGCTTTGGTGCGCGACCTGCTCGGCAAGAATATTTGCCACTACACAGCTCGCAGTTTGATATTGACGAAAATGTGCTGGAAGTTGGCGCTCGCTACTTTGATCAATTGGTTAGAAATGCGGCAGATCACTATATGAAACCTGAATAAGAGTTTTAACATGGACTTTGCCAAATCAGGTACCGATTCGATCGGGTTGGAATTGGAATTTCAGCTGCTAGACTCCGATAGCTATGATTTAGTCGACGGTATCTTACCGCTGATGGAGCTGTGTTCTGATAATCGGTATCTTACTCCTGAATTCATTCAAAATACCGTCGAAATTGCCTCAAAAAAATGCTTCAGTATCCAAGATTTGGAATCGCACTTGCTCGAGACAACACGTAATTTGCAGCAGAATGTGAGCAAGTTAAACATGCGCTTATGCGCTGCTGGCACTCACCCTTTTTCAACTGCTTTAGCACACGTCACTCCCACGCCTCGTTACTTACAGATGGAGCAAGCCGAGCGATACCGTTCACATACGCAAATAACCTTCGCTACCCATGTTCATTTAGGCATGCAGTCAGCCGAAGATGCGATTACAATGTTACGCGCAATTAAACCGTTTCTGCCATTAGTGTTGGCATTATCAGCGAACTCGCCGTTTTGGCACGGTCAAGATACATACTATGCGTCTTACCGACATCGAGTGTTAGCGTCAACCCGCAGTTATGGAATGCCACCAACCTTTAATAGTTGGAATGAATTTGAGACCTTTTTCGATATCTCAAAACGTGCTGGTCTTTACAATAGCGTTAAAGACATTCACTGGGATGCACGCCCAAGCCCGAATCTAGGCACCTTGGAAATCAGAGTCATGGATGCCCAGAGCACGGTATCCGATGCTGTGTGTCGTGCCGCATTCTTACAAGCTCTGGTATATTACCTACGCGATAAAGTAACGTCCGAAAAGGCGGCGAAATACTACGAGTACGAATATTGGCTAGAAAAGGATAACCTTTACCAAGCGTCACATTTGGGCTTGAATGCTGCGCAAACAGGTTGGCACGGTGAATACACAATTGCACGTTCAAACCTTAGTCTTTTGCAACTCTTCGAGGAGGTATTAAACGACATCGTTAATTTTATTCAAAGCTCGGAGAAGTACAAAAATTCAGTAGACTTAGGCTACCTTTACCGACTGGATGCTCAGCTTCATGAGCCCTACGGTTATCAACTTCAGCGCAACTTGTACGCAGAAAGGTTGTCGTTAAAAGCCGTGACTAAATCAATGGTGGAACGACTCTCGAAGGAGTTAGCCGATTAGATAACTAGTTAAAATGTGATTCAAACCTCCATGACGGATTGACACAGGTCAATACCGTTTTAGCTAAAGTTACCTACACTTATCTGTATGACGACTTCAACGCAGCCACTTTCAGCACCTAACACTGACGCTTTTATTGGTGTGGTGGTCGCTGTGCGTGGCGCAGTAGTTGATATCGAGTGCACTAATTCATGCTTGCCAAAAGTTGGCCACGGCCTGTTTATTCAACACCTTATCGAAAACCGAGATACTAAAATTGTCGCGGAAGTTCAAGCACACATCGATTTAAACATAGTTCGCGCGATAGCGTTACAGCCGACTATGGGGCTGTCGCGGGGCTCCAAGGTTCGTAGTGATTACAGCCCAATCACAATGCCAGTTGGCGATGCGGTACTCGGTCGACTATTAGACGTAACTGGAGCTATTCGCGATGGCGGCCCTGCTTTGCCAAAAGACACCCAGCGCCAAGCCATTCATCGACCACCACCCAGCCTGTCAGAGCAAAGCGAATCCAGCACCCTATTTTCAACCGGGATTAAAGCCTTAGACCTTTTAACGCCCTTAGCCCTGGGCGGCAAAACGGCGATGTTCGGAGGCGCTGGTGTGGGTAAAACGGTATTAGTAATGGAGTTAATCAACTCTATGATAAAGGGTTATGACGGTGTTGCGGTGTTCGCCGGTGTTGGCGAGCGCTCACGCGAAGGTCACGAGATGTTACTTGAAATGCGCGAGTCTGGTGTATTAGATCGAACCGTCTTGCTCTACGGTCAAATGAACGAGCCTCCTGGTGCTCGCTGGCGTACGCCCTTATCGGCGCTGTCTATTGCAGAGTACTTTCGCGATCAGCGTGAACAGAATGTGTTGTTATTAATGGATAATGTGTTCCGCTTTGTGCAAGCGGGCGCCGAGGTCTCCAGCTTACTCGGTAGGCTGCCCTCAAAGGTAGGTTATCAACCAACGCTGGCCAGCGAGGTCGGCGAATTTCAGGAGCGTATTGTCTCCGTCGGCAATGCCGCCGTCACCGCAGTCGAAGCGGTCTATGTGCCTGCTGACGATTTCACTGATCCAGCGGTGACGACCATCGCTAGTCATGTCGATAGCATGGTGGTGTTATCACGATCAATGGCCGCCGACGGCATGTATCCAGCCATCAACCCGATTGCATCAAGCTCAGTATTATTGAACGCCGCCAGTGTCGGCGAGCGCCATGCGCATATTGGTAATGCGGTTCGCAGCTCGATAGAACATTACCAAGAATTACGCGATGTAATCGCTTTACTAGGCGTAGAAGAGCTTAGTAGTAAAGAACGAAAAACCGTCGAGCGAGCACGTCGTTTACAGCGTTTTTTAACCCAACCTTTTACCGTCACCGAGGGCTTTACTGGCTTACCTGGTCGCTCAGTTTCAATTAGCGACACCTTAGATGGTTGCCAAGCAATTCTCGACGGCGAGTGTGATACATGGCAGGAAAGCTCCTTGTATATGATTGGCGCCTTAGACGAAGCACGCGCTAAAGAAACGCGACTTAAAGAAACAACCCAGGTTTAACGTTATGACCGACCAGTTAAATTTAACAATTGCGACTCCAACGCAAATACTTGTAGATAAGCAGGCGATTAAAATGCTGAGAGCCATGGACGACAGCGGCAGTTTTGGTGTGCTGGCGAAGCACGAAAACCTGATCACGGCCACTAGCGATTCAGTCTTGCGTTGGCAAGATGACGCTGGCCGACGCCATTATTGTGCTGTGCGCAGTGGTGTGCTTAATGTAGAAAACGGTGACAGTGTCAACATTGCTTGCCGTGAGGGCTTGCTCAGTGACAATGTGTTGCGGCTCGAGGCACAGGTGCGTAAATACCACCTACGCGAAGCCGATGCTAATCAAGCCGAAATGATTAGACAGCTGCGTTTACATACTCAAGCCATGCGTAAAATTATGGCTTATTTACACCCTTCCGGAGGCCATGGCTCAACCCTTGAAAACTTGTTCGGAGATAAGACATGAATAGTCCTGAACCAGTCAAAAATCGCCCCGATCTGGTCAAAGATAAACTTGAGCTCGCCGCTAAGAGCGAAGCTGAACGTGTCAAACTTAGCAAACAAGACCCTGAGCCATCATTAGCTGTACGTCTAGGGCAAATAGGTTTTCTCGGTTGGATGATTATCACTCCATGCCTGTTAGCATTGCTATTGGGGCGTAAATTAGATGCCATATTTGCCAGTGGCATTACCTTTTCTGCGGCCTCGCTAATGCTAGGAGTCGCCATGGGATTTTGGTTCGCTTGGCGTTGGATGCATAAACAATGACTCAATTAATAACAATTTCGATCATCGTACAGATTATAGTCGGCCTCTTTGTTGGCGGTGTTATCGGCACGATTCACTTTTATTCGCTGCATTGGAACAGCAATAATTTTCTTATTAAAGGCCGTGCACTAAGTGCAATGCTTATCCAGTTAGCACGCTTTGCTTTGCTGAGCGTTACCCTATTCTGCTTAGCCCAATGGAGTGCCACCTCCCTGTTGTGCAGTCTGATTGCGTTGCTTATCGCGCGACAATATGTATTAAACTCTTGCATCAAGGCCGCGCCATGAACGACTCCCCTTTTGCCATTGACGTTGCGTTTCACCTAGGCCCCATCGCCGTGACTCAGCCAGTGGTAGTGACCTGGATACTTATGGCTGTATTGGTTCTTAGTTCAGCATTACTTACACGAAAGTTGTCACTACACCCAGGTAAAACACAAGCCGCCTTAGAGCTGCTGATTAGCGTGATTGATTCTCATATTCGCGACACCATGCAAACGTCTCCGCAGCGCTATCGCGCTCTTATAGGCACTTTGTTCTTATTTATCTTAATTGCGAATTGGACATCGCTATTACCTGTGCTGGAACCGCCAACAGCCACCTTAGAAACAGACATAGCTTTGGCGCTTATTGTGTTTGTCGCAACCCTAATCTTCGGCGTGACTACACGTGGGTGGCGCGGCTACTTACGCACATTTGTGGAGCCTAGTTGGGTATTGATTCCGGTCAATATTTTTCAACAAATCACCCGAACCTTTTCAATGTTCATACGTTTATTTGGCAATGTCATGAGCGGTGTCTTTGTGGCTGGCATCATGTTGTCGTTAGCGGGTTTCTTGGTGCCAATTCCGTTGATGGCGTTAGACCTATTAATTGGTGCAGTACAGGCTTACATCTTCGCGGTTCTGAGCATGGTTTTTATAGGTGCCGCAATTAATCGCGAAAGCGAGCAACTAAATAATGACTCAGCTAATTTATAACATTCTCAAAAGCAGGTTCTTACTATGAATTCGATTGAAGTAATCAGCATTATCAGCGCCGCGTTCGCCATTAGCTTTGGCTCGCTCGGCCCCGCCTTAGCCGAAGGCCGAGCTGTGGCCGCCGCTATGGAGGCCATTGCTCGCCAACCAGAAGCCGCTGGCACCCTTTCACGCACACTTTTTGTCGGTTTAGCAATGATAGAAACCACCGCGATTTATTGCCTTGTAATCGCCTTATTATTGCTCTTCGCCAATCCTTTCTTGGCAAGCTAAAGGTAATACAATAATGAACATCGATTGGTCGACATTATTGCTACAAACCATAAATGCGCTGATTTTAATTTGGCTGTTAGCTCGTTTCTTATTTCGCCCTGTAGCGAAAATTATCGCCGATCGTCAAAAGAGTGCTGAGCAATTGCTGCAAGACGCCAAACAGCAGCGTCAACAAGCTCAGGCCGAACATCAAAAGGCTGTAGAGCATTTAGAAGACTTAGCCAAGCATAGAAATGAAGCGATGTCGCTCGCCACCAGCGAGTCTGAAGAATTAAAAAACACGGTGTTAGAGAACGCTAAGAAGAAAGCCGTTCAGCGTCGTCAAGAAGCCGATCACAAACTCGCCATAGAGACCGCTAATTTGCAAGGAAAATTAGGTGAATGGGTGAATCAACAAGCGTCCGTCATGGTTGAAAAACTCATGGCACGATTACCCAACGATGCGCGTATCGGCGGATTCATCACCGAGTTGGCAGATAGCCTCGCTGCGTTACCAAGCTCAGATCGAGAAGACCTGCTTAATAGCGACGAGATGCGTGTAATCAAATGTGCTCGTGCACTTACTCAACAAGAATCGCTAGAATTACAAAGCGCCTTGGATAAGGCCTTGGGACATTCGATTAAGCTCAAATTCGAGGTGACACCAGAATTAATCGCTGGCTTTGAACTTGACGCCGAACATTTTTCAATTAGTAATAACCTTAAAGCTGACCTCGAGCACCTAACCCAAAGCCTAAAGTCGGACCATGACCTCGCAATTTGAAACCGATATCGCCGAGCGTCTAAAGCGCGATCGCGGTAAATTATCGGCGACACCACTCAAAGCTCGCGCCGACATATATGGTCGAGTCGAACGGCTGGCCGATGGTGTCGTACGCGTCAGTGGTCTACCGACGCTCGGCTTGAACGAACTGGTAAAATTTGAAGGTGGCCAGTCTGGTATTGTATTAAACTTAGAGCGCGATTGGTTTGATGCGGTAGTGCTCGATGAGGTTGAAAATTTAACCGCCGGCAGCAAGGTATTCGCCACCGGCGAAGTTATTAAAGTGCCCGTTGGAGAGGGTTTACTAGGACGCATAATCGACCCTCTGGGGCGCCCGCTAGACGATAAAGGTAAGGTGCTTAGTAACCAACGTCAGGCAATTGAGAAAGCGGCACCCGCTATTATTGATCGAGCATTGGTAAACAAACCCCTGCCTACCGGCATACTTACCATCGATTCATTGTTCGCCTTGGGTCGTGGCCAACGAGAACTGATAATTGGTGATCGCGCGATTGGTAAAACCTCGATTGCAGTCGATGCCATCATTAATCAAAAAAGTAGTGACATCACCTGTGTCTACGTCGCCATCGGCCAACGTGCCACAGCGGTAGAACGGGCCATCGAATCAATAAAAACTCATGGTGCACCAGAACGATGTATTTTTGT
>JAFMHC010000021.1:33915-35521 GCA_017854775.1 Gammaproteobacteria bacterium | reverse complement strand
GAATGGTTAGAGATATTTGGTCCATCAGAACTCTTTTGTTTCAAGAAAAAGAAGCATCTCAAACAAAAAAGGTCACAAATCAGGTGCCTGCTGGAGTTGTCTGTACTGTATTATTTTAATTCACCCATGGCCAGCAACACATTTAACGATGCGATACGGACCTCGATAGGCGTTAACGGATTATCTGCCAACCCATGAATACGTCGTTTCTCAGCAGCGTTTAAGCTCCAACCATTTTTCTGGCTGCTCTGAGTCTTGGCAATCATATCTAGAGCATTCACTGCATTTTGAGGACCGGCATCAAGTCGCTCCCAAAGCGTCTTTCTCATGGTCCCAGATGATGGTGCGATCTGGGTGAGCAAACTTAGGCTGGCATCTTGAACAAACTGACTTTCAGACTCACGATAAAGGTAAGCAAGATCAGCTTCGAGTGGGGACTTTGAGAGATCTCCGCCGCGCCTGACAATATTTTGAATGATTTCAAATGAGTCGGCCGAGACACGTGATGCACCTTGAGACAGAATCGTTTGAATAGAGGTGTTCGCGACATGGTTCTGAAGTTGACTATCATCGGGAGAAAGGTCAAGGGCAATTCGATTCATCTCAGGCGATTGATGAGAGTGCGCAATTGTCCAAGCCAACTCTGAACGCTGTTGTTTTGGCAGCAGAGACGCAATTGAAAGAAGAATTTCTTTCTTAGGATTTAATTGATCATTCGAATTCGTCAGGATCTCCATCAAGTTACGTTCAAATTCCATTAAACGATCATTGTCCATAACGAGCATGGCTGAAATGTCATCATTCACCGCTGTAAACTTTTCAATATCGCCAAAACCGGGCTCTACGGTAACATCATAGAGATCATTCAGTAATGCCGTTGCACAAGCGGCATTACATGAACTGTTGGAAATTTTCAAAAAGCTAGAACTGTTATTATGGGTGTTATTCAAATCATTTTTTTGAACACATGCGTCAGTTTCAATCCAGTCTCCACTGTGTTCTGCTTGGCGAGATTGTCGTAAATCGGTCGCGGCAATGATTGAAACGTCACGCTCTTTATTTATTGTATCAAATAGAAGCCTATTACTAAAAAAACCAAGGGCAAATATAAAAATAAACAATAAAACTCGAGCGTATTTGTATGAAGTCATAACGTCTCATCTAACATAGGCTGTGTGTATTACCACCTTTCGCTACCAACCGTCGAGGCCGAAGCGAGTAGGTGAGAACATCAATCACTAGTAACTAACGGGCCAGCCGGGCGGTGTGTTGTTTCTCATAATATTCGTGAAGTGAGTATCATTCAAACGCAGCGTGGCAGAACCAAAGTCTTGGGTATTCAATGTATTACGCTGGGCAGATGTCAAACTATTCCAACTTGTGTAACTGACATATTCGTCGGCCTCGTAACTAGAGTTGCTAATGGCCGCCATACCATTGGTAAAGAACCCCTCAATTCTATGATAATAAACGTGGGCACGTCGGTCATTTTTGGTCTTAATGCTTGGGTTTGAGCGTAGGTCATGATGCGTATAGCCACCGTGGGCGGAAACCGTCAAAAACTGGGACATCACTTGGCTCATATTATAATTGGGCATCTTTACCC
>JAFMHC010000021.1:21108-33905 GCA_017854775.1 Gammaproteobacteria bacterium | reverse complement strand
CTCCCAATCGTGCCGATGGCCGCCGGCAAAAAATAAATATTGATCTTTTTCGAAATAGTAAGCGTACATTACGCCACAATAAAGATCCCACGTGCCAGATTTAAACTCACAAACGGCGCGAGTGTACGCTTGCGTGAGGTTTGTTGAGCGACAGTCACCAGCGGGTTTACCGCTAGTATTCAACCCACCGTTTGCCTGACCCGTTGTACTCACAGCCGCGATGGGCAAACAACTGGTTCCATCTGAACCAAATTTCATTGCTGGCCGCACATTGTATATCCATGATGAAGTATCACTGGAAGAATGGCGCGGGAAATCGCTCGCCAATGAGGCCGTGGTGGCAAGGAAGGTCGTTATAAAACAGACCAGGATTAGTTTATATTTACGCATGCTAGCTCCTTTTATTAAATCTCATTTATCTATCTCTGCCGGTTAGCAGTGTGATTTTTAATCATGTATGGAATGACTTCTACTACCCTTGTTCTTGGTACTAAACCAATCATCAAAAAAACTTATAAACGACATTTGTATAATATCAAGTTTTTGATGAATTTTAAGCTCATATCACGCCAACAAAAAGTCACATGTGGCCAACAGTGCCCCGCAGCCCAAAACCGCTCCTAGCAGGACCACCCTAAACAGTTGCGCGCTTAGTTAATATATGACATCCTAAATTCTCAAACGGATTTTGAATGAGGCAAGGATGACTCTTCCACGTAAATCATTGGTTTCGCTGTCTGAAACACCCTATTACCATTGTGTATCACGTTGCACCCAAAGGGCATAAACTACGCCGTGCTTTTTTATGCGGCACCGACCATTATACAAACATAAGTTATGAACATCGCCGAGCTTGGCTGGAACAGAAACTACTTGATACCGCCTCAGTTTTTGCGATTAAACTCTGCTCTTACGCAGTGATGAGCAACCACTACCATGTGGTGCTGCATGTAAGACAAGATGTTGCTCAAAACTGGTCTGATCATGAGGTGATAACTCGCTGGCATTGCTTGTTTAACGGCAACGTGTTCTCACAACGTTATTTAGCGAGTGGCACATTACGTAAAGCTGAAAAAGAAAAGCTGAACGAGTATATTGAAAAATGGCGTGAACAGTTAACCGACATTTCTTGGTTCATGCGAATTGTTAACGAATTTATAGCCCGTAAAGCCAACGCCGAAGATCAATGCAGCGGCTCATTCTGGGAGAGCCGCTTTAAGAGCCAAGCCCTGTTAGATGAACGCGCCCTACTGTCATGTATGGCCTACGTTGACCTAAACCCGATTCGTGCGAACATGGCTAAAACGCCGGAACAATCAAAGTACACCAGTGTTCACAAACGGATTATGTTGATCAAAAAAGGCAAAAAAACACCTAACAGCCTAGAGCGTTTTGTTGGCATAAACCAAACCGATGTGGGTATTCCATTCAAACTGAACGACTACCTAGAATTGATCGATTGGACCGGGCGAGCAATTCGGCACGAGCAGCTGCCCTCGGGGTACAAACGCGGCTCAATCAGCGAGTCACTACCGCCCATTCTAGAACGTTTAAACCTACCCGCCGAAGCATGGAAAATTCTTACCACAGAATTTGAACATCAATTTAAAAACTGGGTGGGCTCCGAGCATAGTGTTAAACAGGCCTGTGCTAATCAGGGGTATCAACGAGCACCGAACACACATCACCAGCGCCGTTTATTTCCGACTTAAGTGACTCGAGACTAATCGAGTAAAACGCTATCGCGACAGCGGGGGATACGCTCGCCTGCAAAAACTATTACAGCCAAAGTTTCTCTAGAAATAACGGCCCATACTCTAAACAGTGTTTTCACACCTATAAATCATCATCTCTAATTGTTTCAAAACATCAAACAATAATGATAGTTTGGGCGCCTTTTGGAGTGCCTACTAAAGTGCCTGTCCACTTGCTCATCCTTGTTCAGAAAACTTTGTTTGCATGGTAAAGGCCTGTGAGATTATTAGGTCTTTTTATAGTACCTGGTAAAAGGTCTAGTCAACGCTCGAAATGAAACCAGCGGCAAAATAAGAGTCACAGATCAGGCGCCTATAAAGTGCCTGTCCTGTGTTATTAGTCCTGTGTTATTTGCCATCTCGGTTATCAATACTATACTTGGTCCAAAGCCTGATTATACCATGGCCTGTCCCCCTCCCCTCGGCACTCACAGAAGACGCTTTGGTCGTTCTAGATTCAACTGTGGTCAATCGCATTGGTCGCAAAAACCCTCTGAGCTAAGGTCTAGCAACAGGAATTGGGCTTCCAGCACCGCTTAGATAGGTTTTATAATCATCAGGCAGACAGTCTCTGTTATCCCACTCCGCTTGTGCAACTGTTCGAATAATGGTTGGGTTTTCTAACCCTAGGGTTCCCAAACAATTGAGCATTGGTGTGCCAAACACATCGTCTATTATAATCTCACCGGCCGTTGAAGAGACATAGACGCTTTTATCCACTCTCTGGCTTCGTTTCATGTTACCACTTTCTGATGCGATTGCTGTGTTTGCAAAAAATTCATCTTTAGGTCCAATCGAGTCCAACCCACTTGCCTTGTTCGAATAATTTGCAGTGATCTTTACACCAGCGTTAAAACCAGTCGAATCCCATGTATATCGCTCAGGGTGATTATTTGAGCTACCAGCTTGATAAATAAGGTGCTTGACACTGGTCAAATTATCCATCCAAGCTGCTGGGCGGTGAGTATCGCCTCTTGATCCATGATGTGGTACCGTTAGTACAACGACATCATTCATCGCTCCCGATAGCCCCACTTTATTTAAGGCGTTAGTTCGCGCATCGGCTGTCAGCAACACCTTGCCCACCTTCGTGACAATGCTTTTGGCATTTTTTATTTGGCCACCAGAAATAGCCTTATCACTGCTGACAATCCGTTCAGTCTCACTCGCTTCATTCGCTGCTAAGAACGTCACCCCATTGGAGGTGCCGCAAAAACTGTTAAGGGTATCACTCGCACTAGACGTATCAGCACCACCAGACGCTAATATGTATGAACTCAACTTTTGCCCAATAGTGGAACCCACCGGGCCGCTGTCCCTAGGAAGCTGTTGAAAAAGCCCGTTGCCATCAATGCCTGGGTCGCCATATTTGATTCCCGTGGCATTATCAATCAAATAGGACTTAAGGTTGGTGATTTCTACGCCTCTACCATCAAGGCTATCCTGATCTATGGAAGTGCCCAAGTACACGTTATTGACACTCAGACTCATCGCTATTGAAGGGTGTTGCAGTAGTCTTTGAATAAGAGAAAAATGATCATTGTCTGCGTGACTAATCACCACATCCATTTTATTGATGTTATTGGCTACTAGTATGTCAACCGCTCTATTAACCACATACCCATCACTAATCCCTTTCGCTGGTATGACTGATACAATTTCAGGAACTTTAAAAAAGTCTGACCCTTTGCCGGTCACAACCCCACAATCGAACAATACTGCGTTATTCGCTTTTGGGCACAACAGCAGCCCACAATTGCCCGATTCAACGTTTAACAAATGTAATCGACCTTGATTGCTCGGCTTGTCTGAAACCGAATTTATTAACGCCCTGTACTTTTCAGATTGTGGTAAAAAAGGTTGCCCATTGTCGTATTGCAATAAACCATATCGACTGTCGGGGCACAATTGCCTTATAACAACATTACTCCCATCAAACAGCCATGCTTCTGATTTGTCGCATATGCTGACCTCAATACCATTTCGTATCACAACAGAAAGATTGTTTCTAATGGAATTCCAGTTTGATGAGTCATACGTTAATTTAGTCAAGCGGTCAGCATTAAGTGCAGCAATATCAGACTCAAGTACTTCTTCGGCGGGTGTTGATGTAGGATAGGCGTCAACAATTTTGCCTTTTCTTTTCTCAGCAACGATTCGCATATAGACGTTTTGCCCGAGAAGAATCCCTGAAATATTAATATAGATATCACCGCACTTCTTGGTCGCACCAGTTATCTCCCTTTTATTGCAACCAGACGTTATCACAACATCTTTGTTATTGTCGCTTTTACCATTAACGATTAAATTCTTCAGGTCACTTATGAAAGTCAGTGTTGACATCTCAGTAACAGTAAATGGCCAGCGGTAAGCCCCCAAAGTGCTCGGGTCGGTAGAATCTCTCGCCACCTTTAAAACATTTTCCTCAAAGGTACTGCCGAAATCGGACAGCTTGATTGGAACAGCCTGCACAGCGTGACTCCATACTGAGGTCACAAGAAAAAACACAAAGAAACCCGTTTTTCGAATGGCGTTTAATTCTGGTCTCAGATTATTTGTAGTTGTCATCGACATACTCCATCTTTAATAAAACTATTGTAAAAATCATTCTGGCCGAGGAGCCCTATTTCATATTTATTTATGACCAAAAGCCCCCGCACTCGCTTTTTAAAAAATATTGCCTCTAACGAAGCGCTTCATTTTCTCTTCCTCGGCCCGATGAAAATATTCGCAGCCAATCTTGCGGTTCAAATGTCGGAGCTACCTCACAAATAAATGTTTCACTGCCGTCTGTGGCATCGCTGCAGGAATAAACATCCTTGATGACACTGCTCAATCGGTCATTGACCCCATCGGATTCTTTCCAAAAACTTTGAGCTGAGGATGAAAGTAGTAACTTGGGTGGGCTTACTCGTGTGCTGGTTACATCTGCGTCAGTCACATCCAGACTCACAACGTCATCCCAACCATCTCCATCAAAATCACCGAAGTAAAATAAGGCTGGTTCCTGAGATGACTTTCTGATGAGTGTGCTTACCCAAGTGTCGCACATGTTGCCATTGTACGAATACGATGAGCATTCACTGAGTAACCATTGTGTGGATACACCATCAGAATTGTTAAAACTCAACAGTTTTTGACCGCGGTCTTCAGGCGAAAGTACACCAGGCAGAGTACCAACGTAACTCAAGTCATCGGTTTCTGGGAACGGTAAGTCATGATAATTACGAGCTAGCGCACCTAAATTTACATCGTAATAAAGCGATGTAAACACGGCATTAGCGGGGCTACCAGAGGCTTTCACTCCAGCGAATGTCATAATACTTTTATAACCATTATCGTTTAAATCCATCGCAATCAACTTCGGATAAGACGATCTATTTAGGGATGCTGCAACGATATCAGATACATCAGGAGCATGAGAATCTGAAACCGTACAAGAAGCATTGCTGGACAGAAGTTCAGAGCAAATCAGCACCCAAACCCTTCCCTGTATATCAATAGATTGATCTGCAAAGTTATTGGGTGAAGATAATAAAACCACAAGTTCATCGCCCTGCGCCGGGCTCACATTATGGAGCTGAAAGGCGTGAAGTTTGTCAAAGGTACTGGTTTCGTCAAATGAAAGTTCATCGCCATTCGTGACGTTCGGTGAAAACTCGAAGCTCCCGTTATCGTCAACCACCTCAAATAAGTCAACGGAAAGCGGACGCCAATCTTCTACCGATGTACCTAACTTATACATTAACGGGAATACGGTATTACCGCTTTCATCTTGCGTTCGACCAATAGCGAGCACATCCGTATCCCCGTCCCCGTCTAGGTCTCCAAAGGATAGATACTCTTTACGCTCAGCATCTTTCTCGGTAAATAAGGCCATCTGGTCAATTCCGTTGAGCGCGTTTGTACTGGATACAATACGTTGATTATAGGTTTTATTCACATCTGAAAATGCCACACTATCACTATTATCGATGGCGCTTTTTATATGGATATATGGCACGTCAAGGCTAATTCGTGTGAAGGGGATTGAGCGTTTTCGTAAACCGAACAATGCTTTATGTTCTGCAGTTAATTCGCATGTCCCTGACCCGCACTTAATACTGTCAAGAATACCCTCCGCTCGCACGTCATCGGTTTGCACGCTAATACTTGCTCTTAGTGACCAAAAATTGCCATCAGGTTGTTGTAAGTCAGAATAGCAACCCTGACTGGATTGATTATGCGCCTCAAACACATTGTCCTGTGTTGTGGTGCATTCAGGCTTATGATCATCGCCAATCAGCCGATGATAAAGTCCACTGAGCGAAGGTTTAGGCACCTCAACGGTGCCACTGATTTCAAGATGAGTCGGGTCAACGTCGACCCTTAGCTCTTCTTTAAAACTGTTACCGCAAACTGGATCATTTCGTGAAGGATTCTCAAAGGCAATGCCAAGCAGGGGCCTCATACAAATCGCACCATAAAAATGAATTTGACTTAGCGATAAATGAAGGTCGATCAGACCCAAAGGTAAATCTGGGCTATCAGCATCGTTGGCACTTGAACCATTAGAGGTTTCCATTCGGAACCCAGTGCTGAATGTGAATCGGTTACCTAAATTACCAAACGCTATTTCAAAATCTGTCCACCCATTTTGAGAATTTGCGATAGTAGGTAAATCACCTGCGGAGGTTAAACCAACCATCGTTATGTCTCTAAACACGTGATTATTTTCGTTCGTGCTTGGGTCCTCATCTTTTAAAGTCACATCATCATCGGTTCCCTCATTGTGATGATTGAATAACTCGATGATCTGTTGACTGCTCAAATCATAGTTTGTTCTCACGTGTATGTCTCCACCCAGTGGCACCCCGGTCTGACTATTAATACTGAATGCTAATCGATCTAAAGACACCGTTCGGGTATTACCGTCTGGGTGATCAATCCCGTCTTCTAACTTCTCAGAGTTATTTCCAAGTTCGATGTGAATGGCACCTGACGCCTCAAGATCTATGTGAACTGGCGTGATTTTAATGCCAAATTTCAAATTACTAAACTGCATAGAATCAATGCCATGCAACGAGAACGGACTATCATCATCATTAGCGTCATAAGCTAGGGAGCAAGAGCTGGCTTTAATTTCGGTGCCTACTGAAGGTTTACCTAGATCGAAATCGTTAACGCCATCGCCGTCATCGTCACCACCTGAACTATTAGCGTTAGCCAATAGCGCACACACTTCAATGTTCGGTTGAAAGTTATCCAAGTCTATTTCTACACCAACTTGTGAATGCAGTTTTAGGTCTTGCGGGCCTGCGCCTGTTTTTTCATTCTCGTTTTCATGAATCACCAAGTCACCGCCCAAGTAGATACCAACTTTGTCGTCTTTTCTATTAAGCACAAAATCCAACGCTACATCAGCGCTTTTAAACCAGTTGGGGTAGTCGTTATTAACCGTATCGTCGAATGTCGCGCACGCGGTATTACTTGGCTCATATTCACAGTTAAAAGTTTCCACCTGCAGTCCAAAATCAATTTGATCAGCAGTGATGTCTAAATATGTACTTAGTTGCAAGTCATCATGGATGCCCAAAAAGTGTAAGTGATCCACCATTTTATGGGGTAATCTGCCATCAGCTAAGAAGTGAAAGCCGCCTTGAATAATGATGCTAGAGGCGCGCGGAGCAAGCCCTGTTCTGTTTACAAATGCGGCCACCTTAGATTGAAATTCAGCCGGGGCCGGTGGCACAGACACAGCAGGGTCACCACTGAAATTCGAGCCTATATACACCGCGATTTCAGATTGGTCATCGCCTTCTATTTCGTTATCAGGTGCATCACCACCCAATTCATGACTCATGCCCAATAAGGCGCCAAAATTACCATCCACGGTCACATCAAAACCCACTGCAAAGTGGTGTCGAGATAACGCAACAATCGCATCAAACAACTCTTCATCACCATTGGTGAACACATATTTACCTTGCCCTTCTGCAATCGCATAAGCCTGAGTTGCGCCACCAGCCGGTGTATTCCAGCGCACCGAAAATTCGGCATTAGACACACTCAGACCGTGCTCACTATGATGCTCACCACCTCCCGATGAATCTTCAGGAAGTTTAGTGTCGCAGCTATTTGTAGCCGCAATTCCGTGATGTTCTTGAATTACTTGAAGCTTTTGACAACTTAAATCCTGATGATTGTAAAAGAACGTGACACCGCCAGAGTTTGCTCCAGACCCTCCACTCACATCAAACTCAAAGCCTATAGAATCTTGCTGCCCCGTGATTGGATCTGTGTGCGACATTTGCCCAGAGATAAATGCAGACGCATTGCAACCGACAGATCCCGTCTCAAAACTGCAGTTTGAAATAGACAAACCAGCTTTTAAAGAACTATTGTCAAGCGTACTTCCTTCGGGCAATGCCGACCCTGCCCCTGATCCCGAACCAAAATCAAAATCTGACGCATCTAAAGTGATAGGCTGACCGCCTGTTCCATCATCTTCGGCTAAAAAGTCGACTTCCAAGCTGTATTCATTCGCTAGTGAGTCGTAGCCTAGCGTAAGGGCGCCGTTCACCTGATAAACCGTGTTGCCAGCAACATCAGATGGACAGGCCGCAACACTGCCAGTTGTTACCCAATCCGCTGTTCTGATTTTATTAGCTTCAATGTAATAGCATACTTTCACCGAGGCTCTGAATTCATAGTGCGTACGACTGCTTACTTGGGATTGCTGATGCTTTACTGTGGCCCTCAGTTCCGAGATATTGTTAAGCCACTCAGGCATATTGAATGTGCCACCTGTGATGCCTTTGATGATTGTATCCACATCTCCATTATCGCTGGGGTCGTTAATTAACGAGAGCCGGAGACGCCAATCAGAGTTATTCGAACCGAACACTGATGAAACATAATTCGCATTCAGACGGTGCGATGCAGCACCTGCCGATGTGCTTTTAATTTCCAAACCGGCAGAAGCTTGAAAATTGCGCAGGCCAGAAAAGTAATATTCATATTCAAGGTTAATGTCGTTAATGTCTGCATTGCAATTTGAACTAGCCGCACCACAGATGCCGAAAGGCGATGACCAAGGCTCTTTTAAAGCTGATTGAAACCGCAGGTTACTGTCATCACCAAAAGTCGCAATACCAGCCGTACGAAATTCTGGTTTAATAGTTGGGTTCGCTCCGTAATGAAACTCAATATCAGAAAAAACGCCAATGACCAAATTACTGTTGGTAATTCTGAGTTGAGCAACTACTTCATCTGAATGCGCACCCAAGCCACCCAAATTCACATTCGCATCAATCGGTACATTTGCGAGCAGCGAAAAAGATTCTGGCACAACCCAGTTGATAGAATTATTGAACCAATCAAAGTCAGATAGACCCAAGCCCCCTTGAATGACAATCACCTTACTACGCTCATTACCAACGTAATCTTGGAACGTTTGAGGAAGATCGGACACATTCACTTTCGTAAGTAAATTAATCCCGGGTTCCAAACTCAATTCAGTATCGTCAGGGTAATCGGATTGAAACTCTCCCTGATTTAGAAAACCCTTCATTGCCTGATTGAAATCTCTAAACTCAATATCAATCGGACTGGGATTGTCATTGCTTTGAGCAGCCGTACTCAATGGCACCAGCAGTTTGGACGCGGCCAAAAATTGGTTACTGCTAGACCCCATATTTGAAGCCGTACTACCAAAAAATACAGACCACGCTCGCTTGTCGGTCGGTATTTCAAACGCAAGCATCAATTCATGACTGCTATCAACCTTAACGGTACTGAGGTAAGCACTAATATCATCTTCCCCGTCCAATTCGAAATTAAACGCAATATTGACTTCATCTGCCATCTGAGCAGGGCTAAATGCAGGCAGAGAGTCAAGACCGGTAATTTTGATATTGTGTTGACCGTCTAGCTTTGTGATAACTTCATTCAGAAAGATATCGGCGCCCCAATACTGCTCCACAGCGCTGACCAACTCCTTGAATGTTTTAATATTATCTGCGGTACTGCCCGGAACAAAAACAGGCTCTCGATAACTTTTAAACGGATCCGCACCTAAAACTAATAATTCATCGATAGCAAACGACTGAGACGACCTTACTTCAATATATTGAACAGAGGAATTTTGACTATCAAGTTCATAAATCAACGAAGCGTCACTGTTGAAACTCTGTGTCAAAGAACAACTCAGAGGAGTCTCTTGATCAATACCTGTGCAGATTTCAACTGGCACACTGGATTCGCTGCTACCAATGGGAGGGAAAATCTCAACTTCAACTACATCAGTGTAAGGTTTACCGAGGTCTACACCCACGCGATAACGGCTTACCGTCGTGTCTAGATCAACCAATGCAATTGCTGGAGCACTGACCTGATTTCCCCGAAAACCGTCAACCGCGTATTGCAACCAACCAGACGATTGATTTGCATTGAGTCGCTTTGATTGACCAAATACGGGCTTACGATAAGCCAGATTCACACATGCATGAGGCTCATTAATGTCATTTGAATAGCACGGTGAATTTGAGTCTCTCTTCGAGCGTGACGGCTCCACCGTGACGGTCACTCTTCGAGGTTCAGCTTCATTACCGAACCAATCAGCGCAGGTATATATCAGTTCGTACTTGCCCACTTTATTGGATTTCACCTCGCCAGCGGTATGGATATATCGGACGTTATCTTGACAATCAGGCTCAGGCTCAGAAAACGTATCGCCAATATAGTGCGTAATACTGCTTACATCTGGCGTTAATGTAATGACCGGTGGAGTGCTATCACTGAATAAATTTTTTGACAGCAATTGAAACTGCCCTGCATAGGCTGAGAACGTTACATTGTTAATATCCGAAATCTGATTTGGAATTCGAGCCGCAAACAATTCTACCGCCGCTTCTTTGCTGTCCTGAAAATTAATTAGATAAACGTAATATGCTTTCCCAGCTTCTAAGTATTTTTGTCCGAACCTATCTTCAACTGAGTGGGTATTATCGTCATGGATTAGAGCACTGTCTCGATTGTCAAGATCAGGTTGAGCAGCCTGATCATTGACGTACTCATCGACGTACAAAATAACCCCGTCATCGGTATTGGTCCCGAATAGATACCAACCTTCATAACCTGGTGGCACCCAAATGGTGGCGGCAGCCAGCACGCCAATATCTTCGCTAGCCTGAACCAGATAGGGCTCGTCTACGTCGAAATGATCATCGATATCATCATCAGGTTTTAACTTAAAATCCACTGTCGGAAAAAAACCAGAGCCTTGGTCTGTTGGACTGGTTGAAGAGAGCATGGCTATTGCCGAATCCAAATCTGTCTTATCACAAGCATTAATGAAACTACCTGAGCATGAGGCAGGGATATGAGCCATGCGAACATTGAAATCGGTAGACTGCGGATATGCGGACACTGCTGGGCTTCCAATATCCACTCCTAATGTCAGAATAGCTTCACCTCCAAGGCCGTCTGTGCACGTATAAGTGAGTTCGTAATAATCACCGACTTGAGATGTATTCACATATTGGACAGCATCTAAGCTACTGCTTCCATTTAGGGTAATAACGGCAGTGCCTCGGTCATCCACCGCGCAACTGGCCGCGGGCGAAACAAACGTAGAATTCATGGGTAAGGGTAAATCAGCCGTACTGTTCTCATCACTGCTGAATGTTAGTCCTTCAGGCAATGTGGCCAAAGAAATAACGGGGCGCACTACGTCAAACACTTCAACTTGTACATCAAACAATGATTCACTGCTTGCTGTATTACCCGACTCATCAGAACATCGATAAATAGGTCGGTAAATATCCACGAAAGCCGTATCAACTTCATCGGTAATCGTGACTGGTCGGTCTCCATCGACAGCATCATTACACGTAACAGTCAACTCATTAAAATCGCTATCCAACGCCGCTTCCAAAGTAAGCTTTACTAAGCCTGTGGTTGGTTCCGCAAGCAAACTATGCTGTATGGTCAGCACAGGTGGTAAATTATCTATTGGCGGTAATTGACCCATGACCACATTGAAATCGGCACAAATCAGTCTGATATCGCCGATATCGCCGTAATTCGAATTCACCCAGACATAGGCGCCTGTGGCCACCTTACCCGCGCCACAGCGCTGGTCGACGGGGCTGCCGCCAGTGGTGCTACCGAAGGGATCGCCAAGACCAGTCTCGGCGGCGCCCGTCAGCATTTGTCCTAGGTCAGAACAGTGGTGGCCAATCTGGTCGACCCGCTGCCCAGCACGCCCGCGAATGCCGGTAATCATACGGCCATCGCACGGAAGGCTTTGCGTAGTGCCTCTAACCGTGCCGTATTCACTTGCATAGCCCAAATCACTCTGGGAAATGGAGATACCGGTGGAGCCGTCGGCATTTAAGAGTGAACAGGCAAATCCCAAGCTGTCGACTACCTGAGGGTCAAAGCTGGCATCGAGTTGCGAGAGCACGCTGTTCTGGGGACAACTGAAGTGATGCTCCACCGCCGAAGGACTGGGGCCGTCGGCAAAGTAATCCAACACAATGTCGTTCGGTTCGAGGTCCATAGCTGCGGAATCAGTACAGATCAATTTGATATCGTCGATATCACCGTAATTCGAATTTACCCAGACATAGGCACCTGTGGCCACCTTACCTGCACCACAGCGTTGGTCGACAGGGCTGCCGCCAGTAGTACTTCCGAAGGGATCGCCAATACCAGCCTCGGAGCTGCCCGCCAGCATTTGCTCAAAATCAGAACAGTGATGGCCAATCTGGTCGACCCGCTGCCCAGCACGCCCGCGAATGCCAGTAATCATGCGGCCAGAGCACGGCAGGCTTTGCGTACTGCCTCTAACCGTGCCGTATTCACTTACATAGCCCAAATCACTCTGGGAAATCGAGATACCGGTAGAGCCATCGGCATTTAAGAGTGAACAGGCAAATCCCAAGCTGTCCACTACCTGAGGGTCAAAGCTGGCATCGAGTTGCGAGAGCACACTGTTCTGGGGACAACTGAAGTGATGCTCCACCGCCGAAGGACTGGGGCCGTCGGCAAAGTAATCCA
>JAFMHC010000021.1:0-21008 GCA_017854775.1 Gammaproteobacteria bacterium | reverse complement strand
CAACTGAAGTGATGCTCCACCGCCGAAGGACTGGGGCCGTCGGCAAAGTAATCCAGTACAGTGTCTGATGTGTCACCAATAAAAATCTCACCATTAACCAAGACATCGGTGCACTGCATATAAACACCAGTTATTTCGTCATTTGCATTGGTGTGTGTATCGACACCAGTCATGACATGTCCGGCCGGGCAATTAATTTCAGACGGGGTGCCTGAGTTAATCACGCTAGGGTCGCCAATGGGAGTACCCATACTCAGGTCAGCACTTCCGTCAAGTATCTGATGTGATCTCGAACAAAAATGCCCCATTGTGTATACGTTTGTCGTGTCGGTCATGCCACGTAAGCCGGTCAGCAGGCCGGAAGGGCAAGACACGGTCTGATATTGCGCATCAAAAGGCAAGTAAGCGTAGGGGCTTGTTACATAAACGGTTGTACCATCCTGAGGACCCGCCGTACCATCTCTAAGAAAGGGAGCGCAAGTGAAATGGAATTGTTTAATTGTGCCGCCATACAGACCGGGATCAAAGCGGACCGCCATGCTCGTAACAACCTCACCAACCGGGCATGAATCTGAAAGCACTGCATCGCCTGTACCGGGTGAACCATCCATTAGGTTGCCCACCGTTATTGCACCGGCGCTTGACAGCGTTAGATCATCTTCCTTTTTCGGCGGTGTGCTGAAAATTGTTGGCGTAAAGACCGGTGCTTTGATCAGATGAGATGCACTGGGGTTACTATTGGTGCTGTAATCCACCCAACTCAGCAGCCAAGTCAAATCGGTCGCCAATAGGTCTGACGGTATGGTTGCCGTATAACTGTTACCTGTGGAGGAGTCGACGCTTGTCGGTATAGTAAGCAAGGCACTGGGTTTAAGTAGCGTAAAACTTGTGCTTGCCATTGTCGGAGTAGAAACGCTCAACCACGCATCGAGCCGACCTGTTCCGAAATCCGCCTGATTGGTTATGAAGTTTACTTGCACCTCAAGATCAATTACCCCCGACAGCTGTTCACCGTTTTGGGTATCCACAACACTCCCATTTTGTAAGAAACTCACTGAGGTCACGTCAATCACAGCGTCTTGCGCACGCGCCTGCATGGTGAGCGCTGCAAAAACAATAATTGTCGTCAGCGCAAGCCACGATAGATTCGATAGGTTGCTTGATTTATTGCGGTTAAGCATTTTATGTCTCCAGTAAAAACACGGGCTCATGATCAGTTCACTCTGTGGGGCCAAAGGCCTTGGATAGTTGTGGGTAACACGGGGCGTTGCCAAGTTTATTGCCTAGTTCGTGGCCTAAGGTGCCGGATAGGGGTTTACGTAGGAATTGCCCGACCATTTGGCACGCAGGGAATTACTCCAGAAGCTAAAGCCGAATTTCTCACGATGGAACCAGGGCCCAGTATGGCCGCCCCAAAACCCCTCATGAGAGAGATTGCTGCAGAATGAGGTCGACATTTTAATCGACCACGGTTTGTTAGCGCCGGCGCCAAAAATCCCTTCAGAGCCCGGTGGTCTGCCGCAAGCCGCGTGACCGGCAGGTAGATAAGGAGCTTGTTCTTCAGCACTGAGCATAAAGCTCGCACCGCAATAAGAATTGGTACCGCCGGTACAAGGTCCGGCTGCTGAATCGATCACACCAGGGTATTTTGCATCCCACTGAGTGGTGAATTTACGCTCATCGCCCCACTGGGCGCGCGCAAACAAACAATTATCTTTCTTGATCTCGTACTCTGGCATCGAATAGCCAACCAGCGTTCTCACATGGTTAATGAGAAGCCTATGCCATTCATCAACCTCGCCCTTAGTGGGTTTTTCAGTGTCAGAAAATGGGTTGTGCTGATAAAAGACGTCACGAAGCCCGCGGATTCGGCCATTGGGGCACATTGCGTTATAGAAATCAGCTTTGCTCAGTTGAGTTGGGTTATAGGTTGTGGTGCCGTCCCAGATTTCAGTCGACCAGTCGACTCCGTGTACACCATCGGGGTCGTGAGAGGTATTTTGTGTGCCTTCGAACGGCGCTGTATAAAAGAGACTCCAGTCGGCCGGTTCCGGTGTGTACGCATCGAAGAGTGATACGGCGATTTCTTTGGTTTCGATTAAGTTAGTCGCCAGAATAGGGTATAGCCCATTGGCGCCTTGCTCATCATTTGGGCTGCGCTGATCGTCATAGACGTACCAGTTTAAAACCCATCGCAAACCTGATTGCACTACGCTACCGGGGATGATCACGCTATGGCTGTCTTCATAGCGGTGCGGGGCGTTAGCGTGATCCCAGGTTATTGGCAGTTCTAAGATCGGCGACGCGCCAGACGGGCCCGTGAGTTCAAAACTTTGACCAGTGGCGGCGTTACTGTCATTAAAAACGGTCAGCCACGCTCCTAATCGAGCCAGCTCGACACCCGGCTCGGACACGATAAAGTTAACCTTGAATAAGGCATCACGATTAGCCCTAAGGTAGTAATCCACCTCACCATCGGCATTGATCATGGCCGTTTGCATATCTGGCGGGGTTGAGGATTGCTCATCACGTTGCTGGGCAATGTGAATCGAACCGGCTTTGATAGAAACATCAAACGCCTTCGCGCTGGTCGTGACAAAGCCGAGAGCCAACATTGGCAGTAACCACTTCAGTGCAGTAGCCCTTGATTTTCTTTCTTTAAACATACGGAATTTCCAATAATGTTGAATACGTTTCCTATCAATCATCGAACTCACTCTTACTCGTAAGGGGCCAAATCGGCGCCCGGAATTACTTCGAGGCTTCTCAACACCGTACCGCCGGGACTTTTGATTTCCCACCCTACAGCCAGATGACGCCAATTACCCGAACCAGCCTTCTGTAGTGCTTTGAAGTAGATTACGTCACCAGCGATCAGGCTGACCGTAGTCCCAGGAGTACCGGAGAAATTAGGCTCTAAATAAGGTGCGGGACCAAGACGGCCGGTTTGCCCTTGAGATTTGATCACTTGCACACCACTTGGGTCAGTACCATCAATATCCATGTCCAGCCGACAGTTGTGGCCACACGAGAGATAGAAGAAGTAGTCACCGGTGTAAGGCGCTTTTAGGTACCCATGAATCCGGGTACCAAAGTTACCCATAGATTGATTTTCTGTGTCAGTCTGATTGTAGTTTTGAACACTGCTGTTGGGAGTCGCCTGACTGGCGATACGACTTTCTATAGCAGAAACTCCGCTACCACCGATGCCAGTCCAGTATTCAATGTCGACACCCCCCCAAGCGTAGCCTGCAACGGATACGTTACGAGTCGCCGTGGTAACCTGACCACTGCTGTCAGCCGATGTTTGAAGGGTAATGGTGAACTGGCCTGTTTCTGGATCAAGCTCAGTCATACCTCCGTTATCGACGATGCTCAACTCACAGACATTTATATCGTCATTACAGGTAGCTGGGTCTAAGTAGGCATCTCCGGCTATCCAGCCCATCGGATCAGCGGTATCGGATAAATCAATCGTTGGTGCTTGATCAGTGTAGTTGGCAGCAGGTATGAACGGCGTTAACACATCTCCCGGTATGATTTGACTGGTATCGCCATCGGTCGGCGCGGTGCCACCGGGTTCAGCCCATGCCACATGAACTCGGCCACTGCCGCCAGTATTTTTACGCTTAGCAAGCACTCTAATGTAGTATTTTTGCCCAGCGGTGAGTGTCGCACTGCCTTCCTGAGCCGTAGCCACGCCCCAAACGTGTGAGGTGGAGTTCGTAGCATCGGGATGATCGTGGGCAATCTGAACTGCGTTGGCCTCGTATCGATTCGAGCTCAGATATAGCTTAGCTTCACCATTACCGCCCAGCCAAAAGCGATGTAAACCAGTTTGATTGGGGATAATGTAGCCGTGCAGACGCACACCATCACCCTGACCGTACCACTCATCAAGGGACAGAACTTTGCCGGTGACATCTGGCGTATTACCGGTATATTTTGCGTGATTCAGCAGATCCGACAACCACTTGCCGCCGGTAGTGATGTCAAAGTCCTCATTCAAGAGGCTCCCCATCACCGGTGCCACTACCGCAACCACACTCACGTTTCGGGTAACCGAACTAGTTTGCCCGGAGTTATCCGGTGTGGTAGTCAAGGTAATTGTATAAAGCCCCGCAGGTGGATCTTCCAGCGGTGTCATGCCGCCATTGTCGCTGACGCTGACTGTGCAGCTAGCGGCAGTATCATCGCTACACTGAGCCGGGTCTTGGTAGGCCACGCCTTCATCCCATACAAACGGGTCTGAACTGTCAAGTAAGTCAATCGTTGGGACCAAATCTACGGCGCCGTTTACATAGGGTGCCAAGACGCCGTGCGGAATAATATTGGCATTGCTACCGTCAACTGGAGCGATTGTCTGCAACGCACCTGCTAGGTCAGGCTCTTGCCACGCGATCTGCAAGCTACCATAGGCAAAACCGCGGTAAACTGATTTGCTGAGAGCCGCGAAGTAATATGCTTTACCCGCCTCAAGAAAAATATCGGCTGAGGTATTGGAGGCGTTTTGACTCCAATTATACTTCGACAGCGAATTCCAATTTTCAGGGTAGCCGTTATCTGACATCTCGGCGACTTTTGTCAACTCTGAATATGCTCGGCCTAATGTAGGCGATGAATTCGAGTTTTCGTCATAGTTAATCCAAAGCTCTACATCTTTGTGACCTGATACAAAGAACTTATGATTACCGGTTACTCGTGGCGTAATGTAGCCGTGGACGCGCTCGCCATGGTAGGCGCTAAAGCCGCTCGGCAAGGTTACATCAAGCCCCGTGTTCGAGTCGGTGGTGCCGCTGTAATCAACCGCCGCCTCATCTCCGGTTGTGCCCACCGATGGATTCCACCAAGGGTACACTTGTTTAAGACCAATGGTTTGGCTGACTTGAGCGGCCGCGTTAGACATGGTCATGCCCCAGACCTCGTGAGCCAAGCCGCCGAAAGTCACGCCCGCCGGCGCATCAATTACCTGCACTTTACGAATCGTAGTCGCCGTGTTACTGCCGCGGTCGGTCAAGGTATACGCTATATCGTAAGTGCCTGGGACACTTAAATCGGCGAATGGTGAGCCCAATGGATATTCTGTCCATGCCGCCACTTGAACATCATCGGTACAGATACCGTCGACGTCATCCCAACAAATGTAACCATACTCAGAGTACGGATCATTCGCATTTAAGGTGACACTATCACCGCCGTATAATGTTATTTCAGGCGGGTGCACATTATCCCACTCATTCACTGCGGTATAGGTGCCGTCTTGGTTGTCCTTAAGGTCATCGAACACTAACTCGATGTAGTCGATATTAGGTCCGTGATTAACCCCTCCTACTTTGATTGTGACTGCGCCTGGTTGTAAGTTAAACACTATAGGTACAGTGAGCTCAGCGGTGTAATGATCCTGGGCACCAAAGCGACCAGTCGACTGAAAGGCAAAATTGTCGAAACGTTGCTCATCAGGCATACCCTCATTCACCACCACGTTGGCCAGACGAGAACCCGCATTGCAGTTACAGGTGTAACCAATAATAAGCTCGTAGGTACTATTGGGAGAAGCGGCTTCAGCAGGCATGTCGATTACCCACTCTACCGAACTGGGTGAGTTCTGATCGTAATCTACCAACCGATTATTACTTACCACCGATCCTGCTACGGGTGTAAACGCCTTAGCGCCACTAGCAAGGCTACCGCCATGTAACTCAGAGGCCAGTTCGGCTTCATAACGCTGGTGATGACGCACGATTACGTCGCGAGTCACCGTAATCGCAATATTAGGCGTCCATTGGTAGGTGTAGGTGACGGTGTGCAAACCCAGTACATTAACATCCACGGCGGTGCGGGCATCGCTGGTAACAAAACCAGCACAATCAACGCCATTGCTATCGCAAGCAACCGGTTTATCTGGGTCAACATAGGGTTCGCCTAACTTCACATAGAACGGGTTTGCGTCTAACAACGTTAGCGCCGGCGGCGTATCATCGACCATCACCTTAAGCGTCGCAACCGTGGTATTACCATCAGTGTCTTCTGCGGCATAGATAACATCATAGATATCTTCAGGATTGCCGCCTATTGTGTTTAAACCTGTCGAGTTAATGCTGGCGGTACAGGGGCCATCCTCATTGTCGTTGCATACATATAAGCTCGATGGATCAATATTATCTGTGGACGTGATCCGGTAAGGGTTGCCATTGGGGAAGGTAATCGCAGGGCCAACCTCTTCTTTTGAGGCGGCGCAACTATTCCACCAAACTTCAGTCAGTTCAGCAGCACGATGAGCCACCCACGCTGAACCAGAAATTTTGTGGCCCTCGCCGATGACAACGGGGTTGCCGGCTGAGTCACTCAAACCACCATTCAAATCCACAACCATCTTGTGCCATGCATTATCTGAGGGCGGAACGAAGCCCTGATGCTGGCTGCCGGCGGTTAACGGTGGTGTAACCGATCGATCTGCACCCCAATGCGCCGAAACCCACTGCGTGCTGGCACCATCATCAACTAATAAGCGCACTTCAATACCGGTTATCGGGTCACTGTCGTCGGGGAAGTTGACTTGGGTACAAATCGCATCACCCGCGGTCACTTGGTATTCATAATTTTGAATAAAATGCTGATTAAGCCCGGCCGTATTTAATGGGTCAGTGTCCCACCAATAGGCTGAATCGGTTAACCAAGGGAAAAAGTCCAGCGAGCCCGGCTCGACTATTTGCACTGTGCGGCTTTTCTCTCGGGCTTCGTTGCCAGCCGAGTCAACCGCCGTATAAGCGAGCGTGAATTCTGAACCGAGCGATGCACTGGTATCAACATAGCCCTGAGTATCAACGGTACAGGACAAACCAGCGGGTGATTCGCAGGTGACAGGGTCAATAAATGTAGTCCCTTGTTCGACCTTAATGTTTTGTGGCGAATGCAATACAATGAAAGGCGCTACGCCATTAAAAGCACAATCCCCCCACCAGACCTTAATACGATCATCGTCGTAACGCATTGCCCAAGAGCTGGCCGACAAGGTGTCGCCAGGGTTGATACCGTCAGGAATAAGATCGGCCAACTCAAGCTGCAACTGTTGCATACTCATGTTGCCGCCTGGCATAGCTCCAGCGTAAACACTGCTAGGGTCATCGGGCACAATATCGCCCCAGTGAGCGGAGTACCAAAGCGAATTATTTTTTTGTACCCGCACTTCTATTCCTTGGGGTGCATCACTCTCTGCAATATAAACCCAGGTGCATACGTTGTCGGTGGGGATAACTTCTCTAGAAATGCTGCTGTAGTTGCTTTCTTCAACGGCTTTTGGGGTTGAGCTATCGGTGTTCCACCAGAGATCGGCGTCATCTATCCAGGGAAATGGGTTAGCAAGAGCATTTTGAAAAATACAGAATGACCCAAGACCAACTAAAAGAGCGATTCTGTAAGGCCAATTATTAAATCTCATTTATCTATCTCTACCGGTTAGCCGTGTTATTTGTGATGATGTGCGGGATAACATCCGCTGCTACTAAACTTGGCACTAAACCAATCATCAAAAAATTCTAAAAATTACAGTTGTATGCTAACAAGCTCATCAATGAGTTTTAAGATCACATCACGCCAATTAAGAGTCATATGTGGACATTCGTAAGCCAAAGCTTGAAATTATATTGTCCGCTTTAATGGATAGGGGCTATCAGATTTAGCACAGGCGGCGGCGTTCAATAGGAGGTTGAAGAGAATCAATAAGCTAGACGCTTTTATTCGGAGGTTGGATGTCGTTTTTCGGCCGGTTGGGTATGCTCTGATGGCGTTGCCAATCTGGCGATTGCCTAGCTAGGCAACCAGTCCTTGGGCGATTGATAATTCAGAGGATGCAATCCTTTACCCAGCGTGGTTTTCGGCGCTCCCTTTTTTAGTGCCCCCTTTTTAGCTACTATCTTTTATAGGCCTATGCGGCCCAAAAACATCGTAAGCGATTAGCCAATCGCCTCACATGTAATACCAAACTCGATAACGCGGCCCTTAAATCCTTTTTCTGCCAAGGCGCTTAACCTGCATTGACCAGAGGCATCAGCGCCCTAGATAAGGGCTAATCGTCTTGCAAACGCTGCAAGCGCTCTTCTTGCTCTTCGAAGGCGGCTTTTATTTCCTGCATTACTGAATCGACATTGGCTGGGCGTGTATCGACTTCGATAATGCCAGTGAGCTTAGTATCAGGTTTGAGGTCACCTTTCTCATACAGCTTCCAGATTTCTTTTGCGCATTGAGTCTTGAGTAATTCAGGTGCGAACTGGCCGTAATAGTTAGTCATGTTGCGCACGTCACGCTCAAGCATGGCTTTTGCGTTGTTATTGCCAGCGGCATTAACCGCCTGAGGTAGATCGATAATCACCGGCCCAACTTCGTCTACTAACACGTTGAATTCCGATAAGTCGCCGTGTATTAAACCAACGCATAACATACGAATAACGTCTTGCATCACCACCGCGTGATCATGTCGCGCCCGTTCTGGGCTGAGTTCCACGTCGTTTAAGCGTGGTGCTACGTAGCCTTCGTCATCGACAATCAGCTCCATCAACAGCACACCATTGAAGCAGCCATACGGCTCTGGCACACGAACCCCGGCGGCGGCCAGTTTGTACAAGGCATCTACCTCGGCATTTTGCCAAATTTCTTCTTGCTGGTCGCGGCCAAATTTAGAGCCCTTTTCCATGGCACGACCACGGCGACTATTGCGTACCCGGCGGCCCTCTTGATATTGCACGGCCTTTTTAAAACTTCGCTGGGCCGCCTCTTTATAGACTTTGGCGCAACGAACCTCGGAGCCACAGCGCACCATATACACAGTGGCTTCTTTGCCACTCATAAGTTGACCAATAACTTCGTCGACCAAGCCGTCTTCAATCAACGGCAATAATCTTTTGGGTATTTTCATACGGATAACAACTGCAATACAATTAAATCTATAGAGACCCCAGCATACCTGAGGGCTCTTATAATAAACTAAAGTCCGAATTAGCTCTTAACGCTATTTTGATTAAATTACTAAGTGAGACCTCTCCCTGCAAAAAACCAGACAAACGACCGACAACTAAGTGGCGATTGACTGTACTGAATACGTCAATACCGCCTGATCACGGTTTTTCACTTTAATAGGCTCCATTTGAGTGGCATTAACTCGCAGCTTCACATCTTCAAAGGTAGATAAACTAATCAGCACTTCGCCAGGATTACACGCTTGTTCAATTCGCGCCGCCACATTCACATTGTCGCCGATCACAGTATAGTCCATTCGTTGTTCAGAGCCTACATTACCTGAGATCACTCGGCCAGTGTTAATACCAATACGAATCTCAACCTTGGCTAGGTCTTGGTCAATCCGCCCCCAACTCTCGCGGTCGCGCTGAACCGCCGCTTGCATACGCAGGCCTGCTTGCACCGCGGCCATTGCCTGCTCGGCTTCACTATCGGTAAAAACGGCCATAATTCCATCACCAATGAATTTGTCTACAATGCCGCCTTCTTGTTCAATGATATTACTCATCTCGGTCATATAGAGATTTAGAAAATCGACGACTTTTTCTGGCTCTAGGCGTTCCGACAAGCGCGTAAAACCAACAATATCTGAGAACATGATGGTTGCTCGCACAACTTTGCCGCCAAGCGCAATTTTCTCTTCGCTGCTAATTGATATCTGATCGACCACGCCTTTAGGTATATAAGCCCCCATTTTCTGTTTCTGAACTCTTAAGGTTCGCTCATTGTCGAGCGACACTTTAAGATCGTCTGCGTAGTTTTTAACATCAGAATATAGTCGCGAATTTTCAATCGCGATGCCAGCTTGCACCGCAAATGATTCAATTAGTAACACGTCGTTTTCATTAAAGGTATCGAATTGCTGTCGGTTTACCAGCTGCAATACGCCAATGATCTCATCTTTACTGACCAGCGGTGTTGTTAGAATAGAGCGCGTAACGAAGCCGGTAGAAACATCAACTTGCTTGTTAAACCGTGGGTCAGAGTAAGGGTCATCAACGACTTCAGTTTTACCGTTTTCGGCCACGTGTCCAACCAAACCTTGTCCTAGTGCGATGCGTATCCCTTTAAGGTTCTCAGAGACTCGGCCTTGCACGGTATGAAAATAGAGATCGTTTTTTTCCTTATCAAGCAATAATACCGAGCTTGCTTCGACGTTAACTACCTCACGACTCTTTTCTAATATGGTGTCGAGTACCTTGTTTAAATTACCAACGCTACTCACCGCGACAGCGACCTCAGCCAGTGCCTTTCGCTCATCGAGTTGCACCACTAACTGGTCGCGTTGTTGTTGAATAGATTCTGTCGCTCGGCGTATACGCGCATTAAGGTGTTGAATAATCAACCAAGAAATAATCATGATTACCAAAACGATCATGAAGTACAGACAGAAGCGATAGAACTTGGCGCTTTCTAAGGCATAGCTGTACCAGCGATGATACTCGTCCGCAAAACTATCAAGCTCAACCGCTATCGGTATCGACAGTAATTCGGTAATCAACGAATCGACACCCGGCTTTACCCGTAAAATAGTTTGCCCTTGAAGGCTTAAGTCTTCAATTCGATTGATCGAGCTCAAGCTCGTTGGGCTTATCTCAGAAAGGTAAGTTTGACCCGCTTCATCTAATCGACCAATTTGATTTTTAATCGAGACCGCTAAGCCAGGGTTGGTGTCTAGGTTGAACAACAATATATCACGCAATAATGACTGAACCTTTTCGGTGAGGGGTTGGCCTTTCTCAACTTCATTTAAGCTAGTAATAAGCTCTTGGCTCAGAATCGGATAATAAACAATGGAGGTTTTAAGGTTCGCGTTTTCAGCCATAAAACGCTCTATTAGTAACTTTTTACGCTCCATCACCAAACGATAATTAGCTAAGATGTCCATCAAAATCGCGGTTCCTTTTGGCGAAATGTACACTGGTGGTCTAGTGATGATTGCGTTCAATCTGTTGATAACCGCCAACTCTTGATTAACATTGTCAACGCTGGTGGCCGACCCATTGCGCAGCCGCAAAAGATGTTGATCTAAAATTGCATCACTCGCCTGTAAATGGCGGATGCTTTCAACAAAACGCTGATGTTCACGGGTGTCGTCAATTGCCACTGACTTCCAAAAAAAGAATGCCATTAACACCACACCAACAAAAATGACCCCAAAGCCAATAAAATACTCGGTACGTGCGCTCATAGTTGTTTGCCGTTCTGATCGTCTTGTTCAACAGGTTTTCCAAGACCCAGCTTGATGCCGTTATATTCGCCGGTTAAGCTTTCTAAAAAGCTAACTAACAATTGTTCTTCTCGCTCTACTAAACGGCGACCAAGTTGATAGGTCGCCATGGTTTGAATGGCATCTTCTAAGGTAGCCGCACTACTATCATGAAAATACGGAGCGGTAAGCGCAATATTGCGTAGGCTAGGCACCTTAAATCGATGTCGATCATATTCATCGCCGGTAACATTAAATCGCCCCATGTCGTGCACGGTTAGATCATCGCGGCCAGCAAAGTAATCCTTTTTAGCCCCCATTCGCTGAAACATATTGCCGCCGACACCCTGGCCTTGATGACACCGCACACAGCCAAGTTGTTCAAATAGTTTAGAACCCGCTAGCTGCTCCTCGTTCAAGGCATTTTCATCGCCTTTCAAATACCGATCAAAGGCTGAATTTGGCGTGGTTAGCGAGCGTTGAAATTCGGCAAGCGCATGACTCACTGAATCTTTTGTGACACCCTCTGCGTAGAAGTCAGCAAATTTCTTTGCGTAATCACCATTGGCTTGCAGGCGACCAATTACTCCAGGCCAAGTAGCCCCCATCTCCAACGGGTTCTCAATCGGACCAGTCGCTTGCTCTTCAAGTGTCTTCGCTCGACCATCCCAAAATTGTACAAAGTTTAGGCTGGAGTTAAACACCGTTGGCACATTGATTCGGGTTATGCCACCAGTAATCCCAACAGACATCGGTAAGCCGTTGGTTCCACCGGCCTCAAGCCGATGGCAGCTTGCACAAGAAATGGTGTTGTCTGCAGATAATATAGGGTCGCTAAATAACTGTGCACCAAGAGACACTTTATCGGGGTCTAAGCCGACAGCCGCTTGTATAGGTTGAATCGGGCCGGAGATTTTCTGAATGATTTGTACCGACTGAGAACTGCGATCGGCTTCGACTACCATGGTCTCTGGTGCTGACGGAAAGAACGATACCGCGATTACCAGCCCCGCAATTGCAATGACTATAAGCGTAACAATGAGCTTCAAACGAGCCTCCTAAGCTATCATTTTTCTATTATTTGAAGGAATTATAGAGTAAGTCTGGCTGTGCATGTGTACAAATGCTAAATTGTCCGATCAGTTGACTACAGGTTTCTACTGACAAGCAATCGGTTCTGATCCAAACTCGAGCAATTCGAATTGGCAAATTAACCGCTATTAAAGATTAAATGGGGTAGTTGAAAATACCACCTGTTGAAAAATACCACCTAAGGAATCAGTAGCTTGCTTTTTACCGGCCTCAATTAGCTTCGACCGTGTTGAGAAGGTAGGTACTAAACTTATGAAATATCATTGGAGATGATTTTATGAAACTCGCAGCCATACTTCTCACACTGTTCGTGGCCATCAGTCATGTTGGCATTATGATTCTTGAAATGTTTTTTTGGAACCATCCCGTAGGACAACGAATCTTCGCTATGACCCCCGAGGTCGCGGCCGCTAGTGAGGTACTAGCGATGAACCAAGGACTCTACAATGGCTTTTTGGCAGCGGGACTCATTGGCGGTCTGTTACGAGATCGATTTGACACCATCGTGTTCTTTCTATGTTGCGTCATAGTTGCGGGGATTTTTGGTGCCGCGACGGCTAAGTTCAGCATTCTCTTTACCCAAGGCTTACCCGCCGTCTTGGCGCTTGTTGCGGTATTGATCAGCCGAGATAAATTTGCTAAATGAATTAACGCTCAGTAAATTAAATAGAAAAAGCGCCTCGACCAAAGTCATAGGCGCTTTCTCTAATTTAACCGCTTGCGCTATGAACGCAGAGCAAGCAAATTTACTTTAAATCAAAACGATCAGCATTCATAACCTTCACCCATGCTGCTACGAAGTCATTGTTGAACTTCTCAGGCGAGTCACTCGAAGCGTAGATTTCAGCAATAGAACGTAAGATTGAATTTGAACCGAAGACTAAATCGGCTCGAGTAGCTGTCCACTTTGGTTTGCCAGTTGCTCTGTCGCGGCCTTCAAAAGTTTCTTCATTATCGTCAGTTGCCGACCACTCGGTTGCCATGTCTAACAAATTCACGAAAAAGTCGTTGCTAAGCGTACTCGGCTTATCGGTTAAGACACCATGAGTCGAGCCTGCCGCGTTTGCGCCTAATACTCTTAAGCCACCGACTAGTACTGTCATTTCTGGTGCCGTTAAGTTTAACAGTGAGGCTTTGTCGACCAATAAGGCTTCAGTAGAACGCGGATCTTGAGTGTTTTTGTAGTTACGAAAACCATCAACCTTAGGTTCTATTACGTCGAATGCGTCAGCATCAGTTAGCTCGTCGGTTGTGTCAGTTCTACCAGGCATAAACGGTACTGAAACGCGGTTTCCAGAAGCTTTTTCAATTGCCGCAGAGCCGCCTAAGATGATCAAATCAGCGAGTGATACTTGCGTGCCGCCTTGATTGAAGTCAGCTTGAACTTGTTCGAGTTTGCTAACTACGCTGCCGACACCCGATTCGAGATTAATCTGCCAATCCTTATGCGGCGCTAAACGAATTCGTGCGCCGTTAGCGCCTCCGCGCTTATCCGAGTTGCGAAAGGTGGAAGCCGATGCCCAGGCCGTGGTTACCAATTGCGATACAGATAAACCGCTGGATAATATTTTTGCTTTAAGATCAGTGATCTCTTGCTGGTTTATTAGATCGCCCTCGTGCTCAGGCACTGGGTCTTGCCATAGCAGTGTTTCACTTGGCACTTGGTCGCCTAAATAGCGGCTAACCGGCCCCATATCACGATGGGTAAGCTTATACCAAGCGCGCGCGTATGCATCGGCAAATTCGGCTGGGTTTTGATAAAAGTGCTTAGAAATTTTTGCGTATTCTGGATCTAACTTAAGCGCCATATCAGCGGTCGTCATCATCAGCGCTTGAGTTGCTGATGCATCTTCGGCCCTGGGTGCTCGCTTGGCGTTTGATTCAGCGGTTGGCGTCCATTGAACATGACCTGAAGCGCTGACAGTTTGCTCCCACTCATTGCCCAATAACGCCTCGAAATAGCCCATATCCCATTGCGTTGGGTTATCAGTCCAGGCGCCTTCAAAGCCAGCCGTCGTTGTATCCCCGCCCTTACCGCTTGCATGGCTATTTTTCCAACCAAAGCCCATCTCAGCAATGCCCGCACCTTCGGGCTCAGCGCCAAGCAAGTCTTCAGAACCAGCGCCATGACCTTTACCAAAGGTGTGCCCACCGGCGACCAAAGCGACGGTTTCATAGTCGTTCATTGCCATACGAGAAAACGTGTCACGCACATCAATAGCCGACTTCAATGGGTCTGGCTCACCATTCGGGCCTTCTGGGTTGACGTAGATTAAGCCCATTTGTACGGCCGCTAGCGGTTTCGCTAAGTCGCGCTCACTCTGATAGCGTTTGTCGTCTAGCCACTCGGTTTCAGGGCCCCAATAGATATCTTCTTCGGGTTCGAAGATATCAACACGACCACCAGCAAAGCCAAAGGTTTTAAAGCCCATTGACTCCATTGCCACATTGCCGGTCAATACCATTAGATCAGCCCAAGATATTGCATTGCCGTATTTTTGCTTAATCGGCCATAACAGGCGGCGTGCTTTGTCTAAGTTGCCATTGTCCGGCCAGCTATTGAGTGGCGCAAAACGTTGTGAACCCGAGCCTGAGCCGCCACGGCCATCGTAAGTTCGATAGGTGCCCGCGCTATGCCATGCCATGCGTATGAACAAGCCGCCATAATGGCCATAATCGGCTGGCCACCAGTCTTGTGAGTCGGTCATTAAATCGGTTAAATCTTGCTTCAATGCCTTAAGATCTAAACTATTGAACGCTTCAGCGTAATCAAACTCATCATCTAATGGACTCACCTGTGAGCCGTTTTGACTGAGAATTTTTAGGTTGAGTTGGTTCGGCCACCAGTGTCGGTTGGCCGTGGTGCCAGTTGCGGTCTGTTTGCTTGCACCATGCATCACTGGGCATTTGCCTGTAGGGCTATTTGTAGAGTCGGTCATCTGTATCTCCGTCGGTGTTTCTTATAGACTGTTTCCTCAGCATAACTCAGGATTAAGCACCGTTACAATCGATCGTAATGTTTACAATTATTGATCATGAACACATCTCGAATACCAATCACCGGCCTAAACATTTCTAGCAATACTAGTGTGTAGGAGCCTTACTGTTTAGGACAACTTATACCTTCGAAGGTTTGTGCTGACCATTAGCGTTTTGTGCTCGGTGCACCAGCATAGAGCTATGCAGCTGGTTAATTATACCGCTGCCGGTTTTAACACAAAGGAATGGAAATAGGCCATGTAAAAAGCAGGCCAAACCGGCCCAAATTAGCCGTGCAGAAAAACCACTGGCGGTGATCAGGTGCTGAAAATATGATTCACCAACAGATTCTGGGTGATCTAAAAAACATGTTTGTATAATTTTTTTCATGCGCCTGCGCTCTCACTGTGTGCCGGTGTTTAGTGATTTCTATTATAGTTTCTATTGCCAAGCCGAGCATCCCAACTTATGCTACCAATTTGGTCTTTACTGGTATAAATTTATGATAAATGAGGAAACAATAGAATTAGATTCCAAAGATGTTCAAATCTTAAATATTCTACAAAAAGACTCTACAACCTCAATACAATCCATTGCAGAGCAAATAGGTCTCACCAATAATCCTTGCTGGCGCCGCGTTAAACGATTGCAAGAGATGGGCGTTATTGCCCGATATACCGTGGCTTTAAACAGAAAAAAGATAGGCCTTGGGACTACCGCATTCGTCACGCTCAGAATTGAGCGTCATAATATTGAGTGGTTAAACCAGTTTTCCGAATGCATCATCGGTATGCCTGAAATTATCGAGTGCCACCGCATGACGGGCGATATCGACTACATCCTCAAGGTAGTAGTGCAAGACCTAAACCATTACGACCGAGTGTATCGAGAGCTGGTGGATAAAGTCTCAGGACTCATCGATGTAAGTTCGACCTTCTCAATGGAAGAAATCAAAGCCAACGCCAATATAGATGCGAGTAGTATTGCAAAAGCCTATCGAGCTCGGAGAGCTCAATAAAGGGTTAATTACTCAGCAAGGTATTCTTTAGCTCGGCTAAGTGCTTGAGCAGCGTTAACCTTAATATCGGGAATTACGCCTGTACCTTCCCAGTTAGCCTTGGTGATCGGGCTATAGGCTCTAGCTAATGGCATTCGAACGGCAAGTTGGTCATTGACACTGATCATATCCACCAAGTGCGCACCGCCACCAGTGGCCTCACCGATGATTACCGCTCTAGCCGAATGCTTTAGGGTATAGGCAAAGGCTTCAGCCGCACTGTAGGTTTTGAAACTGGTCAAAATACAAAGCTTACCTGCAAAAGGCTTGATTTCTAAGGGCCTTGGGCTAGCGGTTTTTGCATCGAAAACCACCTCACTATCACGATCGATGATGCTCCATAAGTGATAATTTTCTGCTAAGAAATACGAGCTAACAAAGGCGGTAAAATCAGGGTCACCACCGCCGTTCTCACGCAGATCAATAATCATCGAATCAGCGCTTGAAATGTCGTTCATGGCAGTAATGAATCGCTCTTTTTGTAACCCGCTGGGATGGAATTTATCCAATCGAATATAGCCAACCGTGCTAACGCTATTCTCTAGTGACTCAAGGCTTGTGAGGATCTTTTCTTGACTCTCAGTTATCGGAATTACATGATTTAGCGGTTCGGCGATATCTGCTTTTTGATGCAGACTGATATGGCCATCATTACTGACCTCTCTTAAGTCTGCTTGCAACTCGGCGAGTAAGGTAGCCAGCGAGTCAATGCTTTGGTATTCACCTAAGGCCGACTTCTGCTGAATGATAGAACGCATTTCTAACGCCGTTTCAGGGTAGACATAATGTGTATCAAACGCGCTAAGAACTTGCTCAACTTCAGATCTCCACCGGTTTTTAATATCCGAATCTCCCTGTGCCATTAGATCCGCAAATGGCATTAATAAAGAGAGCAATACGATTGCCGAGAGAAATGTCTTTTTTACTGTATCCATGCGATAAGACTTAGGGGCTGTTGCGACTTAATCAAGCAGCAACGGCTGAGCATGAACTTAATAGGGTTCTAGTCTTAGTAGACAATAAAGCGCTAAAATACTATGCGTTACGCTTTCGCCGAAACAAAATCAAAGGCACAAGAGCAACCGTAAACGGTAATAAGCGCTCAGCAATATCTCCCGGGGCATTCGGGGTAAATGACAAAACTACGGTTAAGCCGAAACCTAATAAAATTGAGCTAAACACAGACATCGGAGTAACCGAAAACCCGGCTAAACGAACAAACAATGTAGGCCCAAAGGCGGCTCCGAGAGCCATCCATGCAAACAAAACTCTGCTGAAGATTTTTTCTGGTAAATAAATTGCAACCACCACCGAGGCGGTTACTAAGACAATAATAGTAAGGCGCGAGATCAACAATACTCGTTTTTGACTATCGCCTCCCAAGCCGAGGTCATTAGCAATGGCGGCCGCCGCTGAGAGCAGTTGACTATCGGCTGTCGACATAATCGCAGACAAGACCGCCGCTAAAAATATGGCGCTAATTACCGGCGGGAACAATCCATCGAGCATGACAAAAAAGATTTGCTCTGAATTGTCTAAACCGCTGTGTAGCACGTGGCCGGACAAGCCGACAAACCACATCCCTAGAAAAACAATCAAATACCAAACAATGGTAATCACGCGTGCCTGGCGCATTGCTTTATCATCACGTAAGGCCATGATTCTAGCCATCAAGTGAGGCTGCCCATAAGTACCAAAGCCAATAGCCAGACCTCCAAAAATGATACCTAAAGCAAATAGCCCTGCGTTACCGGCGGTTAAGCTTAGCTGGGCGGCGGTACTGGTAGCCGCTAAGCCATCAAGCAAACCCGGCACCCCGCCTACGGCTAAATAAGCCGCGATTGGCATTACTAATGCGGCAATTACCATCAGCGTTCCTTGCAGTGCATCGGTAACACTGACCGCCCAAAAGCCGCCTAACAATGTATAGAGCATGATGATAAACGCGCCCAAGGCAATGCTAATCGGCATCGACAAGCCAAAGCTGGTGGCGAAGGTATTGCCGGCAGCCTGAAACTGGGCCGCAACGTACATCACAAACGAAGCAACGATGATAAATGTTGATAGCCAAACAATCATTCGGCGATGCCGACCACTAGTTTTGTGCGCAACAACTTCGGTTAACGTAATATGGCCGTGTTGCCGACTAAATTTCATCAGCCGTGGGGCAAGCCAAAACCACACTACAAACATTGATGTGATGGAGCCTAAGGCAACCCAGATCGTAGATACACCATAGAGGTAAGCGATGCCTGTAAGGCCTAATAACACCCAAGCTGAAGCGGCGCTCGACGAATAACTCAGTGCCGCGACCACCTGCCCTAAGCCGCGACCACCGAGGAAGAAGTCGTCACTGTCAGCGGTTCTCTTTGAGGCCCAGACACCAATGCAAATTAGTATCAGCTTATAGACAACCAGGGTAATCAAGACGACGTGAGCTTTTTCCATCTGCTTTAGCTATTCCTCATTTTTGCAATTTTGCGCTGGCTAGCTGTTAAGCCTAAACCAGCTCAACCTAGCCTAGCACTATTTAAGACTAACTTTCTTTGTTCTCATCGGCGGCTTGTTGAGCCACCATATGCACCGTTCGCTGAGGGAACGGTATCGAAATGTCTTCTTTGTCGAAACGCTTTTTAACTTGCTCAAGCAGTGCTCGATTAACGCTCCAATAGTCCTCGGTATTAACCCACGGGCGCACCACAAAATTAACACTGCTATCGGCCAGTGCCGAAACTCCGATAACCGGCTCAGGTTCTGCAAGAATACGAGGTTCTTCGGCCAGCACGGCCCTGATCGCCTCTTTGGCTTTGTCGATATCATCCTCATAGCCGATACCAAACACCATATCTATTCGGCGTGTGCCGGTGGTCGTATGATTGATGATATTGCTTGCAAGCACACGGGCATTGGGAATAATTACGCACTTGTTGTCTCCAGTGCGCAGCTCAGTAGTAAAAATCTTAATCTCTTTTACCACACCAGATTCACCGGCAATCTCAACGAAGTCATCAACCTTAAAAGGCCTTAGGATAATAATTAAAATACCAGCGGCAAAATTTGATAGCGAACCTTGCAAAGCCAAACCAACCGCCAAGCCAGCGGCACCAAGTACCGCGATAAAAGAGGCCGTTTGAATGCCAAGCTGTGTTAGCGCGGCTATACACACCATGGCAAATAAACCCCAGTAAAGCAGGCTTTGAATAAATGAGATCAGCTCATGGTCAATATCATTGCGTTTCATCGCCTTGGCGACCATATTGGTGATAAAACGGGCGATTCGCTTACCGATCAAAAAGACCGCCAGAGCCGCCAGAACTTTCAATCCGTAATCAATACCGTATTGAACAAACAGATCGGCGTATTTTTGAGAATCAGTGAGTAAGTTTTCCATAGTCGGTGTTGGCGTGTATCTATTGAGAAGATTGAATTTGAGTACTGCCTTAAACATTCAGGCAATCATTAAGCGAGAGATTATATTAGAAACTAAGGCTCGTTTGTAGCAAGTCTGAGCACTGACAAGCAGAACACGTTAAGATAAGTGTCTAGTAACAGGCCTTTACCCGATTAAGACCTTAACTTGCCGAGTAAGCCGCCCACATCGTAAGGTGTTAATTGCGGAGTTACAGTTAAAACCACTTATCACAGCCGCAAACAATAAGCTTAGCCTTCAGTATCATAATGACAGCCACAGACACAGACACATTCGAAGAAAGCCTCAACATCTCACCGGGGAAACTCGCTCATGACCTTGAGAGTTTACCGCCGACCGAGCGTGCTGATTTATGGCGAGGTTTGTCGGCCGAAGAACGCAGTGCCGCAATGCCTTTTCTGCACGACGAGATTAAAGAAGGGCTAATTGAGACCGCGTCCGTCGCCGAATTACAGAACATGACCGAAAACATGGCCGCCAGCGACGTGGCTCATGTTATCGAGACAGTGACCGAGGATGTGGCGCAAGACATTGTCGATAATCTGTCAGACGAAGCGCGTGAATACGTTCAAGAATCGTTGAGTTTTGATGAGGATCAAATCGGCCGCTGGTTGCGTCATGATGACTTACGTTTCTTAGATACGGGGTCGGTCGCTAAGGTAATGAGGCGACTCAAAGTGCGTGGTTTATCAAAGTACACTGACAAAATATTTTTAGTGTCACGCGATGCTAGCTATCAAGGTGCGATATCACTTTCAAGCATTCTTGAAGCAGATGAAACACGATTATTAGTTGATCTTCCCAAGATAGAAAACGATTGCACCTTTGACCCCGAAACCAAGATTTCGGAGATGGCAACAGAGTTTCGTAAGAACCACTTTATCTCGGCGGCGGTGGTATCAGGGGACGGCTTTTTACTTGGACGCATTACCGCTGAAGACGCCGTCACGACCTTACAAGACGAGGCAGACCATCAATTAATGAGTATGGCCGGCCTTGATGAAGAAGACGACTTGTTTGCGCCGATTGGCGTCTCGGCCAAGCGGCGAGCACTGTGGCTAGGCATTAACTTACTCACCGCATTTTTGGCTTCGTATGTAATCGGCATATTTGAAGCCACAGTACAGCAATTAGTTGCGCTGGCGGTATTAATGCCGATTGTTGCTAGCATGGGCGGAATTGCAGGCAGCCAAACACTCACGATTGTCATCCGTGGTCTTGCATTAGAC
>JAFMHC010000216.1 GCA_017854775.1 Gammaproteobacteria bacterium | reverse complement strand
AAGGTTTTAAAACTCTTACCTGGTCTGGGTACCTAGCTAAAATCCGGTACGATCTTGGCGTGTATTTGTATCCGGTACCCTTAAACGCTTCAATCTCAAACATATCTGGTAAAACCACTAGATTGCTGCGCTTCTCACTTAGATAGTCTTCGAGTTCATCTCTAGTTGCGTAGTTTGAGTCTATTAGCATGTAGGTTTCTACAGTCATTTGTATGCCCTTTTTAATCTCTCACACGTCTAACCGTTATACACCTATGAGGCAATGCAACCGCTGCCGCCCCATGGGCTCTCGTATTCTAATGCCTTGCCAGATCACTCGTTCATTTGTCTTGTCTAGTCTCTTTAGCGTGCTAATCAACCACTTTTGTATCATTGACCACATTCATACTGGCAACTCCGCTATTACCAAGTTCAACCACGGCGAACGGCCCACCGATTAATGAGTGCTCTGGGTCGGAATGGTCGAGAGCGGGTGTGTCGGCTAGTACTTCAGCCGCGAATTGCTCGGCATTATCTTTAGGGCGGTAGCCTAAGAAACTTGCTTTGGTATTGTCGACTACCACCCGGTCATTATTTGAAATACCGTAAACCACGGTGAAGCCAGTGACCGGTGTATTAATAGACTGCTCGACCATGTGAATCAGGTCATCATAAGATAACCAAGTGCCTAGCGCTCTGGCGTTGTTCACTTGGGCGCAAGAGAAAATACGCATGCAGACCGACTCTACTCCGCGCTTGTCCCAATATAGGCTGGCTAAATCTTCTGAAAAGCATTTTGCTAAACCATAAAACGTATCTGGGCGATGTGGCGCATCGGTGCCGATACAGTCTCGCTTAGAATGCATGCCGACCGCGTGCACTGAGCTGGCGTATACGACTCGCCGAACGCCGTTTCGATGAGCGGCTTCCCATACGTTGTATGCACCGATGATATTTGGACCTAATATTTGTTCAAACGGTGCTTCGTCTCCGTATGCACCGAAGTGCACCACCATATCGGCCCCCTCGAGTACCGCTTCCATCGCCTCTAAACTGGTTAAGTCGGCTTTGGTATAACTTTCGCCATCGTAGAGCTTGCCAATGTCATCGACAATATCAGTACTGACCAAAGTTTCGGCCATTTTAGAGAGAGGCTCGCGTAAGTATGAGCCAAGGCGACCGGCGGCGCCGGTGAGAACTAATTTTTTCATGTTGGTTAGTCTGTTTTATTAATAGTAAGTTTGGCAACCGATTCAGCGATTCGGTCAATTGCTTGGTTTAGAATGTCGTCTGCGGTGGCGGTGGATAATCGAAAGAACGGTGATAGGCCATAGGCACTACCAGCCACCGCTGCAACCTTGGCATCCTCTAATAAATATTGGGTAAATTGAGTATCGTCTTTAATTGTCGTGCCATTTGGCGTGCTCGCTCCGATAAAATGATCACAGCCGATAAAGGCATAAAATGCACCGCCAGGCGCATCAAGCGTAAGACCTTCAATCTGTTGAATTCTTGATACTACTAAATTACGCCGACGCTCAAACGCTACTCGAAAGTCTCTAACTGAATCTTGTGGACCATTTAAAGCGGCTGCGGCTGCGGCTTGCGCGACCGAACACGCACCGGAAGAAATTTGCGACTGCACTTTGACCATGGCACTGATCAAGTCTTGGTTACCAGCACCATAACCGATGCGCCAGCCAGTCATGGCATAGGCTTTCGAGACACCATTAACAATCAGCGTTCGTTGTTTGAGCTGCGGATTAGCCGCGGCAAATGATACAAACTTCTGATCATCGAAGATAATATGCTCATAGATTTCATCGGCCATTACCATCACCTGAGGGTGGCGGTCGAGCACATCGCCAATCGCGTTTAATTGCTGAGATGAATACAGGGCACCGGAAGGATTAGACGGCGCGTTTAAAATAATCCAACGGGTTTTACTGGTAATTGCATCGTTGAGCGCCGAGGCGGTGACTAAAAACTTGTCTGCTGCAGAGCATGGTAGTTCGACCGGCTTGCCGCCGAGAATTAATACCATATCTTTGTATTGCCCAAAATACGGCGCACACAACAATACTTCGTGGCCGTCTTCTAGACTGGCCATCAAGGCGTTGAAGATAACCTGCTTGGCGCCGTTGCTGACAATCACTTGCGAGCTGGAATAATCGAGATTATTCTCACGCTTAAATTTGTCTACCACGGCTTGCTTTAACTCGGCGGTGCCATCGGTTGGCGGATAACGCGTCTGGCCGGCCTTTGCCGCAGCATGAGCAGCCTCGACAATGTGCGCCGGCGTATCAAAGTCAGGTTCGCCCAACCCCATATCAATCACATCATGGCCTTGTGCTTTTAATGCTTTAGCCGCTTGGCTGACCCAAGCAGAGGCTGATGGTTTGATGGGTGTTAGCCGAGACGAGACTGGGTTGAGGGGTTGCTCCATTAGATCACCGCGTGTTCAGTAAAAGGTTTATGGTCAGCTACACGTTGGTAGCCAAAAGGTGTTAAATCCAATGAGCGATACTCGCCGTAGGTAATTAACTCGGCGACTCCGCGCCCCATTGCCGGAGCCTGTTGAAAACCATGGCCTGAGAAGCCATTTACAAAAATAAAGTTTTCGACTTGGTCGTGAGCGCCTAAAATTGCGTTTTGATCGAGCGTATTGAAAGCATAATGCCCTACCCATGAGTTAATCAGCTTGACCGCTTCAAATTGAGGTATACGCTTGGCGACAGCAGGCCAGACTTTATCTTGCCAAAGACTATGATCTTCAATGAAATCATCAACCTCAACCGCTGGATCGTGATCTGGCGGACAACCCGCTAAGTAATATTGGCCCTCGCTGCGCACGTGTACGCCAGAGGGGTCAATCGTCAACGGCAGATCTCGATCAAGCGGTTGCTCTGCTGCAAAGATATAGCTATATCGCTTTCGCGGCTCAACCGGAATGTCTATGCCGGCCATACGCGAGGTCACCGCGGCAGAAGGCCCCGAGGCATTAACCACCTTAGCGCAACTAATTTGTTCGCCGCTGGCCAAGCTAACACTGACAACTTTCGAGCCATCTGCATTTTTAGTCATAGCCACAACTTGATTCGCTATGTACTCAGCTCCTTTTTCGCGAGCTGAGCGCTTCCACCAATCAAATACAGTGTTGCCATCGTAGTAGCCTTCATTAATCAGATTATGATTGCCGGCTACAATGTCGTCTAAGAAATAGAACGGATAATCGCGCTTTATTTCTTCAGGCGTCATTGTTTTGGTACCGGCACCACAGCTTTCCTGCAACGCTTGCGCACGACGCAAGGCGTTAGCGGAATCGGCGTTATCAGCCAGGGTCATGTAACCGAAACTCTGAACGTTAATTGTCGGCACACGCGGATCGTTTAAAAAATAGTCTTGGAAGTTATTAACGAACTCAGCGGCAAACTGAGAAACGCGAATATTAATCTCAGTCGAGAATTGCTGACGCATACAGCTGTTGGTATGTGAGGTAGACGAGAACGCATACGTAGGGTCTTTCTCAACCACTAAAATCGAGCCATCGAAATCTGCGTTATTGCTTAAAAACCAAGCCACTGACGAACCAATTTTCGCACCACCGACAATGACCACATCGTAGTGCGTTTTTAAGGGCGCGACAAATGGCGCAACCACACTCATTAGATTGACTCGCCTCTAGCCAGGGCTTGCTCGATTTTCTCAATCTCAGCATCGCTCAACGCATAATCACGTTTGGCTGCAGCGGCAGAGATATAACCACGCAATAGATCACGTTTAACTAATTCTGGGTCGCGCTCGCAAGGGTCGCCATAACCGGCACCACCGGAAAACTCCAACTTAACGCGGCCACCATTAGGGATGAATTGCTTTCCTTTACCTTGCATTGCAGAGCCATCTTCACGAGTAATTACCGTTGGTGCTCCATTGTGCCCCCCGAGTCGACCTCGTGCGGGGTGGTCAACGCGGTCAAACATAGCTGAAAAATCGAACTCATGCCCATCGGTAGCACCGACCTCCATAAACTGACCGAGGCCGCCACGATACTTACCCGCGCCGCCGCTGTCGGGGCGCAGTTCTTTACGCCAGATAATCACCGGCCCAGTGTGTTCGGTAGCTTCTACTGGCATGGTCATCACACCAGACGGAAACGCAGTAGAGCTCATGCCATCTAAACTTGGTCTGGCACCCGAACCACCTGAATTAAAGGTAAGCACCTCGGCTCGCACCGCATGCTCGGGAGCCGGCGCATCGGTTCGCGGGCGCAGTGAAACTTGAAAATTACATAAGGTACTCGAGCCTTCGGCAGGTACAGTCTCAGGTAAAATTTTATCTAAAGCATTGTAAACCACGTCTGGAAGCATTTGACCGACCACGTGACGCAATGCCACTGGCGCGGGGTGCAGGGCATTCAGCAGCGTATTGACCGGCGCGGTAATAACAAACGGTGCGAGTGATGCGGCGTTATTAGGAACCTCTGGCGCGATCGCACACTTCAAGGCGTAGCAAGCATAGGCTTGGGTGTAGACCAAAGGAACATTAATGCCCATTTTGTCGACGCCTGATGAGCCTGTAAAGTCGCAGAGCACGTGATCTTGTTTAATCTCTAGAGCAACCTTCAACTCTATCGGTGTGTGATAACCATCAATGGTCATCTCGCCGTTAGCTGATTCTCTTGGCAATGCGGCTATCTTTTCTAAGGTCGCGATGCGTGAGTTGTCTAAAATAAACTGGCCGATCTCAAGTAGGCTATCAAGCTCGAACTCATTCATCATTTCGATCAAACGTAGATGGCCAATTTCGTTACAAGTAGCCAATGCGTATATATCACCGACCACTTGATCAGGCTCGCGTACGTTGCCGCGAACAATATGGATTAAGGTTTTATTGACTTCACCACGTTCGGTCATTTTCATAATCGGGATGTACAAACCCTCTTCGTAGATCGACGCGGCATCGGCGGTAAAACCACGACCACCGATATCAACCACGTGAGCCGTACAGGCAAAAAAACCAATCAACTTAGACTTATGAAAGGATGGGCTGACTACGGTAATATCATGCAAGTGACCGGTACCTTCCCAAGGATCATTGGTAATATAAACGTCGCCTTCGAAAATATTCTCACGGCCGATTCGCCGAATAAAGTGCGCTACCGCAGCGGCCATCGCGTTTACATGCCCAGGTGTTCCGGTTACTGCTTGCGCCAACATGCGACCGTCTAAACCGTAAACGCCGGCCGATAAATCACCGGCCTCTCGCACCGAAGTTGAGAACGCTGTTCGAATCAACGCTTGAGCTTGCTCTTCGACCACAGAGATCATGCGGTTCCACATGACTTGCATGGCAACGGTGTTTTGCTTATTCGGAATATCGTTAGAATTAGTCATTATTTAGCCCTCACTGTTATATCAATACAGCCGTCACTTTGCATTATGGCCTCACGACTGGCCGGCACGATGACCGTTGTTTCGTCTTCAACTATGGCGGCCGGGCCGCTAACAGTTTGACCGCTTTGCATCTCACCTCGCAGCACCACCGATGCATCTTGATCTTGCCCTATTGCTGGGTCAAAGATACGTCGGTTTGAATCAATATTAGCCTCGCCTGACGCTGACAATTCTGTCGCTCTCGCTACCGGCATAGACGGTGTCGTGGCGTTCACCGCCCAAACCGTAATTTCAATGTCCATGCCGTCAACTATCCGGCCAAATAGTGCGCGATAATCGGTTTCAAACAATTCTTTGAAGGTTTCCATGTTCGGCGTAATAGCCTGCTCTTGAGTTAACATTACCGGTATCTCCCAGCCCTGCCCGCTATAACGCATATAGACTTTATACTCAGATAAAATATCAGCATGTTGATCACAACGCCTTACGAAACCGCGGGCTTCATCTTCGAGCTCTGATAACAGTGTTGAAATGGTGCTTGGCGAAAAGTCGGATAAGCGCATGAAGACACTGCGATTAGCTTCAAAGCTGAACGGTGCGCGTAAAAAACCAATCGCTGAACCAACGCCAGCACCAACCGGAACAAGTAAGCGATCAACCCCGAGCTTTTCACACAATCGACCAGCGTGCAGAGGTGCCGCGCCGCCAAAGGCAATCATGGTGTAATTATCTAAGTCCTCGCCATTTTCGACCGCGTGTACGCGCGCAGCATTGGCCATATTTTCATCCACCACTTCGACCAAACCATAAGCCGCTGTTTGTGCATCCATGTCCAACTTAGAACCCAACTCGTTGACCAAAGCCTGTTCGGAGTCTGCCTTATTTAAAACAATCGAGCCACCAGCAAAATTATTTGGATCTAACTTTCCAAGCACCAAGTCTGCGTCGGTTACCGCTGGGCGTTTACCGCCTCGGCCATAGCAGGCAGGGCCGGGTTCAGAACCAGCCGATTCAGGGCCGACTCGAATTTGTCGCATAGAATCAACATGCGCTAACGAGCCACCACCAGCACCAATCTCAACCATATCAATAACCGGTATCGAGATCGGCATTCCTGAGCCTTTTTTAAATCGATAAGTGCGTGCAACTTCAAACACACGGCTGGTTTTTGGGGTTTGATTATTGATCAAACAAATCTTCGCAGTGGTGCCGCCCATATCGAACGACAAGACTTTATCCAGCCCGTATCGAGCGGCAATCGTGGCGGCAAATACCGCACCACCAGCTGGGCCAGACTCAACCAAGCGAACTGGGAACTCGGCCGCACTTTCAATTGAAATAATGCCACCACCTGAATGCATCAAAAACACATTACAGGTAACACCCTGCTCAACTAAACGCCCCTCTAAACGGCCCAAATAACTTTTCATTAAGGGCTTAATATAAGCGTTAGCAACCACCGTATTAAAGCGCTCATACTCACGCATTTGCGGCGACACTTCGGATGATATCGACACCATCACTTCAGGGATAATCTGGTTTAGCACTTCTCGAACCATTCGTTCGTGGCTATCGTTTAAATAGGAGTGCAGCAAACCAACCGCGACGCTCTCATAGCCGGCTGTTTTGATATGCTCGGCAAGGCTCTCTACCTCAGCACGATCCAGTGCTTGGTAGACTTCACCCTGAGCGTTAATTCGTTCATTAACAGTATAGCGTTGCTGGCGCGGCAGCAATGGTTCGGGCAAGCTTAGGTTTAAGTCGTATTGCTCGAACCGCGATTCGGTACGCATCTCAATAACATCACGAAAACCTTGCGTTGTAATCAGTGCTGTCTTGGCGCCACTTCGCTCTATCAAGGCGTTAGTAGCGAGCGTGGTGCCATGAATAATTTGACTGATATCCGAGGCATTAATACCGGCCTTTTCACAGACCTGTTGCATGCCATCAATAATCGCGTTTTCAGGTGCTATATAGGTGGTCAGCACCTTGGTTGAAAATTGTTCCCCACCTTTTTCAAGCACCACGTCAGTGAAGGTGCCTCCAATATCTACGCCCATGCGTATGCTGCCAATCGAATTTGAATCTGTCATGATGCGTTCTTCTTTGTTACACGAGTAGCGCTATTCTGGCTAAACGTTGATTGAAAAGAGTGGTAATATTTTGTCGCGCAAAGATGCGCTATTTCAGCGGCGCTTTGCACCACT
>JAFMHC010000215.1 GCA_017854775.1 Gammaproteobacteria bacterium | reverse complement strand
CTGACGCGTCTTAGCAACCTCTAAAAACGTTTTTAACGCACTGATATCCAAAACTACCTAATCCTTGAACTTGAGAAGCTCGAAATTATCTATCCCGTATAGGGTGATTGAGAGTCAATCGGCAAAACCGATTATCACGTCCAAAATAAATCTTTTTACAAGCGCGCACAATAGGCAAATACTAATTCTGTCGTTAGTGGCTAGATCGATAGGCATTAGGCAACAATTTGCAGCCCATAAGCGTAACAGTAATGAGATTGGACCTAATCGCTATTGCTAGCCACTAATGATACCTAACACTGCCGTTAAGCCCTAAACGAGGGTTAAACGAATTGATACCTAATCATCACAAACCGAGATAAGTAATGGCTAAGCAATCTGACATAAAGGACACACGGATCGACCAAAACGACTCTATCTATCAAAATGAACCCAACTATAGCGAGTTAGAGGAATTTGAGTTCGACGACGATGATTTTTTCGAACAGTACACCAAACACAGTCCGAAAAGCATCTCTGAATCGCAACAAGCACGGCGTCGCATTGAACAATTGAGTGAAGAGAGAGAGTTGAAAAAACGCCTAAACGAATGTTATTTTGACGAATGAACGTTAGCAATCGGCCTAGCTGCGCTAGTTAAGCAGTAGCTTACAAATTAATTCAGGTCAGAGCAGGAAGCGCCGACATTAAAAAATAAGCAGTCAATGAGGCTGCCATCCAAATCTTGTAAGCCAGTGACGGTGTTGTTAAAGATTTACTCATTAGTTAATGAAGATAGCATTTGTAGATGTGGTCATTCTAGCAATATTATCAAATGATATGTAAACGATTACTCTATGAGACCTCAGTATAACTCAGGGGCGAGATAATAGTTTCATAACGAGGCTTCAAGCACCAAAAAAACATCGGAAGCCGATTTAAATCGTTTTATAGCATGAAAAATCGGTGTCGCTTCTGGGTAGTGCATCTGTAGAAAAACCAACCATTGCTTTGCTCGATTGCTGACGAACATAGGGTGTTTATTTTCAGTGCTCCTAAGGTAATCTAGCACCAAAATTAGCACCTCTTGCCACGGCATCACTTGGTAAACCACGCCACTCACTCGAGCTTGAATGGCAGCGGCCAAATCGGGAAACGCCATTGCCCCGCGGCCTAGCATCAGATCTTGGCAGCCGCTTTGCTCTAATGCTTTAACAGCATCGTCGGCACTCCAGATCTCACCATTAATGGTGACCGGCAGGCTGATCTTTGCAGAGACTGACTTAACCACTGACCAATAGGCTGGGGGCTTGTAACGATCTTCTTTGGTACGAGCGTGAATTGCCAGCTCATTTGCACCACCATCAACAACATTCTGTACAACTTCGTCTAATAAATCACTATTACTAAAGCCAAGACGAATTTTAGCCGTCACCGGAATCGATGGGTCAACGGCGTCCCTTACCGCTCGGACAATTTCACCAACCCGCTGAGGTTCTCGCAATAACACCGAACCACCATCACTGTTATTCACCGTTTTCGACGGGCAACCAAAATTAATATCGATACCTGGAGGCACTAACTTAGCGACTCGAGCCGCATTAATAGCCATGAATTTAGCATTACCGCCAAGCAATTGAACATATACCGGTGTACCATTCGGCGTGGTTCCACCATGCTCGAGCTCTGGTGAAAAACGCCTGAACACGTGATTCGGTATTCGCTGCTCAGTAACCCGAACAAATTCAGTTACGCAGCGGTGGTAGCCGCCTATCTGCGTTAAAACTGCGCGCATTTGGGCGTCTACAACCCCTTCCATCGGGGCGAGTAATATACGCATAGAGTTTGTTTGATAAGTGTCGAGGGCAGCGATTGTAACGTTAGCTGTCTGGTATTTCGATACAAGAACCACACTTTATGACCCATAGAGACCGAAGCATAACTCGACGAATGAACCAAAATGTCTGTAACTGTTGTATTTGGATTGAAACTCCTTCCCTTTTCGCTGAAAAACTTGCCAATAGCCAGCTATTAGCCGTATTTTCCGCCTCAATTGGAGACATTCCACCGACCTTTTATTTCGTCACTGAGTTATGCTCAGGTCTCTTAGAATGAAAACATAATTAAAACCAAAGTATTTACCGATACTTAATAACCTAGAGGAACTCCGATGAGTATGGATTTAGGCGTCAGCGAAAGGCTGAAACCCATTTTAGAAAAAGTAACTAAATTGATGCAGGAAGAAGTGATTGCGGCTGATGTGGAGTTTCATCAAGAAGTCGGCAAGACCGGCAATCGTTGGGAGATGACCGAACGTCAACATGAAATTGTTAATACCCTGCAAGCTAAAGCACGGGAGCAAAATTTATGGAACTTTTGGTTAACCGACTCGACTCGCGGCTATGGTTTGAGCACCGTAGAATACGCTCATCTTGCCGAGCAAATGGGCTGGTGCACCTTAGGCCCCCAGGTATTCAACTGCTCAGCGCCTGATACAGGCAATATGGAAGTGCTCGAACGCTACGGCAACGAAGAGCATAAAGAACAATGGCTTGCCCCCCTTCTCGAAAGCAAAATAAGGTCCGCATATTTGATGACAGAGCCTGACGTTGCATCGTCAGACGCGACCAATCTTGTGTTCGACGCCAAGTTAGAGGGCGATGAATATGTTTTCAACGGCGAGAAGTATTGGTCATCAGGTGCCGGAGATGAACGTTGTAAAGTCTATATATTGATGGCTAGAACTGCTGGCGACGAAGCTCCGCGGCACTCTCAGCACTCTATGTTCGTATTGGACGCCGACACCCCGGGTATCAAAGTTAAGCGTGCAATGACGGTATTTGGTCATGACGACGCCCCTCACGGGCACATGCATTTGGAATTCAAAGATGTTCGCGTACCAAAATCGGCTCTATTGCTTGGCGAAGGCCGTGGTTTCGAGGTTAGTCAAGGGCGCTTAGGCCCTGGCCGCATCCACCACTGTATGCGCGCTATAGGTCAAGCCGAACGGGCATTGGAGTTGATGTGTAAACGCTCACTGACACGAGTTGCCTTCGGTCGCCCACTGGCAAAACTAGGCGGTAATTACGACATTATTGCAGACTGTCGAATCGGTATTGAACAGGCTCGCTTGCTGTGTCTAAAAGCCGCTTGGATGATGGATCAAGGTGATCCAAGCGCTGCCGCACCATGGATTTCACAAATTAAAGTTGTGGCGCCCAATATGGCACTAAAAGTGATCGATGAAGCAATTCAAATGTTTGGTGGAACCGGTATCTCTCAAGATACGCCGTTGGCCGACATGTACGCGCAGATGCGTACACTACGCTTCGCTGACGGCCCAGATGCGGTTCATCGCATGCAAGTCGCACGTAAAGAACTATCGGCTTATCGATAAGCGTTTAGTTTAACTAGTTAGCCGCCAAGCTTAAAACCTCAGCTTGGCGGCTTTTTTATGCCTGGCACATCATGTTGCTAACTATTGTCGATTGATTCTGCGTAACGGTGCCGGCGTGTTCTTTAGTGATGTTCTGAATGGATTGATATCTAAACCGCCGCGGCGAGTGTAAAGGGCCTGTACCGATAACTGTTGCGGATTGCACGCGTTTAAGATATCGCAAAAGATACGCTCCACACATTGTTCATGAAACTCATTGTGCATACGAAACGAAATAAGGTAACGAAGTAAGCTCTCTTGGTCGATTTTTAAACCCGAGTATTGAATCACAACACTGGCCCAATCCGGTTGATTGGTTATCAAGCAGTTCGACTTAAGAAGATGACTGTGTAAGGTTTCTGAGACATCTACCGAATCAGGCGACAGGCGAATAAGATCGGGGGATAAGCGAAACTCGTCTATCGAAATATCGATCCCGTCGATACACTCGCCAGGCAAAGCCTGTGACTCAAACGAACGGTTATCTTCTGGCGCGAACAGTTCGACTGATACCTTGCCACCCGCCACCACAGATAAATCATTTTCCAGCAACGAGCTAAGCCGCTGCTGATCATTAAAGCGAGATTGGTTTAAACTATTAAGATAAAGCTTGAATGACTTTGACTCGATGATATTTGGCGTTGCAGAATCTAGTGTAAATCGCCCTAAAGCGACAACTGGCTTACCTTTTCCGTTAAGCCAAGAAAGTTCGTAGGCGTGCCATACGTCCTCTCCATGGAACGGTTGACTGTCCGCACAGCCTAGCTCCTGACGATTTAATCTACGCGGCACCGCTTGCAGTAACTCGCTGCTATAGCCAGTTTGATAATTGGTTTGCTTACCTAGATTCAGGTCGCTTAGTTGAAAGTCATCACTCATCATACACCTCCGAAGGAGTTTAAAAACCTGCGCGCCAAGTAAAAACTGCGCCTCGAATAATAGTGAGCTAAATGAGGCACCCTCATTTACATGAGCAACGCGCCTTCCGCAATCGATACAATCAACACAACCTAAACAACTACAGGGTTATTGCGCTGAACGCCAAGCTCGAGGCTTTGTTGTTCAACGTAGTCATAACACTTAGCCCAATCATCAGCGAAGTAGTCGCGAATGGCTTTCGAATGAGACTCGATAAGCAGAGGTTCGTCATCCAACCAAGAATCTGGGGCAAAGCGAGCTAGGCGCATAAAGATACCTGACACTCGAACCAGCACTTTTTCTTTAAAGTTTTTCCATCGCGTATAGTCCTCGAGATTGGTGTTCTCGAGCTCGGATTTATTTTTTTCTTGCGAAAGATACTTATCAGAAAATTGACGACGCAATCTTAGTTGTTTGTCGGTATACGATTTATGTACGGCTCGATGGCTCAGCTTTGCCTTATCGATTGAGCACTGCAAATAGGCGCATAAGCTGTCGGTATAAAACTCAGGGTCACTGATATAGTCCTCAAAAATCAATAACAGCGGCTTACTGCCAGTTTGCTCTTCAACGTAGTTAACTAGGCGCATGTAGGTGAAATCTTCCACCTTTCTTACACCATTATTATTGACCACATCTAAAAATTTATCGTGGCGAAAAGTATGCCCATTCTTGGCGTAAAGGCGGTAGGTCGATGCGGCTAAAACATCGTGCCTACGTACTGAGATAATAATTTTACTGTCAAAGACCTGGTGAGCTTTGTCGCAGCGATCATAGATATACTCACCCGCTTCACGAGACATCAGAATTTTATCGGATTTAAAGCGTCTTTTTTCGCATTCCCTAACTCGAAAATTGTTTCGTGGAATGTATTGCAATCCAGTTAACGCCGGAAAAATAGTTTTCTGTAGGAAGGTCGATGCGGCACGCGCATAGCCAACATGAAAGAAAGTTTGTATTTTAGACATAGCGCGTTATCTATTGTGAATTGGGCTTTAAGAATCAGGCGGGATTATAGCCATAAATTTAACCCTAAAAAAGGCATTTTAGTCTGACAAGACGTCAGCCGAAGCGAGGGCAACAACGCCTTTCTTGAGTTTGCTGTTTTTGCGTTGGTGTATATCATAGAAACGTATGATGTCGGTAAATATCTGAACCCGCTCTACATATTTCTGTGCTTGCACACCACGTTCAAAGTGCTCGCCATAGAGAGTCGGCAATAATTCACTGATGGTTGACCATTGCGTTTTCTTCAAACCCTGGCTTCTCGCTTTTCGATAAGCTGCCAAAATATGCTTCATACCGACATTGTAGGCACCTACTGCAAACCAAGTTCGTTGCGGCTCTTCGATACTTTGCGGCAGCCGAGCCTTCAACTGTTTCAAATACACCCCTGCCGCATCAATGCTTTGATTCATATCCATCCTATCGTCCACCCCTAACGCCAGCGCGGTATTAGTGGTGAGTTGCATCACACCGCGCACACCGGTTGGTGAAGTCGCGCTATTCGACCAACGCGACTCTTGATACCCCATAGCCGCAAGCAGTTGCCAGTCAATGCCGCCTTTGCGCGCCGATCTTTTGAATGCGTATTCGAATTCTGGCAACACCTTTTTGATTTTTTTATGAATCGCCAATGCATCATAAGTTGTCAGCCGCGTGGGCGATTTGAAATAGTTCTTCGCTAACTGAGCCGGTAATTTTTGCTCAAGCGCTGATTGCAGAAATTGGTTTAATCGAATTTCTAAAGGTCGGTCTACACGTTTGGGTAACGCCCAGACAACATCAAGCAAATCAGGCAAGATAAAACTACGATTCAAGTTAGGCAAATAGTGCTTAGCATTTGCCGCACGATAGTTAACGCTCAAAACAAAGCGCTCGTCGCCTTGATCAACAGCGCTAAGCAACGTGTATTCAGATCGATGGTCATCGGTTAAGTTAAGCGACTGCAGGCCTTCGATATCGAAATATCGTGCCGAAGTAAGAATCGATTCCTCAGCTAAATCTTCTAAGCGCTTTGGCCTCTTTGTTCCACGCTTATAAACAACCGTGGTTTGCGCCTGATACCAAGGAATACTTGGTTTGCTAACACGTCGCACAAAGGGCGAATCAATAATCCCGCCGACGGCAATATCTCCAGCACCGCTATCTAACAACGCAAATAGCTCGCCATACGGAACTACTTCGAGTTTAAGCTCAACCCCTAAATCCTCCGCAAACGCCTCTAGCAGTTCATATTCAAAGCCATAATGCTGTCGATTAAGCACAAACTGAGAATCAGGCTCATCGGCAATGATAACTCGCAGCTCTCCATTTTTAAGGATCTGACTCAGAGATTGAGATTGAGGCCTAACGTAATACTGAATAGCGGCAATGAAGATAAGGCTAAGAACCAGAATCAACTCAATGTGTCGCAAACAAAAGCGAACAAAATTCCTTGCTAATCGAATTGCCGAAGTGAGGCCTTCTATTAATACCATTAAATTAGAATAACGATTCACAACAAGCATAGCAATAAGCAATTGAACCGCAGCAAGATCTGGTTTATTCTGCGCCTCGCCGAAAGGATTATCGGGTTGTATGCGGAGAAATGGCTGAGTGGCTGAAGGCGCACGCCTGGAAAGTGTGTATACGTTTATAGCGTATCGAGGGTTCGAATCCCTCTTTCTCCGCCATTTTATTTAATTAAGCTATTGATAAATAATGTAATAATTTTCTTAGCCGATATTCATTAGACGATCAGAACAACCATTTCAACAACCATCTAAACATTATTAAGACTATTCTACCGCCCTATCTATCCCTCACCTACTGTTGCCCTATCGCCGCTTATTGTTAAGCCTCTCTCGGCCTGTCTAATTGATTGGCCTCATCGGCGAGAACATCCCTCTGACAGCAACTCTGATTCTCAGGGAGAGCGAATACAGCTATTTTCTAATAACCACCATGTTAGGTTTCCGGCCTGCTCTTTATCTAACGATTCTCCTTTATCTATCAATGAATCGACACAAGTATGCGCTATGTTTGATTCACCCTTAACTAGAGGATGAACTTTGCCGATACTAAGGTCGCGAAGTATAAATTCAAATTCATAATCCCAGAATTTAACCTTGGTTTTATAGGGATAAACAATAGTTGTCTCCGGCGATCTAAAAACGGAACGGGCTTTAGCATGGGCACCATCTTTTCTTACCATGCTTGGGCTACTATTCACTGCAAGCTGCGGCTCGACTCCGTTAGCATTGAG
>JAFMHC010000214.1 GCA_017854775.1 Gammaproteobacteria bacterium | reverse complement strand
CTGATGGCCATCAGTACCTAATCAATCAAAACTTAATTGTCGAGAACGTGGTTTATCGGGGAGACACCGTTTTCAGACCACCCGATCATGAGTTCCGTTTGATCACGGTGTTCAATATTAATCATACGGTCAGTGATGAAGTCGGTGCGCTCAAAGCGGACCCCGCTGAAGGCGATACGCGTACTGAGGGCTATGTCGGTATTCAAGCTGCGTTCTATGATTACCACATTAGAAATGTTTCTGACCGCTATGACTTCGATAGTTTTCGTATCGGTATTCAACCGTTCAGCACTGACTTTCGCGGCTTCCTGTTTCAGGATAACCAGCTAGGCGTAAGGTTGTTCGGTACGCGTAACAATAATATCTTCCAATACAACCTTGCTTGGTTTCGGCGGCTGGAGAAAGAGTCGAACAGTGGTTTGAATGACATCACTGATGACTTGCGTGAAGATGATATTTTTATGGCCAACCTGTATTGGCAGGATTTTCCGACCAAAGGATTTATCTCGCAGGCGTCGATTACTCACAATCGCAATCGAGAAGCAGATGATTTCTTTTTTGATGATAATCAATTTATTGCACGGCCAAGCTCCTTAGGCTTTGAGCGCGGACGTGACTACGATGTAACTTATTTAGGCTTAAGTGGCGATGGCCATTTCGGGCGTAATAATCTTACCTTCTCGGCCTATTATGCTTTGGGTGACGCCACCAATGGTGTCTTCACCAACCAAGAAACCGATATCAGCGCATACTTTTTTGCCGCTGAGGCATCGCGAGACTACGACTGGATTCGCGCTCGAGTTTCTTTCTTACATTCAAGTGGCGACGATGATGCGTTTGATACTGACGAAGGTGGTTTCGATGCCATCTTTGAGAACCCTCAGTTTGCCGGCGGCGACACAGCATTTTTCATTCGCCAGAACGTACCACTAATCGGTGGTGGCCGAGTGGCGCTGAACGGTCGTAATTCGATTATTCCGTCGTTACGCTCATCTAAAGAACATGGTCAGTCGAACTTTACCAATCCCGGAATTACCCTAATTGGTGTTGGTGCAGATTTTGATTTAACCCCGCAGACTCGGCTATCGTTTAACCTTAACCAAATGTGGTTTGACGAGACGACTACCCTCGAGGTAGCGAGAAACCAAGGCCGAGTTCGAAAAAACATTGGCCAAGATATTTCAGCTGCGGTGATATGGCGACCACTGGCAACTCAAAATATTGTGCTTAGGCTATCGGCGGCGGTGTTGAACGCTGGCGGCGGCTTTGAAGACCTTTACGGTGATAGCACGCCGTATTCAGTGTTGGGCAACTTGATCCTAGCTTACTGAGATCTCCTACTAATAAAACGTATTAATTAATTAGATAAAACATGACGATCAATCAGGCTAGTAGTACCGAAAACAGTGCTGCAAATAGAATCACTGGCAAACTAACTCTGCGCTTTGTATTGCCGCTGGTGATAGTACTGCTTGGGTCAACACTCGGGATTGCTAAGTTGATGGCGGCTGGAGGTGAAGTTCCGCAAAAAGTTGATTATCCGTTTTATCCGCCAGCGCCTAAATCGCAAACGCAAAGCTTGGCTGATACTAAGTCAGAGGGTTGCGTTAGCTGTCATACCTCGTCAGACCGACACACTATGCATAGCAATCCAGCGGTGGTGCTGGGCTGTACCGATTGCCATGGCGGAGACCCTAGTGTGCAGGCACCTGCGGATCACAATGCGTTTGTAAGTATTGGCAGCCATCTTCGAGAAGGTGCCGATAGCCATAACAAAAGTGCCGACAGCCATGAAAAAAGTGCTGACAGCCATAACAAAAGCGCTGACAGCCATGAAAAAAGCGCCGACAGCGGCGGGCATGGCAAGGGGCACAAAGAGTACAAACCAGAGTATCGTGCGGCGATGGACGCCGCTCATGTAACGCCCACATTACCCAAGACATGGCATTACCCGTCAAGCGCTAACCCCGCGCATGCTTACACCGTTTTAAACGCCGAAAGCCCCGAATTTGTTCGCTTTGTTAATCCTGGTGATTATCGAATTGCCGAAGAAGCTTGTGGCGCATGTCACCTGCCGATAATTAAAGCCGCTAAGCGAAGCCTGATGACCACTGGCGCGATGCTTTGGGGCGGAGCGTCATACAATAATGGTATCTTGCCGTATAAGAACTATATTCTTGGTGAAGCTTATACGCGAGAAGGTCTACCGGCGGGCATGCAAGGGCCATTGGTTGAAAACCCCGAAGAATTAGCTAAAAAATACGGCGTACTGCCTTACTTAGTGCCGCTACCCGCATGGGAAACCGTTAAGCCCGGAGATATTTTTCGAGTCTTCGAGCGTGGTGGTCGCAACTTAACCAATCTGTTTCCAGAAACCGGTTTACCCAACGCATTAGGTCAGCTACAAAGGCTGGAAGAGCCCGGTCGACCCGACATTCGCCAATCGAATCGTGGGCCTGGTACTGGCGCACGTATTTCGGTGCCGGTTATCAACTTAACTAAAACGCGACTGAATGACCCGATTGCATGGTTCCTCGGTACCAATGACAACCCTGGTGACTATCGTTCATCTGGCTGTAGCGGTTGTCACGTGGTTTACGCCAACGATCGAGACCCTAAGCACTCCGGCCCATACGCAAAATTCGGCAACTTAGGCCATACGCAAACAAATGACCCGACTATTCCTAAAGGCGAACCAGGTCATCCGTTAAAGCACGAGTTTACCCGCGCGATACCGACTTCACAGTGCATGATCTGTCATATGCACCAACCGAATATGTTCGTAAATACATACCTCGGTTACACCATGTGGGATTACGAATCAGACGCGCCATTCATGTGGCCCGAAGAACAGCAATACCCGACAGATTCTGAGATACGCAAAATTAACTTGCGTAATCCTGAAGAGGCGGCGATTCGTGGCAAATGGGCAGACCCAGACTTTGTAGCAAATGTTTCAGAGCTCAATCCACAGCTAAGAGACACTCAGTTCGCCGACTATCATGGACACGGCTGGAACTTTCGCGCGGTATTTAAACGCGATCGAGACGGTACGCTATTAGATGCCAAAGGCGGCGAGATCAGTGATGACGACCCGGATAAATTTAAAAAAGGCGTACACATGTCATCGATTCATGCCGATAAAGGCATGCATTGTTCAGACTGTCACTTCTCTCAAGACTCACATGGCAATGGGCATATCTATGGTGAGGTTGCTAACGCGGTTGAGATCGACTGTGTAGATTGCCATGGTACCGCCGACAAATATCCCAACCTTGCCACGTCGGGCCCAGCGGCGCCTCCAGGAGGCAATAAGCTTGCTAGCCTAAGAAACCCAGATGGTAAATTACGTTTTGAGTGGATTGGTGAAAAGTTAATTCAACGCTCTTTGTTGAATCCTGAATTAGAGTGGGAAATGTCGTTAGTGAAAGACACGATTAACCCTAACCATTCAGGTTACAACGAGAAAGCAGCGTTAGCAAAAACAGTCAGCAAAGATACCGATAAACAAGACTGGGGTCAGGGTGTTGCTGTAGACAACCGCGCGCACAGCGACGACGAGATGGAATGTTATTCATGCCACACCTCGTGGACAACCTCGTGTGCTGGCTGCCATTTACCTATTGAAGCTAATTGGAAAACCGAGCGTAATCACTATGAAGGAGGGGAATCGCGTAACTACGCCACCTACAATCCTCAGGTAGCGCGCGATCAAATGTTTCAATTAGGTCGCCGTGGTGGCATTAATGGTGGGCGAATAGCACCGGTGAGATCATCGTCGGGCCTAGTATTGTCATCGACTAATGCAAATCGAGAGAAGATTTACATTCAGCAACCGCCAATTGCGTCGAGCGGCTTTAGTTCACAAGCTTTCGCTCCACATTTCCCGCATACAACACGCTTAGAAGAAACCAAGACCTGCGACGATTGCCATTTGTCTGAAAACAATGATAACAACGCGATCATGGCGCAGCTGTTGTTGCAGGGCACTAACTTCGTAAACTTTGTCGGCTATAACGCATGGGTGGGTACTGAAAAGTCCATTTCAGCGGTTCAAGTCACCGAATGGGAAGAGCCACAAGCGGTAATTGGCAGTTACTTGCAAAAGTACGCCTATCCAGATTGGTTTAAAAAACATCAAGATAATGGTCAAGAACTACAGACTGCGTATGACCATAAGTCGGCACGGGCATCATGCTTGCAATTACGAGGTGAATACCTCTTTGTTGCCGAGGGTGAAAATGGTTTTCGCGCTTACGATGTCGCAAATATAGCCAATAAAGGCTATAGCTTACGATTTGTAACAGCGCCATTCAGCCCTCTTGGACACGACACTAAGGTTAAGACTGATAACGCCACCTGCATGGCATTACCAACTAATCAAAACATTGCTCCAGAGCGTAATCAAGGTGACTTGATGCGCGTTGACAACCAAGAACAACCGTTTCACCCGATCTATAACTATGCCTTTGTTACCGATTCGACCAGCGGATTAATTTTGGTTGATGTAAATACCTTGGTTGATGGAGAGTTCCGTGACAATTTTCTTGAAGCGCAACTGGTTTGGAATGACAACGGCATTTTAGATGGTGCTAAACACATCGTTATTGGTGGTTACTACGCTTACATCATTGCCGATGCTGGTATGGTGATTGTGAATCTTGATGACCCACTGCAGCCTAAGGTCGAACAGGTGATTGAACTGAATGATGGCCGCGCGTCGGCACTGCAGTTCCGTTATTTGTTTGTCACCGATGCCGATGGTCTTAAAGTCATCGACGTCACTCAAGGCAAAAAAGCCGAGCTGTTGAGCAATAACACCATTGCGCTGGAAAACGCTCAGCGGATCTACGTGGCCCGAACCTACGCCTATGTTGCCGCTGGCGCAGAAGGCCTAGCCATCATCGATGTTAAGCAGCCAGATAATATCAAGCTACTGCAAAAATTCGATGCCGACGGTCAGATTAACGACGCACGCGATGTAGTTGTTGGCAGTACCAACGCCAGTTTATTCGCCTACGTGGCCGATGGTGTTAATGGTTTAAAAGTTATACAGCTAACTTCGCCGGATGCTCAACCAAAGTTTTACGGTTTTAGTCCAGAGCCGGTGCCTGAGTTAATAGCTTGGCGTAAGACTAAATCTCCGGCGATTGCCTTGTCGAAAGGCATGGACAGAGACCGTGCCGTTGATGAAACCGGCGGCCAGATAGCGGTATTCGGGCGACTCGGGTCGCGACCATTGAACATAACTGAAATGCGAAAGCTTTACCTTGATGAAAACGGTAAACCTTGGACTGTAAACAATAAGGTTGATGATGAAAAACGAGTTGATACCAAGACTCGGGGCGAGGCCAAATAAGGTTGCGTATGTCTAACGTTAAAGGAACATTGTTATTAGTTTTGGGCTTAGTCGGTGGTGTGCCATCGACTAGTGCAATGGCCGCTGAACTGCCGCAGTTTGCGCCGCAAAAGCATATGGGCGTTGCCACCTGTGGAAACTCCACCTGTCATTCGGTAAAACAACTCGAAGAGCCAAGTAATGTTCTACAAAATGAATATCCGACTTGGCTGTTTCACGACCGGCATTCAAAGGCCTACACAACTTTACTCAGTGAACAGTCGCAACGAATCGCCTCTAAGCTTGGGATCAAAGACGCGGCAAACGCCAGCATCTGTTTAGATTGCCACGCTGACAATGTACCCGTCGAACAGCGCGGTGAAGAATTTCATATGACCGACGGAGTAGGTTGCGAAGCCTGCCACGGCGGATCTGAAAACTGGCTGGGTACGCATACGATCAAACCTTATAACCTGCAACGCAACTTAGCCGACGGCATGTACCCGACCGCTAATTTGGCGGATCGCACCAAACTGTGCGTCAGCTGCCATGTCGGCAACGAAAAGAAGCTGGCTAACCACAATATAATGGGAGCCGGGCATCCGCGACTAGGTTTTGAGCTAGACACTTTTACCATCCGTCAACCAGAGCACTACGTTGTTGATGAGGATTATCTAGAGAGGAAGAATCCCGATAACCCAATTCGTCGGCTCTTAGTTGGCTCAGCAGTACACGCACAATCAGTCGCTAAAAACCTAGGCGGCTCACTGATCAACAACCCCCAAGGCCACCCTGAAGTTGCGCTCTACGACTGCCATTCATGCCATCACTCCTTGAGCGATCTAAAGTGGAAGCAACGCCCAAGCACCGCTGGCTTAAAGCCCGGTGCAATCAGACTCAACGACAGTAGTTTTATTCTACTAGCCGCACTTACCGGTGCGCTCGACAGTAAGTTACAAGACGACATGTTACGCGCCATCAAAGCCTTACACTCAGCCTCTACGAAATCGGTACGCGAGCTACAATTAGCCGCCGCCGAGCTGCAAACACTATCAGTTACCAGCCAAAGCATGTTCGAAAACGTAGCATTGACAGAAACAGATAAGCGCAAAATGATTGAAGACCTTATGCGCCTCGGCGTAAGAGGCGAGTACAGAGATTACATTTCTGCTGAGCAAGCGGTAATGGCGATGGACGCCTTAAGCTATAGCCTGCCAGAAGAACCAAGCCTAACTGAAGTGATAAACAGAGCGTATCAATATACTCAGAATGACGAAGCGTATAGATCTGAGAAGTTTAGAAAGGATCTTGAGGCATACTTGAAGCTTAAGTAGGGTTTGGTATTGCGTGCTTTGTACGAGGTAATGGCCGAAATATACTTCAAAACGTCGATTTTGGGTATTTTCAAAAATTAAATTTCGTGCGCAAATATTGAAAATATTCCGGCACGGAGCCGGATAACAAAACTGTTATATGTATTGCAGGTATTAGTTAGTTGAATATAAATAAGCACTTCAAACGAGAAGGCAAGGCAATGTTTGCTATATCTGTAGCGCCTATTGTACTTGGACTAATTATCGCTCTTGCTTACCCATACTTATCTAAACATATTAATATAGATAAATGCCTAGATGATGGTGGCCGCTTTAACTACAAAGCTAACTCATGTGAGTTCGTTGATAGCCAAAACTGAATTACAAAATGAATTTGTCGTTAAAAACTATAAGTTCAAAAACTACCGCACACTGCGTGTGCTCGGACGCGCAGAAAACGCGCGCCCGTTTTAAAGGCGTTATGTGGAATAGTATCGTTCAACATCCTGATATTTATAAATGGTGCTTTGGTATAGGTATATTAATCTGTGCATTATCGTTACTTTTACTTTATAGGAAGATCCACTTTTTAATTTCAAGTGAAAATACTAAAGGTGAGGTTATTCGAATCAATAAAACTGAAGAATCATGTGAAGATCCATTGTTTTTTCCTGTTATTGAATTTATTGATCTAAACGGTTCAAAAAGAGTTTTTAACTCTCGTGTTGGTAGAAGCTATAGCGCATTTAATATTGGTGACATAATTAACATTAGATATAACCCGAAATCACCTGATAAAGCTTATATAGTCAGTGTTACAGAGCTATTCTTTGTCGAAATTATATTATTAATATTAGGCTTGGGCTGGGCAATTTTATCATTTAAAAACATATGATTAAAAATCCACATAACGAATAAGGATAAGTCGTGCGCAGCCACGACTTTATCCAATTGTTGAACAAGC
>JAFMHC010000213.1 GCA_017854775.1 Gammaproteobacteria bacterium | reverse complement strand
AAGACTTATGCAGACTCATTTGGTAAAGATGAGGCGTTCTACGATTTTTATCGTAGCTTGGGCGCGTATAAGAATACCTTCAATTCGTCCGGTGACTTGATTATTTTGGATCCTAAATCTGACTTCTTCAAACATTTTAACACCAGCACTGATTAGTCGTAAAAAGGTGGCTTTCTAGTTAGAAAGGCAGTCATTATGACTGCCTTTCTTTTGCCCTTTGTTTTTACCGATATCGGAATTGCATTTTCAACAAGAATTATTGTGCCAAAAGATTTTCCCCACAGGGCTGTACTAAAAAGCAGCATGACGTATAATCCGCCCGTAATTAACGTGACTCTTTTCAAGAAGGCGATCAGCAATGGTAAATGACGCTAACTGGCTACTACCAGAAGGTGTTGAAGAAATTCTACCTGACGAAGCCATTAAGCTAGAGATGCTTCGACGTGACGTCTTAGATGACCTAATTGGTCGTGGTTTTCAGCTTGTAATGCCACCCGTCATGGAGTTTGTAGATTCTTTGTTAACGGGAACTGGCGAAGAACTGGATACCCAAACATATAAATTTATGGATCAGCATACCCATAGAATGTTGGGTATTAGAGCCGACATAACTCCTCAAATAGCGCGCATAGACTCTCACTATTTAGCTGATATTGATATTAATAAGCTATGTTATGCTGGAACAGTATTGCGAACTCAACCATCTCAAATGGGTGGCCAGCGGGAGTTACTGCAGATCGGGGCCGAAATTTTTGGGGTTGCCGACGAGCGCGCCGATATCGAAGTAATAGAAGCGATGTTGACCGCTTTGCGATTGAGCAATGCTAAACAAATCACCTTGAGCTTGGGCCATGTAGGAATATATCGAGCGTTGTTGAATGAGCAGGGTATTAGTGGCGCGTTAGAACATACCTTACGCGATGTGCTGCTGCGTAAGTCGACTCCAGATATTCATGATTTGGGCAATAAATTAGATATCGCCCCGTTCGTCAAGCTATTGAGCCTTGCCGGTTCAGTTGGCGTTATCGAGTCAGCCCGAGAGGCATTTTCAGCTAATTCGGAAATTGCTACCTCGTTAGCTCAATTAGAGTTGGTTTTGAGTCATTTAAGCTCGTCTGATGATATAAATATTCATTTAGATTTAGCCGATGTATTAGGTTATCGATACCACACCGGCCTTACCTTTAATGCTTTTGTCGCAGACCGAGGAATAACCGTTGCTCAAGGTGGTCGTTATGACCGTATCGGTGAGCAATTTGGTCGTGCTCGACCAGCCACGGGTTTCAGTGCAGACTTGAAGACCCTGGTAAAACTTAGTTAACAGTTAATCCTTATAAATGCCGACTATTAGTGTTCGGCAAACACATAGAAATTTAGCAATGAGCAAAAAAGTAATTGTAGTTGGCACCCAGTGGGGCGATGAAGGCAAGGGTAAAATCGTAGACCTTCTAACCGATACGGCGAAGGTTGTTGTTCGCTTTCAGGGTGGTCATAATGCCGGTCATACCTTAGTTATTGAAGGTAAGAAGACGGTTTTACACCTCATACCATCAGGCATTCTTCGTGATGGAGTGCATTGCTTAATTGGTAACGGTGTGGTGTTAGCGCCCGATGCTCTGTTCGAAGAAATGGACGAACTCGAAGCCAACGGTGTTCCTGTTGGAGACCGTTTGGGTATTAGTGAGGCTTGCCCATTGATTTTACCGCATCACGTAGCGCTAGACCAAGCCCGTGAAGTGAAGCGTGGTAAAGCCGCAATTGGCACTACTGGCCGTGGTATCGGGCCTGCCTACGAGGACAAAGTCGCACGCAGAGGGCTTCGCTTAGGCGACCTAGTATTCGACCTTAACTTTGCCGAAAAACTAAAAGAAGTGATGGAGTTTCATAACTTCTCATTAAAGAATTATTACCAAGTTGATGAGCTAGATTATCAACAGTGTTTAGATCAAACTTTGTCGTATAAAGAACGCCTTATGCCGCTAACGGTTGATGTAACTCAATTGTTAGATGATTATAGCCGTGAAGGTCGTCCGATGATGTTTGAAGGCGCGCAAGGTATGATGCTGGATATAGATCACGGCACTTATCCGTTTGTAACATCTTCAAATACGACTTCTGGCTCTGCGGCTACCGGCAGCGGCGTTGGACCAAATGCGTTTGATGAAGTGCTGGGTATTGTTAAAGCCTATACCACTCGAGTTGGCGCTGGCCCATTTCCAACTGAATTGGATTGTGATGTCGGACAACATCTTGGTATTAAAGGTCACGAATTTGGTGCTACCACTGGGCGTTCGCGTCGTTGCGGTTGGTTTGATGCCGTGTTAATGCGTCGCTCACGCCAAGTGAACGGTTTATCGTCATTATGTTTGACTAAACTCGACGTACTTGACGGACTAAAAGAATTGAAAATTTGTAACGGTTATCGTTACAACGGCCAAGAGCTTAGCGTCTCACCAGTTGGTGCCGACGCCTTAGCAAAGTGTGAGCCGGTATACGAGAGTATGCCTGGCTGGTCTGAGAACACACAAGGTGCGCAGACTATGGCAGAATTGCCACAGGCTGCGCAAAACTACGTAGCACGTTTGGCTGAATTAGTCGGTGTGCAAATTGATATCGTTTCAACCGGCCCAGATAGGGCGGAGACGATTGTAATAAAAGATCTCTACGCGTAATTAAGCTGACTTAGGTGATTTAACTCGCTGCAGGCGCTGCCTTTAAATTGGCCGCAGGCGCGATGCTATTAAATTAGCCGCAGGCGCGACACTACGCTGCAGGCGTTGCTACTTCGTTAGCAGCAGGCAGTAAAGACACCTCTGGTGCTTTGATTTTAAAGTGTACAGTTGGTGTGTCGTAAAGGCTTTATCCGATAGAGAAATTAGGAATAAGAAATAAATTTGAGTAACAAAAGTAACAAGAAAAAAGATTCAACAAGAAAGCACAAGCGCTTAAGCACTGACATTGTTTTAAAATATTTGTCACAGCGCACTGAGCCTTCAAACACTAAAGCCATAGCGGAAACGCTTGGTCGAGTCGGCAAGGATGGCCGACAAGAAACATTTGATATATTAGAGCTATTGCGTGATGAAGGAAAAGTCTCGCAACTAAGCAAGCATCGATGGGCGATGAAACACGCTATTCAAGAGCATCGTGGTAAAGTTGTTGGTCATGTCGACGGACACGGCTACGTGCTCACCGACGAAACCCGGGAAAAAGTTTTTCTACGTGCGCAAGACATGCGTGATGCATTGCATAACGACATTGTTGATGTTCGTATAACTGGGCGGGATCGGCGAAAGAAGTTATTGGGTCAAATTATCAATATCGTCGAGCGTGGCAATTTGGTTATCGTGGGCCGTTATTTCAATGAGGGTAACCAGCATTTCGTGGTGCCAGATGATCAGCGAATCGGTCAAGATATTGCTGTTTTAGCAGATCATACTGCTGGAGCGAAAAGTGGTCAGGTGGTGGCAATTAAGATTACCAAGCACCCAACCAAGAATTTTCAACCGCTGGGCGAAATTACTGAAGTGCTTGGAGATTACTTATCACCGGGTATGGAAATTGAGATCGCCATTCGTAAACATGAATTACCACACCAATGGCCGACTGCGGTCGAACAACAGGTAAAATCGTTTGATCAAGAAGTCACCGAAAAAGACTTCAAGGGCAGAACTGACATTCGTGATCTGCCACTCGTCACCATCGATGGAGAAGATGCCAGAGACTTTGATGACGCGGTTTATTGTCAGCCGATGGAGAACGGTCGTAATCGCTTGATGGTCGCCATCGCTGACGTATCAAGCTATGTAAAAGAACAGAGCCCTTTAGACCAAGAGGCGTGGCACCGCGGCACCTCGGTGTACTTTCCAAACAATGTAATACCCATGCTGCCCGAGGTGTTGTCTAACGGCTTGTGTTCACTAAAGCCGAAGGTTAACCGATTATGTTTCGTCTGTGACATGGTGATTGGAAAAGACGGTGACATTGAAAGTTATGATTTTTATCAGGCGGTAATGTATTCACATGCACGACTCACTTATACCCAAGTCGCCGCACTGATTGCCGGGGATAAAGACGCTAGCAATGTACCGACCGAGTTACAGCCGGCAATTGATGATTTATATGCCTTGTCTAACAAGCTTGGAAAGTGTCGCCGCCGTTCAGGGACTATCGAATTTGAAATTCCTGAGCCGGTCATTGTTTTTGACGAGAACCGAAAAATTGATCGGGTTGAAGCACGTGAGCGAAATGATGCTCATAAGCTAATTGAAGAGTGCATGCTGGCGGCTAATATCTGCGCCTCATTGATTCTCGAAGACTCCGATGCGGCGGGAATCTACCGTGTGCACGATGCTCCCGACGAAGACAAGATAGCCGATGCGCGAATATTCTTACGCCAGTTTAAATTGCTATTAGGCGGTGGTGACACACCTGAACCAAAGGATTTTGCTGATGTGATTAATAAAGTAAGCGATCCGCTAACGGCGAAAATCGTTCAAACAACATTACTAAGAAGTATGAAGCAAGCGCGGTACGACGTTGAAAATACCGGACATTTCGCGCTTAATTTTGACTCTTATACGCATTTTACATCGCCGATTCGTCGCTACTCTGATCTATTGGTACATCGGCAGATTCGTCGACTATTGGACAACCCTAACTTGCAAGACACGGATGAGAAATTCATTCAAGTTGAAAAAACAGCTGTGCAAACATCCTCGACAGAGAGGCGAGCCGAAAAGGCTACCCGCGAAGCGGTTCAGTGGCTGAAGTGTGAGTTTATGAGCCACAAAATTGGTGATCATTTATTTGGCGTTATTTCCAGTGTCACTGAGTTTGGCGTGTTTGTTGAGCTTGAGAAATTTTATATTGACGGCTTAGTGCATATCACGGCGCTTGGCGAAGACTACTATCGTTACGAAGCTGACAACCGGCGATTAGTCGGGGAGAGTAGTGGTAAAACATATCAAGCGGGTGATCGCCTAGAAGTGCAGGTCGCTAGAGTTGATATGGAGCAAGGAAAAATAGATTTCACACTTACCGATGTTAAAAATGAGAAGTTTAACCGTGCTAAAGGCGGCAAGCCTAAACGTAATACGAAGCACAAGGATGGTAAGCCATCTTCTCATCGAGGCAAAAAGGGCGGTGACGGTAAGGCAAAACGGTCATCTTCTAAAGACAAGTCGAAAGTAAAAAAGAAGAAGCATAGCTAATGGCTCAACAACTCTCATGGGTGCTTGGCCACCACGCTGTTAATGCCGTAATTGCGGTAAACCCAGAGCGAGCGGTTGCGCTTTGGGTAACGATAAACAGTAATAATTCGGCGCAACAAGGCGTTATTGAACAGATTCGTCAACTCGGCTTACCGGTGCATGCGGTCGACAAACGAGAATTAGCAAGGCGCTGTGGCGTCGAGCAAAACCAAGGCATCGCGCTAGAAGCAAAGCCTAAGCAAGATGGTGGCGACAAAGAGCTTGAATCGTTCATTAAAAAGCTAGACAGCAATAAAATACCGCTGTTATTAATTCTTGACCAAGTACAAGACCCGCATAATTTTGGTGCTTGCCTAAGAACCGCTGATGCCGCTGGTGCCGATGCGGTAATAGTCGCCAAAGACAACGCCAGCCCAATGACGCCGGTAGTGCAAAAGGTAGCTAGCGGAGCGGCTGAAACGATGCCTATTTTTCGTGTCACTAATTTAGCGCGCTCAATGGAGAAGCTGCAGAAACTTGGTATTTGGATGATTGGCACCTCAGACAAAGCTAAGCATTCGATCTACCAAGAGGATCTAAGCGGAGCGGTTGCTATTGTGATGGGCGCAGAAGGCCGGGGTATGAGGAGCTTAACGGAGAAGAAGTGCGATTCGTTGGTAAGCATCCCGATGGCTGGCAGTGTGGTTTCGAGTTTAAACGTATCGGTTGCAACTGGCGTGTGTCTTTATGAGGTTGTGCGCCAGCGTGTTGCTTAGTTGTTTCAGGCGCTCGGCTCTGTAAAATTCTTCATAGAAAAGTTTTTATACTATCAATGTCTTATTTATTTCAGCAGCCAGCCCGGCGTGGGCATCAACAGCAGCATAACTTGAATGGGCTTGTTGTGATATCTCAATGAAAGTTTGGGTCGATGCTGACGCCTGCCCGGTGGTGATTAAAGAAATTTTATTTCGTGCGGCTGAGCGTTCTAAGGTGATGGTGGTGCTGGTTGCTAACCAAGCGATTTCTCACCCCCAGTCAGCCTATATCCGTTCAATGCAAGTCGCGCGAGGCTTTGATGTAGCAGATAATGAAATAGTGCGCTTGTGTGAACCGGGAGACCTTGTAATTACCTCTGACATACCTTTGGCGGCGGATGTCTTAGCGAAGGATTGTCATACTCTTACACCACGAGGTGAGCGTTGCACTCAGGCTAATATTCAAGCGCGGCTAAGCATGCGAGATTTCATGGATACTCTTCGTGGTAGTGGTGAGCACTCGGGCGGCCCTGCGCCGTTAAACTCGGCCGATCGGCGAGCGTTTGGCAACGAGTTAGATGGCTTGCTACGTAGAATTAACAACAAAGGTCAGTAGTGGCAAATTTTAACATGAAATATATCTGTGTATTCTGTGGTTCAAGCAATGGCTTAGGCGATTCATACATGGAGTCAGCTAGAAAGCTAGGCGGTGCTATCGTTGCAGGCGGTTTCGGTCTGGTTTACGGCGGGGCTAGTGTCGGCACCATGGGGGCAATTGCTGACTCAGTGTTGCAAGCGGGAGGGCAGGTTACCGGAGTTATACCCCAGTCGATTGCAGACATGGAAGTGGCTCACACTGGTCTTACTAGCTTAGAAGTGGTCGCCGATATGCATCAGCGCAAGGCGAGAATGATGCTGCTGTCTGATGGCTTTATAGCTATGCCTGGTGGGCTGGGAACGCTGGAAGAAATATTCGAGGCCCTAACTTGGCTGCAATTAGGCTTTCATAGCAAGCCTTGTGCGGTATTAAACACCAATGGTTATTATGACAAATTATTGGCTTTTTTAGATCACGCTAGCCAACAAGGGTTTGCAAAACAGGGCCATGTTGAGCAGATGATGCGCGCTGAGACACCTGAAGAAGTAATCAAAATGCTAGTCGATCATAAAGTATCATTCGAGCCAAAGCTTGGGTAATGAATGCAAAGCGATAGGCTAACTCGGCAGATATTATTGATCAAAGAAGCCACTATTAATCAAAGAAGCCACTATGTTTTTCTTCAACGCTATTCAACATAGTGGCTTGGTACGATTACAACATTTTCAGTACCAACAAAACACTAACTCCTTGTAGATCAATGTGTCTAAAGCCTTCGCTGTCGCTTAAGCCACTTCCAGGTGATGTTTTGTCAACTAAATAATAGCTCGTGAGCAGCTATCGTTGCCTCACCCATTGGGGTGAATTGGCAAAATCGTTAACCATTTACTAACGACAAAAACTCAGTGCGAGTGGCTTGGTTACTTCTAAAGTTGCCAAGCATCGATGATGTTTTCATAATCGAGTTTTGCTTTTGAACGCCGCGCATCATCATGCACATGTGCTTTGCCTCGATAATAACGCCAACACCTTCAGCGCCAGTTACTTCACGCATTGTCTCAGCAATCTCTGTAGTCAATTGCTCTTGGATTTGCATGCGCCGAGCATACA
>JAFMHC010000212.1 GCA_017854775.1 Gammaproteobacteria bacterium | reverse complement strand
GGAAATCGCCAATCGTACTACCGCTTGGCTAGATAACCTGACAGTAAGACAGGTTTCGACACTTTCTACGCAAACCTATTCAAATTTAATATCTAGCAACACAATTACGAAATGGCTGTGTTTTTTCTAGCTAAGTATGAGTGTCCTATTTATCAACGCTTTGTTTTTTCTAGCTAAGTCTGGGTGTCCTATTATTTCGTTACACAATTACGAAATGGCTGTGTTTTTTCTAGCTAAGTATGGGTGTCCTATTTATTATATCTTAGCTATTTTTTAAGAAAAACGGCCAAACTCATCTCTCAAATTCTGTTCTGCACCATTATCAATCAGAAACTGAACGATTTCCTCATGATCTTTGGACCTAGCATAGTGCAGTGCAGTACAACTCATGTCTCCAACACTATTGATATCAAACCCGCCTTTTATAAGTAATTTCACTATATTTAAATCTCCTCGTCTTGCGGCTAAATGTAAACAATTATCCATATCAGGAGCTAAATGAGTCCAAACATTTATCGGCTCATTCGGATCTTCAGAATCATAATTAGTTTCTTGTGAAAATGCATTTTGAAGTTCAGCTATTTCATCTTCTGTTAATTCCATTCGCATATTTCATCACACCCAGCTTCTTTCATTCTTTTTCTAATATTCTTAATTGCACGTCTCGATTGCCATGCAGTCGCTGCATGTCGGTACGGATTCCATCTTTGATCCCATTCAGCACGGGCATTAAGAGCCTCAATCTCCCTGTTTAATTTCCAACGCAACTCTTCACATGGGTCTAAGCCCGGAGGCATTAATGCATCGAGGGCATCTTTATAGTTCTGGTATTCTCTAAGAGCATCAGGGTGATCGACAAACCCGCCATTTCCTTCTGTGTCTTCAGAACTGCTTCCCGGTAACGGTAACACACCAGTTCCAACCCCAACTGCTGCCGCATCTATAACGCCTTGTGCAACCCTTCTAGCCGCAGCGCTTCGAGCCGCATTTATAGCAGCTTGTCGTGCTACGGCAGTACTAACCGCATATGCAACAACACAAGCGCCTGTGCCACACACCAAACCAGTCGGGTCTGCACTATTTACCGGATTCCCACCAACATAACCATAAGTATTCAACCCGCCACCCAACCCAATCGGATCGCTTGTGACATACCGCCCCGTATTCGGATCATAATACCGATTCCAATTATAAACCAGACCACTTTCTAAATCGTCATATTGCCCCGGAAAACCAAGGTTAAAATTCACCTGATACCCATCATCATCGGGATCATCGTTCGCCGCTTGGCGGCCAAACCCATCACTCGCCCAACGCCATGTGAGTACTTTCTCATCGTCATAGATAAACCGAGGGGTATCTAGATGGTCGCTTACGATATAGCTTCGAGTTACCTGTTTTGTGGCGGGCGTTTTAGCCTCGGTCTCGAGTTCATAATCTTCATAGACCCAATCGCCATTTGCTTTTTTAGACCAAACACGGATATAGATATTGGTGCCGTTTAACGGTAAATTATTTAGGTTTACACTGGTTTGGCCTTGTTGGATGCAGTGCCTGGCAATGTCGGGGCCATTATTTAATGATCGCTTTGTTGTCGCTACGTCGACGATGTAATCAAGCGCGTCGCCTTCGGGCTCTGTTGGCACTACGATCTCTATTTGCGTATTATCCACCTCTGACTCAGTAGTGGTAATGTCGATGGGGTCGGCCGCTTGCTCCGACTCATCGAAATACCACAGGAATAGGATCGGAATAAATGCCGATACGTCTGTTCTCGGAGCTTTCATCATAAACACTTCATTGCCAACTGGAACAGTTGCTAGCGTGTTGTTATCAAATAACGCATTGCTATTGGTTCGCTCGGCTTCAGTACGCTCATAGCCCTCACATTGACCTTGGCCGTTCACTGGATCAGCAATCAACGCTTCACTCTTGGTTAGGGCTTGTCTTGATTCAACGGTGTTGTCCTCAGTGTCGTCATACAATCGATGTTGAATCGGGGTTTGCTCGAACTCATTGGCATACACATATTCTTCGTGCACGGTTCCTTGGTCATCTAAGGTGGCGACAAGCCGGCCATTAAGATCATATAGGTAATGGCTGACGTCAACGCCTTGTTGTTTGCTAAGGCGCTGGCGTTGATGATTGTAGCCATAATTAGTAACGATGCCGCTTCGTGTTACTTCGGCGAGATGATTTTGCTGATTGTAGCTTAAGGTTAACGCGCCAGTTGATCTTGGTAGGTTGGTGATGTTGCCGGAGAAATCAGACTGCACCGGTGATGCGCCAATATCAACAAGCACATTACTTAGCGTGGCATAGGTAATGGTTTCGGCTGACTGTTGATCTCGCTTTTGGGTCTTTCGATTACCATTAGCATCGTAGGTGTAATGCCAATCGTTACTCAGTAATCCGCCTAGCCAATCATCACTCTTTAAACGATCCAACACATCGTAGCCATAAGTTCGCTGATGATCAGCATCGTTTTTCTGAAGCACATTGCCATTGGCGTCATAGTCATAGCTGGCAATCTGAATGCCATCAATGCTTTGGCTTTCTAATCGGCCTTGTAAATCATAGCTGCGTTGTGTGACTTGAGCATTACCTAATCGGTGACCTTTTATCAAGCCATCGGCGCGATAGCTAAATTGATCGGCAATGATCTCAGTTCGGCTTGACGATGGCGAATGCACGGCTTCGACTCGACCAATGGCGTCTCGAACATAATCAATCACTAAGCCGGATGGGTAACTTATTTGACTGACTCGGTTTAGAGCGTCATAGGTATACGTCAGGCTGAATGTGCTTGTGTCGGTTTGCCATGTTTGGCTCAGCACATTGCCCCAAGGGTCGTATTCACGAAAGTGAGTGCCCATGGCATCATCAATCTGACATAAACGCCCGATTGAAAAGCCACAGTTGGCACCTAGATCATAGCTATAGCTAATGTTCTCGCCGGCTTGCGGATACGACACGCTAGTTAGTCGGTTTAGAGCGTCATAGGTATAACTTGCGGTGACGCTGCGGGCATCGGTCATGGTCAGCACGTTACCAGCACCATCATGCGAGTAAACCAACGTGTCTCGGTCAATACTGATTTCCTTCGTTTGATTGCCTAAGTCATCGTATTCGTATTGGGTTACTGAGCCGTTGGGAGAGGTGACTTGCGAGAGCTGATCGGCCACATCGTAGGCGTAAGTACTGTTATTGTTTAGGGCATCAACCGTATTGCTTAGTCGATCTAAGGCATCAAATGTGTTTGACGTATCTGGATTTTCTTTTGGATCAGTTTGAGTAGACAGATTGCCTACCGCATCATTAATTAACTGCGTGATAGACCCGGCATTGTCAATCGATTGAATAAAATTTCGATGATTGTAAGTAGTAATAGTGCGTCGCACTAAGGTGTCATTGGGGTCTCTAATCAGCGTATGAGTTCGGTTGCCCTTGGGGTCGTAAGTGTATTCAACTTTGTTACCGAGGTTATCAAACACCTTCTCTAGGTCATGAGCGTCGTTATACTCGTAATTCTGCTCGCTTCCATCAGCTAAGGTTACTTTCTTCAGTTGCCCTGCATTATCATAATCATAGGTCGTGATACGAGCTTGGCCAAGCGGTGGCGTTTGCGTTATCTTTAGCAACCAACCACGTGGATGATAGTCGTAGCTGGTAACAACGCCATTGGGATCGGTGCTTAATTTCAGACGTGATGCGGCATCGTAGGCATCATACGTAGAGACGTGGCCTAATGCGTTGGTCACCTTCTTCAGTTGCCCACATTCAGCGCCTGTATTGCAGTCGTATAGCTCCAGTTGCTCACAATCAACACCTGGGCTGCAGTCGTAGTACTCCAGAATGGTAATGTCATCGACATAGATTAATGGACCTAGGTTATCGACATCGGTTAGTGGGCCGTTAATTAATGTGACTTTGCCGTATTGATCATGATCAAAGGTGGTGACTCGAGAAACCTCCAAGCCTTGGGCATCAAAGCCGTTAATCGTAACCTTTGTGATGTTTTGGCGCTCATCGTAGGTATTAATAACCTCTTTGTCATTGCTGGCGTAAATGCTCGGCGATGTGGTTTTAGTGACCAAATCAATATCGGCGCTAAGGTACTCATACGTTGTGGTTCGCGCTTGAGGCGTTTCGAACGCCTCGGTCATTGAATCACGTTGATTGGTGGCGTTATAGGTGTACTTAGTCGTTCGGCCTTCGGCATCTGTATGGGTTAGCTTGTTACCATTGGCATCCCACGTTTGAGTGATGCCTTTGCCATCATCAAATTGATTGGTCTTACTGGTGAGCTTATGGGCGCCTAATACTTCATCAAAGGTCCATTTCTCCTTTGTGCCTATTGCATCAGTAACCAAGGTAGTAGCGGCGATGGCGTTTTGAGTAACAGCAAAAACAGTAACGGCCGTTGCAATGACAAGCTTAATCGATGATAAGTATTTCATTACTCGCCCCCCTCTTGATAATTATGTTCAAGCTTGAAGGTTTCTTGCCCTACATTTTCTGTGGAGGTTTCTGCGTGTTTACTAAGATTCGCTTTGCCGTCGCTGTCATAGCCCCAGGTTGCATAACGATTGCCGTTTTCATCGGTAATGCCAGTAAGGTGCTTAGGAAACTCGACATTCTCGTAATGATACGTTCGCCTTGGGTTATCACTCTCGTTACCGGGTGTGGTGTCAGGGTAGATAACAGACTGTAAATTACCGTTGGCGTAATACTCAAAACGATACTCACTCCCCAAGGCGTCGATCACGCTACTTAAGCTGAATTCGTCGTAAGTGAAACTAACCGATGACCCGTAATGGTTTGTTACCTTATCAAGCTGATTGCTAGCGTTATAGGTATATGATGTTGCCTGACCATTAGTGTCGGTAATCGACAATAACTGACCAAAATTATTGTAGTTTTCAACAACGTTATTGGCTCTTGTTAACTCAAAGCCCGTTGAGGTTTCAACAATAGCAATATCGCTATCAGCGTCGCCTTGCCATACGCCGGCAATTTTAGACCAAGGCTCACCTCGGCCATTTCCTGCTATTTGGATTAAGGTACCGCCATCTACGGAAAGCTTGCGTTGAAAATTATGACGCCAACCTGCTCCCAAACCCAAATTAACCAAATTTAGACTGTTATAAGATCGCCTAAACGACAACGCGGCATTACTAAAGTCAGTTTCGACTTGAAACTTATTACCAGTTGCTACATTGCATGGGTTTCCTGCTCCACTCTCAAGAGTGCATCCAGCATCTTTCGGTGCTTCGTCGTCAATACTAGGACAATAACGTTGCCCATTGGAGCCAACCAATGCGTGTTCATAACCATCTTCTACTAAACAACGATACTCCTCTCTTGCAGAGGTGTAACCACGCAGCAGACCATTACTATCAAAACAGCCTTCCCCGCCAGACTGAGCTCCCCCCCAGGTCCAAATATCTCCGCTAGCCTGACATGACGAACAAGCGTTGGTGCAAGCAGTCTCACAGGCGGTGGTTCGATTGGGAAGAAAAGCTGAACTTGACCAACCATTGACAAAACATAAATAACCATGTATCGGCGCTTGTCCATACGATTGATGAGACAACATCAAGCAAATAGAAAATAAGATAATATTTTTCATACTGTCATTATATAGAGATTGGAAATGAGGGGGTTGTTTGAAACAATTAAGCCGCCTAAGCGCTTTTAATAAGCGCGTCACCAGTCTTTGCCGAAATAAAGACACTGAAGAAACAGATCAGCAAGCTGAATAACAGAAATTTGCACTGTATTTGAGACAAAATATTCTTCATTGATAAAAGGTCGCTCATCATATCTATTTACCGAAAGTTTCGGGCAACTATTGTGCGTACGTAAATCTTTCGTTTATAGAGAAGATTAAAATTTGGAAAATCGTTGACTGGCTTTTCACACGTGCTTACTAGAAACTCAATCCTTGTATATACGTAATGGGATTGCGATATTATGAAACATAGTAAGCAATTACAAGACCAGATCGATGGTTCGCCGCGGATTTATCGAGGACTAAACTTCTTCAGTAGAGGATATTTTTGTGCTCTGCCCGTGTCGTATAATTTTCAATTTTAGAAAGCTTATTATCAAGACCCTCTACTTTCTTATTTAGACGTTTTTTATTTAGAGGTCTCTTCTTGGTCCAAAGCTTTAAGTTAAAAAGAGAGCAAATAAGCTTATTCTAAGCGCCATGGAATTGCTGGTCATGCGGGTCTTGCGAGACACCCTTTTACCATTGAGTTGCACGCTGTGTTCGTCGCGCCTTTCTATGGCAAATCCTAAGTAAGCCAAACACACATTTGTCACAACCAACATAATCGCTTAACCTAAACCGAGAAGCCCTTCGGCGCGAAACACTGTTAATCTTATTACAAGCAAAAATACCGCTATGAAAAACTCAGTTAGAATCAAAGTCGGTTGGTTTTTTATCGCTTCTCTCATTTTGCTATTGATCGTTTTCGCGGTTATACGTTCACTCGAATCTTACAGCGGTATAGCGCAACAAAATTTGTTCGAACTGCGTTATTTAGAGCACCCGATTGTGACCGCCTTGCACATGCTCAGCGGCATCCTATTTATAAGCTTGGCGCCGCTTCAATTTGTAAAACGGTTGCGAATCAAAAGGCTTAATTTGCATCGGCAGCTTGGCCGAGTATTAGTATGCTGCGCTCTGGTCTCTGGAGCTTACGGATTGATATCGACTATTGTTTTACCAGCCTTTGGCGGTCTGCCGAGTGAGGCCGCGGCATGGTTCTTCGGGCCACTGTTTCTATTCGCCATACTGCGCGCTTTTTGGTGCGCTAGGAATAAAAAAATCACCCAACATCGGCAATGGATGATCAGAGCGTTTGCTTTAGGCCTTGGCGTGGGCACGCAACGCATCTTTCTAATTATCTTAATGATCAGCACTGGTTATAGCTTTGAAGAGAGTTTCGGCCCCGCTTTATGGCTAGGTTTCGGCCTTAATCTGCTGATTGCTGAAAGCTGGATTAACGCAACACGAAGCAAATAATAACCTTTCACAATCAACCATTAATCGAGAACATACTATGAGCGCAGAATTGCTATTTGATCTATGCGGCAAACTGGTTTTACCAGCGTGGCTATTGTTAGTTCTATTGCCTAAATGGCAATGGACTGAAAAAATCGTCTTCCACGTTTGGATTCCATCTCTACTAGCGGTTTGCTATATCTTTTGCCTCTACTCAGCTTACCCTTCGCCAGAGGGTGCGGGATTCAGCTCCTTAGCTCAGGTGATGATATTGTTTCAATCACCCTATGCCGCTTTGGCTGGCTGGATCCATTACCTAGCGTTTGACTTATTTATTGGCGCTTGGGAAGTACGCGACTCACAACGGCGAGGCGTTAATCATCTATTGGTTATTCCCTGCCTGATTCTTACCTTTCTTGCCGGGCCAGTAGGCTTATTGCTTTACTTCATTATTAGATTTATCAAAGACCGTTCACTGACTGTAGTAGAGAACATAAGTTGAGAATATAGGTTGAGAACATAGGTTGAGAATGAAAATTAGGCATAACTAGGAGTCATCGACCCAACTTGACTATTTTCACCAATAATAACGCCCAAGCAAGCAGTAATAAAAGACCACCGATTGGTGTGATCGCGCCTAGCCAGGTGACATTAAGTAGTGCCAA
>JAFMHC010000211.1 GCA_017854775.1 Gammaproteobacteria bacterium | reverse complement strand
ATGGTTTACTTTCTCCACACTGTTGGTGAACTTTGCCTTAGCCCGATTGCTTTGAGCGCTGTAAGTAAGTTATCTCCACGGCGATTCATGGGCCAAATGATGGGCGTATTTGTATTAACTTACTCAATTGGCAATATCATTGCAGGCTTATTGTCTGGCAGCTTTGATCCCAATAATGTTGCTGAAATGCCGAGTCTTTATGGTCAAATTGCAACCTTCAGCATTGGCATTGGTGCGGTCATCCTTTTGCTTGGTTTATTTACTAAAAAGTGGGAAAAAGAAGTGGAGGTTGTGAGTCAGTAATTAGCGACTGAACACAAAATATACAATGAAATTAAAAACAATATTTTTATTTGGCATGTTACTTGGCTCGCCAATGGCGATGGCCGAAGATGGCAACGCTAAGGCTAAAAAAGAGAGCGCTAAAGAATTTGTAGCGCGAATCGAAGCTCAAGGGCAAGCTTTAGCCAAGGAAGTGGAAGCAGCGTACTGGGTTCGTCAAACCTATATCACCGATGACACCGCTGTTCTGGCATCAAAGGCGGGTGAGCGCTCATTAGCGTTCTCCAGCTCGATGGTTGAACAAGCGAAGAAATTCAAGGGCAGCAAAATGGACACCAATACAGCTCGAGCAATCGAGTTGATGTTACGTGGTTCATCGGCACCGGCACCTAACGATCCCAAGTTGCAAGCCGAGCTTGCCGCTGTGTTAACTGAGATGGAGGGCAAGTATGGTGCAGGCAGCTATTGCAATGATCAGGGTGAATGTCGTGAATTACAGGAGCTTGAAGCGGTATTAGCGAACTCGCGAGACTACGACGAGCTGCTTGATGTTTGGAAGGGCTGGCGTACTGTATCGCCGGCTTATCGTGAAACCTATCAGCGTTTTGTCGAACTCGGAAATCAAGGTGCCAAAGATTCAGGCTTTAAAGATTTAGCCGATGCTTGGAAGTCCAACTACGACATGAGTCCGGCTGAGTTTACTGTCGAGGCACGACGTTTATGGGACCAAGTGAAACCATTCTATGACGAGCTGCATTGTCATGTTCGCGCTAAACTTGGCGAGCAGTACGGCGAAGATAAAGTTCCACAAGACGGGCCGATCCCGGCCCATTTGCTGGGTAATATGTGGTCGCAAACGTGGGACAACATCTACCCAATTATGGAGCCTCATAAGGGTGTAGCCTCATTGGATGTTACCGCATCGCTAAAAGATCAGGGTTATGACGAGCTGCAAATGACGAAGACAGCCGAGGGCTTTTTTACCTCACTTGGCTTACCGCCATTACCAGAGAGCTTCTATAAAAACTCAATGATCAAAAAGCCGCGTGACCGTAACGTGGTATGCCATGCCAGCGCTTGGGATTTGGACAACGGTAATGATCCGCGTATCAAACAATGCGTTGAGATTAACGAAGAGCAACTTGGCACTCTGCATCACGAGCTTGGTCATATTTACTATTACCTGATGTACAAAGACCAACCATCGACCTTTAAAGGCGGTGCACACGACGGTTTTCATGAAGCCATTGGTGACACTATTGTATTATCGATGACACCTAGCTACCTAAAAGAAAAAGGGTTGATTGACGAGGTGGTTGAGAGTGAAGAAGCCACTTTGAACAAGCAAATGAAGCTTGCTCTGGAAAAGATTGCGTTCTTGCCATTCGGCAAAATGATTGATGAGTGGCGCTGGAAAGTGTTCTCAGGCGAAATCTCACCAGAAGATTACAACAAAGGCTGGTGGGAATTGCGCAAGGAATACCAGGGCATAGCACCCGGTGTTGAGCGCAGTGAAGCCGACTTTGATGCTGGCGCCAAGTATCACATTCCAGGCAATACGCCTTATACCCGCTACTTTTTGTCATTTATTATGCAGTTTCAATTCCACAAAGCTTTGTGTGAAAAGGCCGGTCACGAAGGGCCACTGCATGAGTGCTCCATTTATAACAACAAAGAAGCTGGCGCAGCACTAGGTGATATGCTCGCCATGGGTCAAAGCCAACCTTGGCCAGAAGCGATGCAAGCATTAACCGGCCAGCGACAAATGGACGGCAGCGCTATTATCGACTACTTTGCACCGTTGAATGCTTACTTGAAAGAGCAAAACAAAGACCGACAATGCGGCTGGGAATAACCGCTTAACTGATTTGGGCGGCATCAATTTGCCGCCCAAATTAACTATTATTGTAGTACTGTTATGGTACTAAGTATTATTGCGTTAAGAGCGCCCCAACATAACTCGAAGAACGGATCAAAATGTCCGCAGCTGTGTTACTTCGGTTGAAACTCTCTGTTACTTCGGTTGAAACTCTCTGTTACTTCGGTTGAAACTCCCTCACTTTTCGTTGAACATACCCCGAGGGCACCTAGACTTGTCAATAGCCAGCTATTACAGGCGTTTTCCCCTCAATTGAAGAAATTCCAAGCTATTTTTATCTCGTCCCTGAGTTATGCTCAGGCCTCGTACTAAATTTATAAGATCTCCGTATTCGTAGGGACATCTTAACCGGACCGATACTATGACTCTGATTTCAGCCGCATTACTACTCTTCTTGGTGATGGACCCACTGGGCAATATTCCATTGTTCTTAACTGCGCTCAAAAATGTCACCCCGGCGAGAAGATTGAAGGTCATCATTCGAGAGCTACTCATCGCACTGCTAGTGATGGTAATCTTCTTATTCTCAGGCCAAGCGTTTTTATCGGCGTTACACATCTCTGAGCCAGCGCTGACGGCTACCGGCGGCGTGATCTTATTTTTGATTGCGTTGAAGATGATTTTCCCACAAGACAATTCGTCGCACAAAGCCACTGAAGAAGAGCCATTCATCGTCCCTTTGGCAATCCCCTACATCGCAGGCCCATCAGCACTCGCTACGCTATTATTAATTATGAACGGCGAACCAGAGCGCTGGGTTGAGTGGCTAGCCGCGTTGATTATTGCATGGTTTGTATCTGGGCTTATACTGATGAGCGCTGGACCATTGGCAAAAATACTTCGTAATCGCGGCCTTATTGCTATCGAACGGCTAATGGGGATGATACTGGTGGCAATTGCCATCCAAATGTTGATGGACGGCATCGCCAAGTTTATTACCCAACTCAGTGTCGGGGTTTGAACAAACTAAATTAAGAAGAACTGCCTTTTTTCTTATTGGCAGAATTTGACGCTACACTAGACGCTTTAGAATTATCAATCGGATTTTTGGTTGCTGCATCAGACTCGCCTTTGACCGAGCCCTTTACTGGGTCTTTGCTAGCCGACTTAGCATCTAATTTAGCGCCTGGATCTTTGGCTTTATTCTCGGCAACAGGCTTGCTGGCAACCTTGGCAGGCTCAACGGGACTAGGCTCAACGGTACTAGGCTCAACTGGAGTCGGCGTAGATGGTTGTTGCTTGCTACCAATTTTAACTTGGGCTTTTGAATCGTCAGCCAGCGCCGCTGCAACGCTGTCGGGGCGACAAAGTGAGGTCGCTCCTACCGATAAATGTTTATAAAGATCTTGATACTGTTCCGTCATATCTTGAAACTTCTTAGATGTTTGTTCGAAATGAGTCTCTACTTTTTCTTGGTAATCTTGATACTCTTGCTTCAAACCTGAAGCGGACGCTGAACCGCTGCTTAGTTTGTTCCATAGCACCATAATCAGCGCTCCACACACGAGCCCGACAACAAAAACGACGATTAATTGCAATAATTCTGATTCCATGATGATCTCTAGTTAGGTAATGGGTAATATTGTTGGATTGTAGCCCGACTGTTTGCCGATGATGTACGTATTACGGTTTAGACATACGACACTCTTTGCCTACACACCGTTACCCTATAATGGCATTATTAACTATGGTCAACTCTATTTGATACTTATGTTTACAAAAATTTTAAATTTGCCACTAGGCAACCTCGCTGGCCGTAGCTGTTCGCCTTTTACTCGCCGACTTAAGCTTATTAGCTCCATTAAGATAATTAGTAAGAGCCTAATGATTGGGGTTATTGCTAGCATTGGTCTTTCGACCACGACCACCACAGCCTTGGCAGATGTAACGAGAGTGCCAGATGCCGCGCTGACAATGAACAAAAACCTCAGCTACGACCTCCACAGTACGCTCTATTGGCTGCGCTTCGGCCACTACTCGCCGAAAGATCTCGATGATGAATACTCGTCTCGCATTTTCGATGCTTACATTAAAGTGCTAGACCCCAACAAAGTGTACTTCACCCAAGAAGACATGGACGGTTTTGAGAAATATCGCACCAAGTTAGACGACCTAATTAAAAAGCGAGACGTCGAGGTGGCCTTCGATATCTTTAAAGTTTTTCGTCAACGACTGGATCAGCGCACCAACTATATCCTCGAGTTAATCGATAGCGATTTTGATTTTAGCCAACCTGACTCGATTGATATTGATCGGGACACCTACACCTGGGCAGCGAACAGCAAGAGTGTTGAAGCTAAGTGGGCCAAGCGTATCAAAAACGATACCTTACAGCAGCTAATGGCAAAAACCGAGATTGACGAAGTTCGCGAGAATTTAAAGCGCCGATATAATCGCCAACGTGATGTCATTTATCAATTAAAAGCTGACGAAGTATTTGAGTGGTTCATGAACTCCTTTACTCGCGACCACGGCCCTCACACCACTTATATGTCGCATGTTACGGCCGAAAACTTTGAAATCAGCATGTCGTTACAACTCACCGGTATCGGTGCGGCACTGACGACCGACGAAGACTATACAGTAGTCAATCGAATCATCACCGGGGGTCCGGCTGAAAAAAGCAACGCAATCAAGGCCGAAGACAAGATTGTTGCAGTCGGTCAAGAAGGCGAAGAAATGATCAACGTGATCGGCTGGCGCTTAATGGACGTGGTGCAAATGATTCGCGGCGACATGGGCACCAAAGTACGATTGGACGTTCTATCGAGTGCCAGCGCTCCAGGCTCACCACCTGAACGCCTAGAATTAGTTCGAGACTTGATTAAATTAGACGATCAAGCGGCTCAGCTTAGCAAAATCGAAGTCCCTGATGGCGCTAAGAAGCATAATTATTCTGTGATTAGCATTCCTTCGTTCTATTCAAACGCTGACCAAGTTCGCAATGGTGGCGGCGAATTCGTGGCCACCACGCATGATGTCAGTGAACTGCTAAAAGAAGTCAATGCCTCAGATTCCGAGGGCCTAATCTTAGACCTTCGCGGCAACGGCGGCGGCTACCTCAATGAGGCTGTAAGCCTCACCGGGTTGTTCATCGACAAAGGTCCAGTGGTTCAGGTTGTCGGCGCAAGGCCTAATCAACGTCAAGTTCACCGAGACACAAACTCGATGATTGCTTACGATGGCCCTTTGATCGTGTTAATTGACCGCTACAGCGCCTCAGCTTCAGAGATTTTCGCTGCTGCACTACAAGACTATGGTCGTGCGCTAATTGTTGGCGAGCGCTCCTTCGGTAAAGGCACTGTGCAATATCCAAAATCGTTACGAGACCGTGACAACGAGCGTAAAAGTAAAATCAAATTCACCAACGCCCAATTTTTTAGAATAAGCGGTAGCTCAACACAACACCGAGGAGTAATTCCGGATATAACTTTAAACTCTGGCGAAGAAGACCTTGAGTTTGGCGAACGCTCATACGACAACGCCCTACCTTGGTCAAAAACAGAATCGGCTGTATACCAACCTGGATCATTTGACCAGAACCTGCTTAACGCATTGTCGGAGAAGCACTTACAGAGATCAGAATCATCAGCGGCGTTTAGTTTGCTACGTAAAAATTCGGCACGCGTGGTCGAAAACAAAGCCATTAAAAGCTTGTCGCTTAATCTAAACGACCGTCAGGCTGACCGAGATCAACGTGAAGCAAGGTCGCTTGCCAACCTAAACGAATATCGAGCATCCTTAGGTTTAAAGCCGGTAACCGAAGAAACACGTAAAGATAATCCGCTGCCTGACGAAGACGAGCACTGGAACATCGTATACCACACTGAAGCTGCACGGATTATGCATGACTTCAACCAGCGCAGTAAAGATATGATCACCAAGACGCAGGGGAGTATGCCCAGTTCTTGAGACTCATATTCAGGCTGCATTTGTGCTGTAGAAGAATTCACCGCCGACCCGAAAATGTGGAAAAACACCGGCTGGGCAGTGGCCTTTATAATTAGGTAATAGTGATCGTTTTTACTATTACCTAATTAGCCTATACTTTGTGGCTAACTAACCAATAGGGCTTGCGCCCCCTGGCCATGAGATTAAATATCAAACGCCGCACACATTCTTGGCGTACCGCTATCGCGTTAACTTTTGTAAGCTCGGTATTGCCGACTAGCTCAAATGCGGCGACTGGCGTTTACGCTACCCAGATCACCGCCCAAAATGCATCCGCGCTGGTCAGCGAAGGCCCAGATGCTATTGGCGGTATTGACGATTGGTTTTTTAGCAATGGCACTCTCTGTGGCATTGTCTCGGATGTAGACCATGAAGGTCAGTTTTCTACTAAAGGCGGCTCATTGGTAGACCTAGGTTTTTGCAATCGTGCTGACGATCATTTCTCGGCCACGCACGACCTATTACAAGGGAGCCGTAAACGCCCACTTAATGCCAGCAAGATACGCTACGAGCAGAACCAGACCACGGCCACAATCGTGGTTCACGGCGAGCGCGATGGCGCCAATATAATCATTCGCTATAGCATGGACTCCGCTAGCCCAAATCAAGTTAAGGTGGAAAAAAAATTATCATCAAGCAAGGGCGAGAGCTTTAATTTTTTTACCCCACTCAACTTCAACTACCATTCCTTAGAGTCTTTCGTACTCAATAGCACGGATTTGAAACGTAATAATGGTTTTCAAGCTGAAGACTTCGTTTCACGTGGTGTAAGTGCTATGGGCGTAGCCGCACGCGACGCCGATACAATCGTCACTATCAGCCCGCCTACCGCCGAGCTTGGCATCGCCTATGGCTGGCATCTGAAATCAGCTGAACGAGTAAATGGTCAGCAACGTTACGACCTACCAAGATTCATGTTGGCAGATGATTCCTCCAACGCAATGGTGATCCTCAGCGATACCTTTTACCTTGGCGACGGCAGCAAAATTGGCTGGCTACAATTGCCGCAGTTACCACTAATGTCGCTCGACAATGACTCTTATATAGAGACTCATGAGATTATTTACGTTGGTAGAAAGGGCGATGTCGCATCGATAACTGATCAACTATTCAGCCACGCGCCCATGGTTAGTGGCCACTTAAATGAAACTAACGCAGCGATTCACATCTCCACAGCAGACCTAGTTCCGTTCACCCATAGTCGCCCAGATAGCGAGGGTAATTTCACCTTCCGCGCTCCGCTAGGAAGCTACAACTTAACCGTTAGAGGCACAGCAAACAGGGAGATCACGCAAGCAATAACACTAGATCAACAGCTCGACTTAGGGTCACTCAAACTGCCTAAACCGGCGACAATTTCACTTCCTCAAGGACATGCGATGCGTTTATTGTTTGTCGGCATCAATGGCACAGAAAGCCCTGACTTCGCTAACCGACTTACCGGCTTTTCGGTGCAAGAAGATGACGGGCTTCATCTGATCGAACCGGTCTCCAACCTGTTTCTAGCGGGCGCAGATAGCGACCTTAAAAAGGTCGAAATTGCGCCGGGCGAGTACCAAGTTTATGCCACTAAAGGCCCTGAATATTCGCTAGAGAAGACAATCGTTAGGGTTG
>JAFMHC010000210.1 GCA_017854775.1 Gammaproteobacteria bacterium | reverse complement strand
AACGATTATGTACGAAGGCAAACCAATAATGACCCCGGATGCTGGGGCTTTTTGGCGTGTTATAGAGCAATATTCAGTCAATGCGATTTTTAGCGCGCCAACGGCTTTTCGAGCCATTCGCCGAGAAGATCCTAATGCTGAATTGGTTTCAAAGTACGACATTAGTAGCCTTCGCACGGTATTTGCTGCGGGCGAACGCTTGGATCCAGCAACCCAAGATTGGATGAGCGATAAACTGGGCGTGCCAATTATTGACAATTGGTGGCAAACAGAAACAGGCTGGCCAATCGCTGCAAATCTCATGGGGCGCGAACCTCTCGCGATCAAAAATGGCTCGGCGACTAAGCCTGTCCCAGGCTTTGATATTCAAATTTTAGACGATGACGGGCAGCCGGTTGCGCATGGAATACAGGGTAATATTGCGATTAAGTTACCGCTGCCGCCATGTTGTTTATCAACGGTGTGGGGTGACCACCAGTGTTTCCTCGACTCATATCTTAGCGATTACTCAGGTTTTTATACCAGCGGTGACGGCGGCTATTTCGATCAAGATGGCTATCTTTTTGTGATGGGTCGAGTTGATGACGTAATTAATATCGCCGGTCATCGCTTGTCTACTGGTGATATCGAAGAGGTAATTGCCCGGCATCCAGACGTTGCAGAGTGTGCTGTAGTGGCGATGAATGATGAGTTAAAAGGCCAACTGCCAGTCGGCTTCGTGGTCCTTAACAGCTCAGTGGATAGCACTAGCGATAGTGGTATTGAAGCTGAATTAACTCAATTGGTTCGACAATCGATTGGCCCAATCGCCTGTTATCGGCGTAGCTATGTGGTCTCAAGATTGCCTAAAACCCGATCAGGTAAAGTGCTGCGCAAGGTGCTTAAAGCGATGCTTAATAGTGAGGATGTTTTACTGCCGCCGACCATTGATGATGTTTTGTCATTGGATGAAATAAAGAAAGTACTATTATAAAAACACTGCGCGGAGCGTATAAAAACACAGCGCGGAGCGGATAGAAACACTGCGCGGAGCGTATAAAAATACTGCGCTGAGCGTATAAGAGAGCTGCGCTTAGCGGGGCATTTTAAACTCTCCCAGAGCGCTAAATGAACTGCGAGAGTGAATTAAATTATGTCATGGAGGCTAGTTTAGCCAGTCTTAAGCTCGGGGTTTTTAGCTTCATGTTCTTTGGCAAAGAGTACCGCTTGTGTGCGGTTATTAATCTTTAACTTCTTAAATACGGTCGTGATATGTGCCTTAACCGTTGCTTCAGTGATCTGCAAGTCGAAGGCGATCTGTTTATTCAGTTTGCCTTTGCCTATTTCAATCAGCACTTTTAGCTGTGAAGGTGTAAGACTGCCTATTTGGTTTGCGGCAATGCTGTGAGCATCAGATGACTCTGTGTTTAGATCAATATTTTCTGGAGCATAAATATCTCCACTTAAAATTACCTCAATCGCTTCTTTTATGGTTTCAGGAGCCGACGACTTAATGATGTAGCCCGAGGCATTGAGCTCCAGACAGGTTCTAATAATACTTGGCTCTTCATGCGCGGAGACCACAACTATTGGGGTAGTGGGGTGTTGCTTCTTTAGTAGCGCTAAGTCGGTAAGCCCGTTCGAGTCAGGCATATTCAAATCGAGAAACACCAATTTAAACGATTGTGCCTCAAGGGCCTGCTTCGTTTCGGCATAGTTAGTTGCACTAATAACCTTGGCACCGGGTAGTGCTGAGCAGGCAATTAAGGCAAGTGCCTCCCGAAACAGCGGGTGGTCGTCAGCAATGAGTAGGGTATTTGTCATACTCCACTATAAACATTGGTATCACTGCGGCGCAACCTCAAGCGTCACTTCGAGCCTAATACTTTTGTCCAATACTCGTTGACCATCTGTGAGCGTAGACTTGAACCTCTTATAATAATTGGATGGAGAGATCTACCATGAACAACAATGCTGAGGCTTATTGGAAAGCCAATGTAAGTTTGATTGTCAAACTCCTAGTAATTTGGTTTGTAGTGCCGTTTCTTGGTGGAATCGTTTTTGTCGATACACTAAACCAAATTAGTCTAGGCGGTTACCCATTAGGTTTTTGGATTGCCCAGCAAGGGTCTATCTACATGTTCGTGATACTCATTTTTTATTACGCTAAAAAAATGAGTGATCTAGACGACAAATTTGCAGATGGAGAGGACTAATCATGGAACTTCAAACCTTAACCTATATTGTCGTCGGTTTTACTTTTGCGGTGTATATTGGCATCGCTATTTGGGCTCGAGCCGGATCTACTAAAGAATTTTACGTTGCTGGTGGAGGCATACACCCGATTGCCAACGGCATGGCGACAGGCGCCGACTGGATGTCAGCCGCATCGTTCATATCGATGGCGGGCTTAATTGGCTTCTCTTATCAAGGCTACGGAGGCTCGGTATTCTTACTCGGCTGGACCGGTGGCTATGTGCTGTTAGCAATGTGCTTAGCTCCCTATCTACGTAAGTTTGGCAAGTTCACTGTGCCAGAATTTATTGGTGATCGTTATTACTCTAACACCGCTAAAGTTGTGGCTGTCGTCTGTCTGATTCTAGCTTCAGTGACGTACGTTATTGGCCAAATGAAGGGTATCGGTGTTGCCTTTAGTCGCTTTTTAGAAACGTCATACGAAGCTGGTTTAACCGCTGGTATGATTATCGTGTTCATCTATGCGGTGCTAGGTGGAATGAAAGGGATTACCTATACTCAAATTGCCCAATATGTAGTGTTGATTTTTGCTTACACTATTCCGGCGGTCTTTATCTCCTTAGAGCTAACTGGCAACCCGATCCCTCAGTTGGGTCTCGGTTCAACGTTGCTTTCAGACGGAACTTACGTACTTGATAAACTCAATCAGGTGGTGACCGAACTCGGCTTCGCGGAGTACACCACATCAACCAGGGGAAGCACCCTGAATATGTTTGTGTACACTATGTCGCTGATGATTGGTACTGCGGGCTTACCACACGTGATTATTCGGTTTTTTACCGTACCAAGTGTTAAAGCGGCAAGACAATCAGCCGGTTGGGCGCTCGTTTTTATCGCGATTCTATACACCACGGCACCTGCCGTTGCCGGCATGGCACGCTTAAATCTAATGAGCACGATTGAGCCAACTCCAGGCAACTATCTTGCTTACGATGATCGCCCTCAGTGGTTTAAGAACTGGGAAAAAACTGGCTTGCTGCAATACGAGGATAAGAACGAAGATGGTCTTATTCAGTATAGTGCTGATAAAAAGACCAATGAAATGGTCAAGATTGACAATGATATATTAGTGCTTGCAAACCCAGAAATTGCGCGCTTGCCGAATTGGGTGATAGCGCTAGTTGCAGCGGGTGGATTGGCAGCGGCATTGTCGACCGCCGCGGGTTTATTACTAGCGATATCGTCAGCAATTTCGCATGATCTCCTCAAAGGTATCATTCGACCGGATATATCTGAAAAGGCTGAGCTAAACGCATCACGAATTGCAATGGCCTTTACTGTTCTGGCAGCGGGGTACCTCGGGTTTAACCCTCCAGATTTTGCCGCAGGCACGGTCGCGCTCGCCTTTGGGCTAGCGGCTTCGTCGATCTTCCCTGCGATCATGTTAGGAATATTTTATAAGCGCATGAATACCGCTGGCGCAGTAGCCGGTATGCTCTCAGGTATCGGTGTGACGCTGTTTTATGTGTTTCAACATAAAGGCATCATGTTTGTTCAAAGCACCTCTTTCTTAGGTGACTTGGATCCTAACTGGTTCTTCGGCATTGAACCTAACGCATTTGGCGCTGTTGGTGCATTAGTAAACTTTATAGTCGCCTTCGTAGTTTGTAAAATGACGGCTGAACCACCTAAGCATGTTCAAGACTTGGTTGATTTCATCCGAGCACCACATGGAGCCGGTGATGCGACCTCGCACTAGCGTTGACGTCAGCCAATGTAATTGTTTCGTTGGGCTGTTGATAAGATAGGGTGTGGAAACCCATTATTTGACTTATCCTCTGCGCTAGCAGAGGATAAGTTCTTTATATAGAAGGGCTTATACAGAGCTCATTAGTGAGACTGAGATTAAAATTTAATGAGTATTTTTAAAAACAAACATGTAATTATGGCAATGATCATGGCGCCGATTCTTGCCATTGCATCATATTACTTAGTCGACTTGGCGGTTAAAGAGCAGCCGCAAAAGGCGGTTGAGGGAAATACTTATAAGCTCATTGCCAAGTCAAATTGTCGCTTTAGTAGCGGACGATGTGATATGGAAAACGGGTCGTTTAAATCCACGGTACGTATTTCTCACGATAATGGTCAGCAATTATTGCGTCTTAGTTCAGTCAATCAGTTGCAAGCAGTAAATGTCGGTTTTGTCACTAGTGACGGAACTGAGAGCGGACCCTATAAGTTAACCTCAAACGACGACACTGGTACCAAGTGGAGTACTGAATTCAACGAGTTAGCTGATACCAGTACTTTATTGCGCGTGGCATTGACGGCTAACGACGCACATTACTATTCTGAGACCACCATGGGTTTCAGCGACTATAAAACATCTTTTAGTAAAGACTTTAGAAAACAGAATTAACGAGTATTCGATATGACAGACAATAATATTTACCCAGTTTTTGACTCGATTAAACAACGTACACATCTAAGTAAAGACCAATACCTAGAAATGTACGCTCGCTCTCTAGCGAACCCCGATGGCTTTTGGGCTGAGCAAGCGACCGCTAATCTCGATTGGTTTAAATCTTTCGATACGGTCTCGGAATACGATTTTCACAACGGTGATATTAAATGGTTTGAAGGCGGCAAGCTAAATGTCTCATACAACTGTATTGACCGTCATTTGGCTACTAGGGCAAATCAAACTGCCATCATATGGGAGGGTGATAGCCCTGATCAGAGTAAACAGATCAGTTACCAGCAATTGCACGACGAGGTATGTAAACTCGCCAATGCGATGAAAGAGCAAGGGATTGAGCGGGGCGATAGAGTTTGCCTTTACATGCCGATGATTCCAGAAGCGGTGTTCGCGATGCTTGCTTGTACCCGTATTGGCGCAATACATTCAGTGGTATTTGGCGGCTTCTCGCCGGAAGCCTTACGTGGCCGTATTAACGATTCTGAATGCAAGATGGTTATTACCGCAGATGAAGGTTTGCGTGGTGCTAAACCGATTCCACTGAAAGCAAACGTCGATGAGGCCTGCAAAGAAACGCCTTCGATAGAAAGTATTTTGGTCTGCAGAGTTACTGGCGGTAATGTCGCTTGGCAAGACGGTCGAGATGTTTGGTATCACGAGGCCGTCGCCAACCAGGCAAGCACCTGTGAGCCTGAACACATGGACGCTGAAGACCCGATGTTTATTTTATACACCTCGGGCTCCACTGGTACACCAAAAGGTGTTTTGCACACCACTGGCGGTTATCTATTAACTGCGGCTATGACCTTTAAATACGTATTCGATTATCAAGAAGGTGAAGTATATTGGTGTACAGCCGATGTTGGTTGGGTAACCGGGCACACCTATCTTACCTATGGGCCGTTGGTTAATGGTGCTACTACTCTGGTGTTTGAGGGAGTGCCAACCTACCCAGACGCGAGCCGCTTTTGGCAGGTAGTCGATAAACATCAGGTGAATATCTTTTATACTGCGCCAACGGCGTTACGCGCGTTGATGGGGGCAGGAGATCAATTTCTCGAAACTACATCTAGAAGTAGTCTTAGGATACTTGGCACCGTTGGCGAGCCGATCAATCCTGAAGCCTGGGAATGGTACTTTCATAAAGTTGGTAAAGAAAAATGCCCAATCGTTGATACTTGGTGGCAAACTGAAACAGGCGGCATCATGATCGCTCCTTTACCCGGCGCGATTGATGCAAAACCAGGATCTGCCACATTGCCATTTTTTGGTGTGGAGCCAGTTCTGCTAGATGACGAGGGCAAGGTGCTCGAGGGCCCGGCTTCAGGCAATTTGGCAATCCCTCGATCATGGCCAGGTCAAATGCGTGGTGTTTACAACGACCCTAAACGCTTTCATCAAGCTTATTTTTCTATGTATCCGGGTTATTATTTTACTGGCGACGGCTGTCGGCGTGATGAAGACGGCTACTACTGGATCACCGGTCGAGTAGATGACGTGATTAACGTCTCAGGCCATAGAATGGGCACCGCTGAAGTAGAGAGCGCTTTGGTGCTGCATAAAGCGGTTGCCGAGGCCGCCGTGGTCGGCTACCCACACGATATCAAAGGGCAGGGCATTTACGCCTACGTGACTTTGATGTCTGGGGTTGACTATAGCGACGATCTTAAGGCCGAATTAGTTAAGCACGTGCGTAAAGAAATCGGTCCGGTTGCGACCCCTGACGTAATCCATTGGGCGCCCGGTTTGCCAAAAACACGCTCGGGCAAAATAATGCGCCGCATCTTACGTAAAATAGCGGAAAACGAGCACTCTAATCTTGGAGATACCAGCACGCTCGCTGACCCGACTGTGGTGCAAGATCTAATCGACAGTCGAGATTAATAATTTAGCTCAAGTAATCTACCTCAAGCAATCTACCTCAACTATGGCAAGGCGCTGTTTAAGCGCCTTGCAACAACGTAGCTTGGACTTTGTCACACCTGCATAAGCCGGTTCGCAGTGCCGCCCTCTGTGACATTTTAATTTGACACTTTAAGATGATCGCATTTGCTGCGATACTCCATTGCTATTGTCACTATCATCTAACAACAATCCGATGTCAGATTTGCCTGCTTGCCCCTCTTGTAACTCGACCTATACTTATCAAGATCGAGAGCTATTTAATTGCCCCGAGTGCGGAAAGGAATGGTCTGCTGAAGCGGTAGAAAAACAGCATGCCGTTCGTTGTTCGAATGGTAATGAATTGAATGATGGCGACTCGGTAACAGTAATAAAAGACCTAAAAATCAAAGGCTCCTCGTCTGTTGTTAAGGTAGGAACTAAAGTAAAAAACATTCGAGTACTCGATCCAGAGTACATCACAGATGGGCATGACATTGATTGTAAGATCGACGGCTTTGGCGCCATGAAATTAAAATCGAGTGTGGTCAAAAAAAATTAACAAAACTAAATTAATCTAGTCGCCTTAGAGCGATAGGAGTAAATAATGAGTGTTTCACTTTACGATATAAGTGTTGGGTCGTACCTACAAGCCTTAAGTGGCCTGGTCATAGTATTAGAAAAAGGCGCTGCATTTGCCGCTGAAAACAACATTGATGCGGACCAATTTGTTGGTGCCAAGCTGCATGACGATATGTTGCCATTCCTGTTTCAAGTTAACTGTGCGCGTTTGCATTCTATAGATGCGTTGGAGTCATTGAAAAGCGGCGAGTCTATCCCACCGAAAACCATTGATAAATACGACTATAAGGGCTTGCAGAAGATGATCGCTGATACCATCGAAGAGCTTAAAAGTGTGTCGGCTGACGAAGTCAACTCAGCACTAGGTAAGACCGTGATTTTTAAGTTTGGCGGGCGTGAAATACCGTTTACCGCTGAAAATTTCATTTTGTCATTCTCTCTGCCTAACCTAAATTTTCATATCACCACTGCCTACGACATCTTAAGAAACAAAGGAGTGCCGTTAAGTAAGGGCGATTTTCTTGGTAAAATGCGCATTGGTGTATAGCGATTATATCAACATGAATAGCTTAGACATTGGAACTTATTGAGGAGTAGGCATGACCACACAACTATTTGATTTAACTGGAAAAGTAGCATTAGTGA
>JAFMHC010000209.1 GCA_017854775.1 Gammaproteobacteria bacterium | reverse complement strand
TAGCTAAAAATATCGATTATTACTAGTAGTTTTACACGAATCCTTTTGTGTTTGACTGACCGAAAAGAGTATTGAGCCGACGCTTGACTGTGTCAAACCCGTTTTGTAATCCAGAGGGCAGCACTTTGCCCTTAATCGCCGTCCAAAAACGTTAACGAAACCCATATTCGCTGGCGTCAATCTAAGGGGTCAAAGCCGTTTACACAAACTAGCTGATCCTAGTAGAGGGCTTTGACCCTAATGCCGCAAGACTAATGCAAGTAAGTATTTGCAGTGGGTATTGCAATAAGCGCGTCGAGCTGGTTGTTGTGCTCGCTGCCACTAGAGGTGTCTTGTGCCAAGTCTCCGATGGGCTCATACCAAGCGTAGCCAGAATCTTTCAAAATCTCGGTAAGAACACCGCGTGAGCTAAGGTTATTGGTTTTATTAAATAAACGTAGAACGCTTACTAAGGAAACTTCATCACTTGCAACTAACTCGTCAACCCGCTCAAAAGGCTCATGTAGACTGAGTTCGATCATTAGATCCGCTATTTTATCTGTAATTTTCACTGTTCAACCCCGATGTTTATTGTTTTATCTTTCAACCCTGCGTTGTTTCTATAAACTTACAACAACAATACTATTGATATCACATATGCGTTGGGGGTTCTGATAAATTCTGCAACATACTGATTGACAAATGGAAAGTAGGTCGATGCTCGCGAACGGCTTCACTGGTCGATTCAAAAAGGCCTTCTTCAATTTTGTTGTCGATGAAACTGGAAAAGTGTTCACCGATAGTAACGCTGGTATTTCTGGGCATGATGTAACCTCGAATCGAATCTGTATGAAGTATTGATTCTTGTGAACCGTTTCAAAGATTCTTCTCTCGCTCTTTATTTAATTGCTATGAACGAAAACGACGCATCAATCCTGACATTTAAGCTTCATAACTAATTTCAAGCCATAGTCATCTAGCGGCGAGACCCAAGCTCGCATAGAAAACACCACATATTCGAGAATCGCTATCAAAAAACAGAAAATTTCTTTGAATTCTGACCTTTCCCAAATGCCTCGCTGGTAAAACTGACTTTGGATATTTAGTAGCGAGCTAAATGGCGACCAGGGTTCTAAATTAGAATTAGAGATGGCTGTCCATATTTAGCTGTGTGATATTAAAAACGCGCGAATAGGGTATGAAACCAGCGAATATCTTCAGGCCCTAAGTTTGCCTGCTTATGTTTCGACGGGTCTTTATATAAATCACGATATACATGCCACATTGCTCTTTCAGTTAAATCTCTCCACCGTTCATTATTGAGTTCCGGAATACTACCGTTAGATAAATTGGGATCAATTAACGGGTCGTGCTCATCTTGATTAGTTCTAAGCGCTAATTCTAGTTCTTGTAATATCGGGTTGGTGACTCTTAACGTAGTAGATTCTGTAAATTGCCTTAGAACGTCCTTCTCAGCGTCTTTGATAGACTTTTCAATTGACGACGTTGACATTTTTGCCCCAAGTGGTCGTAAGCCATACTTAGTCATTAGGCCGACGACGCCAGGAGTAACCGCTTTTGCTGCAATCCCTACACCAACTATAGGATTGAAAACTGCAGCCACGCCCCCTATCAGCAACATTCCATAGGTTAATTTATTCTCAAGAGAGTCAATATCGTTTGCTAAGGTTTCGAGACTGCTTTTGGATGTGGAAGTATTCTCGATGGCCAAATCCTGGGCTGCTTTAACTAGGTGTTCTCTCAATGCAGATTCGTAATGCTCATTCGGAAAGTGAAAAACACGCCTTTTAGGAAGACTATTGATCTCCAATGCCGACTCTGGGAGACACCTCATTGTGTGGAGGGCAAACCCTGTATCTGATAAATTCAAAGGGATTACAAAGTAGTGCTTTTCATCATATTCGGTTTCAAATTGAGCTGACCGCTCAGAAGATGCAAATACTTGAAGGCCACTTACTGTTTGGGAAAAAAGCGATATACCTTCGCTAACCTTAGTCGTTAGCGTACCCGAAACCGTTGTCGCTAATTCCGTAGCTTTATTAAATAAACTCTTCATCAACTTTCCTTTTTAATATAACAGCAGCGAAAACAAGTAGAGGCACCGGTTTTAGAACCGCAGCATTCAGTATGTTTCTGCCTTTATAAAAAGTAAAGCCCTATTGTAAGACTTCATCTAACCTAGATTCTATAACGCAAGATTAAGTTCACGCTTTTGCAAATGACAATTACGCCTGGAACGCATTTAAACGTCCATCGACAGCCCAAAGGGTAAGTATCAGGACGATACGAATAAAAATGTGGACGTGCGGTGTGCAACGCCCGCCACGACATAGCTACATGGAAGTAGTTTATTAGAAGCAGTGCAGGAGCAACTGCCGAGTGGCTATGCGTCCACAAAGCACAATACACCAACTAATTAAGAAACCCTAAAACGGGCGTCCACCACCGCCACCCATTCCTGGCATACCACCCATACCTCTCATCATCTGCGCCATTTTTCCTTTGCTGCCCATTTTCTTCATCATCTTTTGCATTTGCATGAATTGTTTGAGCGTTTTATTGACGTCTTGAATTTGAGTGCCTGAGCCGGTTGCGATGCGTTTTTTTCGGCTGCCTTTAATCAGTGCTGGGAACTGGCGTTCTTTGGGGGTCATTGAGTTGATGATGGCGACGCTTTTATTCATGTCGCCCATCATGCCGCCCATCGCGCCGGTGGGTAGATTTAAGTTACCCATGCCTGGTAGCTTATCCATCATGCTTTCTATGCCGCCCATGTTGTTCATCTGAGCGACTTGATCACGATAATCTTCAAGGTCAAAATTTTTGCCTTTTCGTAGCTTTTTAACCAGCTTTTCAGCTTTGTCTTTGTCGACCTTCTGCTCGGCTTCTTCGATCAGCGTCATTACGTCGCCCATACCTAAGATGCGTGAGGCAACTCGGTCTGGGTGAAAGGCTTCGATGCCGTCAATTTTCTCGCCAATGCCTAGGAACTTAATCGGCTTGCCGGTCACTTCTCTGATTGAGAGTGCTGCACCGCCACGAGCATCGCCATCGGTCTTGGTGAGTATCACGCCAGTCAGTGGTAGCGCTTCATCAAATGCCTTGGCACTGACTACGGCGTCTTGGCCGGTCATGCTGTCGACCACGAACAAGGTTTCAATCGGGTTGGCGGCGGCATGTACCGCTTTGATCTCTTGCATCAACTCGCCGTCTACGTGCAAGCGGCCGGCGGTGTCGATGATGAGTACGTCCATCACCTGGTTTTTGGCGGCTAGTTTGGCGTTGGCGACAATATCAACGGCTTTTTGATCTGGTGAACTTGGGCAGAAGGTAACGTCTATCGATTCGGCTAGCGTTTTTAACTGTTCGATGGCCGCTGGGCGATAGATATCAGCGCTGACCACCATTACCCGCTTGCCTTCTCGCTGTTTTAGCAAGTTGGCTAATTTACCAACGGTCGTGGTTTTACCAGCGCCTTGTAGGCCGGCCACTAGAATAACCGCTGGCGGGCTTTGCGATAGGTTTAAGGCATCGTTGGCGGCGCCCATTAACTCGACTAACTCGTCTTGTACGATCTTTACGACCATTTGCCCTGGGTTTAGGCTTTTCGAGACATCTATACCAACGGCCTTTTCTTTGACCTTGGCGATAAACGACTTCACTACCGGTAGCGAAACATCGGCCTCGAGCAGCGCTATACGTACCTCGCGCATGGCGTCAGCGATGTTTTCTTCGCTGAGCCTAGCTTGACCACGAATTTTCTTGAGGGTTCCTTGAAGGCGATCGCCGAGTTGTTCAAACATATCTATTAACTTTAAGTCATTGGCTGCAATTTAAGGTGTGATATTCTACCCTCACTAACGATAAATCTCACCTTCTGTGTTGCTAAAAGTGTCGCCAAAATTGCTTCAATTCAATGCCTGATTCATTATTTGCCATCATTGCCGTTCTATTTTATGGCTTGGCGACCGTTTTGGTTGCCCTATTCCTGCGTTCAGTAAAAGACTCCAATCTTGATCTAGAGGGCGGAAAAGTAACAGCCTCGTTCGTTGTTGCCAGCATTGGCGCCGCGTTTCATATCGGATATGCGGTAAAGATCTGCTTTATAAACGGGTCGCTAAACGCCAGTTTAAGTTCCATGATGGTGTTAATGAGTGGCATGCTAGTGCTGCTATTTTTATTAGGCGGCCTGTTGATGCCGATTCGGCGCTTAGGCATTTTGGTCTTTCCGTTAACCATTATGAGTTTGATATTCACCTTTTTCTGGGGCAATCATATAACACTGCTGGAAAACCGCAGCTTGGCGTTCAGTTCTCATATTGTTATCTCCTTGCTAGCCTATTGCCTGCTAGCCATCGCCTCGATTCAAGCGCTACTTTACAGTTACCAAGAACGACAAATAAAACATCGTACTAACCCTGCGATGCTGATGGCGCTGCCACCACTGCAAACGATGGAGCTATTGTTGTTCCGTTTGGTTGGGTTTGGCTTCGCGATTCTCACCTTAACCCTGGTCTCAGGCGCTATTTTTAGCAAAGAAATATTTGGCTATGCTTTTGGCTTTAAACATCACACCATACTGGCACTTCTGGGCTGGTTAGTATTCGCCATCTTGTTGTTCAAGCGCGTCAAACATGGTTTGCGTGGCTCGATAGCGGTAATCTGGACTATTAGCGGCTTTTTACTGATCCAACTGGGATATTTCGGTACCAAAATTGTGTCAGAAATTCTGGGCCTACAGTAAAATACGGCTGCGAAAAACAACTCTTATGAATCTGCTGTGAATATCACTCGAAACCCAACTCGCGAAGTTGCCATTGGCAACATCAAAATCGGCAATAACAATCCTATTGCCGTGCAAAGCATGTGTGCCACTCGCACACAAGACATTGATGCGACTATCGCGCAAACCAACGCCTTGCATCAACGCAAAGCGGGCGTGGTACGCATCGCGGTTGATAATAAGCAAGACGCGGCGGCGCTGATTGAAATACGCAAAGCCACTGACGCTGTGCTATCGGTTGATTTGCAAGAAAATTATCGCATGGCGGCCTTAGTGGCGCCTTACGTCGATAAAATTCGCTACAACCCTGGTCACTTGTTTCATCACGAGAAGAAGAAAACTTGGCAAGACAAAGTTAGCTACCTAGCCGACATTGCCGGTGAACACGATTGCGCGATGCGAGTTGGTGTTAACGCTGGCTCAGTTGACCCTGCCAAGCTTGACAAATACGACTCTCGTGACTCGGTCTCACCGATGCTTGATAGCGCTCTTGAACACTGCGAATACTTGGATTCAATTGGTTTTACTCGCTACTGTGTGTCGCTCAAAGACTCCGACCCGCAAAAAGTAATCACTGCCAATATCCGTTTCGCCGAGCAGCGCCCAGATGTGCCCTTACACTTAGGCGTTACTGAAGCCGGTTTGCCGCCAATGGGCATTATTAAAACTCGCATCGCGTTCGAGCAGTTAATCAGTCGGGGGATTGGAGACACCGTGCGGGTTTCGCTGACCTTGCCGAATAACATCAAGGGCGACGAGGTTGATGCTGGTCATGAGATCATTAATGATATTTATGCGGGCCGAGTTCGCAGTGTCGTTGCCTTCGACCCCAACAAGTTAAACATTATCAGCTGCCCGAGCTGCTCCCGAGTTGAGAACGAAGCGTTTATTGAGCTAGCTCAAGATGTAAAAGAAATGACCGCCTACGCAGAAGACCACAATATCACCATAGCGGTAATGGGCTGCCGAGTTAATGGCCCGGGCGAAACCGACGATGCTGACCTAGGGTTATGGTGTGGTCCGACCCAAGTAAACCTAAAACGCCAAGGCGAAAAATTGGGTGCGTTCGACTACGACACTATCTTGCCTAAACTGAAACTTGAACTAGACGCGCTGATAGTAGAGAAGAGCGCGGCTTAGAGATCAAATAGCGGAACTTGAATCGCCAAGCTTCCTACAGTAACTAAAGTGATGATTAAAAAGGGACGCGAAAGCGCCCCTTTTTTTCTAACTGTTTAAATAACCGTCGTTCAACATCAATTAACGGCTAGCGCTAAACGAGCCTTCTAGCGTGACTTCAACCTCTAGCCCGCTCACGTCACACGTTCCGCTACCAGTAAGGTTGCCAGATGCAGTGGTGCCGTCAACGGTTCCCGTCACGCCAGCAGTGCCGCTACATGGATCTTCGTTAATCGGCAAATTACCAGAAAAGGCACCATCGTTGCCAATGCCGACGGTAAATCGCTCCTCAGCGTCATCGCCTGCAAAACTAACCATGCCGTCGCTCGTTACTGTCACGGTGATTGGAATGCTTTCAGTTTCGCTAATACCGAGCGCTGTCGCGGTTACCGTTGCGGTGCCCGTATAGGTGCCAACAAAACTCACAGGTACGTTAGAACCAGGCAATGTTGGATCGACCATGCCACCTGAGTCGCTGCTACCCCCGCTGCAAGCGATCAAGAAACAACTAGCAAAAACTAATAATAAATTTTTCATAATATAAAAATTATAGGTTTAAAATTCGATTAATGGCATGTCAGTAATCACTCACCCGCCAACTTGTCCCATTTAACGTTGCTAGTTCGGCAAAGCTAATAGAAAAAATTAAGCATCAACATCATCACCACCAAGAACAATAAAGTCATACCGGCTCCGGCCTTCATAAAGTCTTTAACCTTATAACCCGCTGGCCCCATGATTAATGCGTTGACTTGATGGGTAGGAAGTAAAAATGAATTCGACGTTGCTAAGGCAATCGTGAGCGCAAATATGGCCGGGTCAGCACCAACGCCCAGCGCCATCTGAATAGCTAGTGGCACCAACAAAACGGTAGCGCCAACGTTGGACATTACTAGGGTAAAAACGGTGGCTATAATCGCCAAAAATAGCTGGATTCCCCAAATCGGGAAACCATCCATAAAGCTCAATGCTAAGGCCGCTAAATAAGCCGCTGCACCAGACTGCTGCATCGCCATGCCTAATGGAATCAAGCAAGCTAGCAAGAACACGGTCTGCCATGAAACGGCGGTGTATGCCTCTTCCATATCGAGAACGCGGCCCAACACCATGCCCACCGCGCCAACCATCAATGATAATGCCAATGGTAAGTCGCTGAATAATACCAAGCCAATGGCGATCAAAAATGCGACCGACGCATTACGCAATTTATTGGTTCTAAACTCTTCTTTCGGAAAGTCAGTTACCACCGCAAAGCGTTTATCTTTCGACACTTTAATCATGTCTTGCCAGCGGCTATGTACCACCAAGGTGTCGCCAGACTGTAAGGTTAGGCTCGACAGCTCGTCGTCAATAACAGTATCAATTCGGTACACCGCTAGGATTCTCATGCCATATCGTTTGCGAATATCAGACTCTGAAATGGTGCGGTTTATTAGATCGGAATCTGGCGGGATTACTATTTCAGCGATGCCTGCGGTAGTCGGGTTCAATGCATCAGCAAACTCGTTAAGAAACGGGCTGATGGTAAGATCATGCACTTCGGCGTAGCTGCTGATCTCTTGCCGCGAGCCCATGATGGCGAGCACTGAGCCAGCTCGAATAGCGGTGTTTTGCTCAGGAATAATACGTATATTGTTATCTGACTTAATTCCCAGAATCCAGCCTGATCGACCGCGTGCTTGCACTTCGCCCAGCGCCATTCCATCAAGGTCACTGTCTTCACCAACCGTCACTTCAAATATACGCCCATCAATTCCGTAGACATCACGATAGTGCTGCAAATTTTCGGTTGTCAGTGTTTGCTTT
>JAFMHC010000208.1 GCA_017854775.1 Gammaproteobacteria bacterium | reverse complement strand
ACAGAGACAAAGCAACTGCAGAATTACGCCTTCGTACTATTGGGCCTAGCCTTGCTGTTGGGTTACCTATTGTCTCTCTGGTTCACTTACTCATTAAATAAGCTAGCCAAGTACGCCAACGATGTTGCTGAGGGCCAGAAAGTAACTCCGCCGATTATGCGCGATGTGCGTTTGGCCGAGTTATCAAACTCCATCTCATACATGCGCTCACAACTCGACGGTAAAGAATATGTCGAGAATTACATTCATAGCCTCACGCATGAGCTTAAGACACCTATTACCAGCATTCGCGGTGCGGTTGAATTAATGAGTGAGGATATGCCCACCCAAGACCGCGAGCACTTTTTGAATAATATCAACACCTCAAATCAACGCATGTCGCGCTTAGTTGATCGCATGCTGTCATTGGCAAAACTCGAAAGCACTACCGAGCTGCTCAACACTGAAGAGTTCGATTTGGTAGCAAGCGTCAAACGATTAGTGCAAGAACGCTCGCCAACAATTGACGAGCGAGAGCTGAAAATCAACCTTCCTCAGCAAACCCATTTTAACTGCCATGGTGACCGAGTATTGATTGGCCAAGCAGTGGCAAACTTGCTCGACAACGCTATTCGTTTTTGCCATAGCGGTGGTCAGATAGACATTTCTATAGAGTCACTAAGCAATCACACTCGAGTTAGTATTTTTAATCAAGGCGAAGCCATACCTAGCTTCGCCCTAGCCAAGCTCTACGACCGTTTCTATTCATTGCCACCAAGCAACAATAATCAGCCAGTCAGTAAGAGCACTGGCTTAGGCTTGAGCTTTGTCAAGGAAATCATGAAGCTTCATAAAGGTCGCATTGAAATAAAAAATATTACTAATGGTGTTTTAGCAACCCTTCGCTGGTAGCTAAGATTTAGTTATCCAGCTTAAAAGTAAACATATAACGCTGTCCGTCGGTACTAACCGCGCGGCCGTTGACCATTCGAGCCTTGTATTTAAACTTACTAATCGCCTTAAGTGACGAACGATCAAATACAGTATTGGGTTCAGACTCGACTATGTAAGGCGCAACCACAGAGCCGACTGCGCTAACGCTAAAGCCAACAATTGCATAGCCTTCAATGCCGCGCATCAAGGCACGATTTGGATACTCCGGAGGAAACCCAATAGCGATCACTAGCTGATTATCCACCGGTATTAGCGGGCCGCCCACGACCGCGGTCGGCTGATAATAGTCGCCAAAATCGGTTTCAATTTCGCCGATATCAAAAATCTCGACAGCCTCGGAAATCAACGGAGCGGGTTCTACCTCAATCGGCGGATCAACACGTTTCACTATCGGAATATCAGCCTCCTCTTCAGGAATATTACTAAGCTTGATCACTGGCAATGTTGAGCTTAACGATAGCTCCGGCTCTTCCATATGTATTAATGAATACATAAGTGCAAATAAGGCGGCGGTAATGATAAATGAGTTTACTAAAGGCAAAGCTACTCTACGAAGTACCTGCATGGTCTACTCCCGGGCTGAATTCTCAGCCGATTCTAGTTTAAATAAAGTTGGTTTAAATAAAGGTAACGCTAAGCTACGTAACCTTAAGGGCCTGTCGGATAACTGTTAACTATTTCCTTGCGTCGAGCCGTATCACAACAGCGGTGTCCGTCATCCAGTTTCAAAGTTGCTGTTTTTAATCGCTAGATTATGTGCAGCGAGAACTAAATCTTCCAGAGTCCTAGGTAAGCCGCAGGCAACACATCGAGTGATAAATTCACCATAACGCTTACGGGCATTGTCCAGCTCACCCACTTGAATCAAGGAATTAATATCAACTATAGCCAGCTCGGCTCGATTACGATCTAGACCGCTCTGGCTAAATTCAAACGACAACGTCGCCAACAGCTCTGCGGTGTCATTTAGCTCAAAATTGAGCAAGATTTGGTCTCGCGATAAACCACTTGGCATCGGTTTGAGGGCAACATTAACGGTGCTCAACGGGCTGTCCTGAGAGCTTGTAATGATTGTTTGCTCAGACACAGTGGTATTCATCGTCGCACTAGGGTTGTCTGTCGCTGCGCCGTTACGTACTGCAGTGTTGTTGAGTTCAAGAGTGTTCTGATTAACGCTAACTAGCTGACCCATGGCCAAGAAAACACCGACCGTAAATACAACCGCTAAACTCGCTGTACGCAAAAAGGCAAGTGGAAATAGAGCCAACAAGCGGTTAGCTTTTCGACCGCTTCCAACGCGCTGTAGCGCGGCTTGATGCGCTGACTTTAAAATCGCATCGTCTAATTCAGTTGAGTTATCAGGCAAGCTCGAATCGGCTAACACTTTTTTCAATTGTTCAATTTGTGTTTCGGTCATGATGACACCTCGATTGACAGCCTTAAATGTTTTGCCGCGTAACGCAAACGGCTCTTCACTGTTTCTTGTTTGGCATTGGTTATGTCGGCTATTTCAGCGTGACTAAAGCCTTCGATTTTTAACAGCAAGGCTTCCGTTTGCTCAGGCGAGAGTGATTCTAAATTCGACAATATTTCAGCGACTTGCATCTGAGAGTCAATCTCAGCTTGCTCGATACTCAAGCTGTCTTGTAACTCTTCAAATAGAACACTCGCATTACTGCCGTACTTGCGCCAGTGATCCACTAGTCGGTTATGCCCGATACGAAACAACCAAGTCTTGAACTGCGCAGATTTTTTATAGTTACCTGACTGCCGTATGATTGCCATCCAGGTATCGTGCGCTAATTCTTCACAGACCGAAGCATCAGAGCATTGTCGCCGCAAAAAGACGAAAAGCCCACGCTTATAGCGCTTATAGAGTTGCTCAAAAGCTTGAGCATTCCCCAATGCATAGGCGGCCATTAGGGCCTCATCGGTCATCAATTTCAGTGCCCAACGATTTAGCAACTTATTTTTTACTTTTGCCTTTAATGCCCTAGCAAGAATCACTTAAGCCTCTCGGTTTGTCTAAGCGTTAATGACGAGTCTTATCACTCGTTCATTGTGTTACTAGCTTAATCGTTTGAAGTCGAAAAAAGGGGTTAAATTGATTAAAACAATTTTTTGCCATTCTCCGTCGCCATTTCTTCACCCCTACTTACTCACACAGTCCACACACAAAAACACAGTGCTAACACGGCAATACCATAGAGGCCAGCCATAGTAGTTCCAAGCAAAAATTCAACAATAGATAAACGACAGAACAGGCGAAGCTCTCAATTTCTCAGCTGAAGCTCTCAACTTCTCAGCTATTAGGAGGCAGTTCGACACGGACGTTTTTTTCGGCTGGTCGATCTAACAAAACAGAGATGAGGAATAAACCGGTGATAAATAAGCCCATGATTAAAAGACCAATGATTAAAATTAGACACGTTATCAAAAGCGGACCGAGGATTTACCAGCACCTGTTCGCCCAACTTGCTGTTGCTATGGCCATAATGTTACTTACCAAAGCCAGCTTAGCCTCCAGTACGGCCGGCGAGTTCGAATTCAGTGATCCCGCAGGTGCCCGCCACAACGCGCTACTGTTAGACACCGCTATCAAAGGCCAAGTTAACGGCATGCTTGCCAATATAACGGTAAAACAGACCTTCAAAAATGACAGTGATGCTTGGCTCAATGGTCGGTATGTCTTCCCGCTACCCGAAGGAGCCGCAGTCGACAGCTTGACGATAACAATTGGCGATAGAGTAATCACCGGAGTGATTGAAGAAAAAGAACAGGCCAAACGCAGCTTCGCACAAGCCAAACGCGACGGTAAGAAAGCAGGTTTACTGCAACAACACCGAGCTAACCTTTTTAGCCTGGCGGTCGCCAACATTGGCCCCTATGAGCAGATCGTCGCTGAGATCACATTAATAGACCAGGTTAACTACCAAAACGGGCTATTCAGCCTAAGACTACCGACAACAATAACGCCGCGATACGTGCCGAACGCATCAACCGGATTATCTAAGCAGCAACAACAAGAACTTGAACAAGAGCTAAGGAGAGAAGTCGATGTCGAAATTAATACTGGCCACGGCTGGGCCGCTAACAATAACCGTGTCGGAGATGCTAGTAATATTACACCGCCACAAACACACAGTATCGTTTCTCAAACATCTCATCGTTTCAGCTTGGACCTTTCTTTAAGGCTTGGTCTAGATTTGCAGAGCGTCTCTAGCCCGAGTCACCCGATTTCATCAGACTTTTATAACAATAAAAGTAGCAAAAAATCTGGCAGCAAGAGTAGCAGCGAGGTTCTCGTTAGCTTAGCCAACGGCCATGAATTGATGAACAGCGACCTAATCTTGGAATGGCGGCCAACCATAGGTAGCGCGCCAAAAGCTGCGCTATTTCAACAATCCTTGGGCACTGATTTCTACAGTATGATGATGCTTACCCCGCCTAACCCTAGCGCTTCTGTTTCGCTACCACGTGATGTCACCTTTATTGTCGACTCCTCCGGCTCGATGGCTGGGCAGCCTATGCGTCAAGCGAAGCAAGCACTTCAAGATGGTCTAAGTTATTTAACCCCGAGTGACCGATTTAATATCGTCGACTTTGATAGCAGCTATCGGTCGCTGTATTCAAAAAGCCAAGTAGCTAGCTTCGACCATCTGCAAAGCGCGAGAGCAATGATCGAGGGCCTACACGCCGACGGTGGCACTGAAATGATCGGCGCACTCAAGTTTGCGCTTAACAAAACTGAAGACTCGCCTTACTTAACTCAAATTGTTTTTATAACCGATGGTGCGATCGGCAATGAAGCTGAGTTGTTCAAACTCATCAATCAAGATTTACGCGACGCTCGATTATTCATGGTTGGCATTGGCAGTGCTCCGAATTCCTTTTTTATGAGCAAAGCGGCCAAGTTCGGTCGCGGCAGCTACACATTCATTAGTGATCAAAATCAAGTCAATACCAAGATGGCTGAGTTATTTGAGAAAATCACCAAGCCGGTGTTAAGAGATATAAAAATCGATTGGCCAGCTGGGGTCGAACAATATCCACAGCGCTTACCCGATTTGTATGCAGGCGAACCGCTTACTGTCATGGTTAAGTCGTCGACGCCAATTGGAGTGATTAAGGTTAGCGGCTCAATGTTGAACACGCCTTGGGCGCAAACGCTAACGATGAACCAACACTCTACGTCTGGCAAACCATTATCAATTGACAATAAGCTAAGCACTGATAACTTAGACACCGTATGGGCGCGACAAAAGCTCGCTAGCCTGATGGACATGTTACACACTGGAGAAAAAAGCCAAGCACAGCTAAAACCGCAAATCATAAAACTCAGTATTACTCATCAAATACTGAGTAAATTTACCGCATTCATTGCGGTAGAGAAGACGCCGAGTAAGCAAGCATTTGAGAAAGCAAAACAAACTAATGTAGCAAACCTGATGCCAAAAGGTAGTCGTATGGCTATGCCACAAACCGCTACGCCTGCCACATTGATGAGCCTCTTTGGTGGCTTAATGATACTAATCAGCCTGTTCATTAGGCGTCGGCCTAGCCGACATGCTTCCACTGCGTTAACCCTTTCCAGAGTTGCTCTTAAACGGGTTACGGAAACATGAGTCAGCGAATTGGGAGTCGCCGGCTCAATTTAGATTTTTTAAAGTCGCTTGCATCGAATTGGATAACCCGATGCAAGAGAGCCCATAAAGCGATTCTTGTTAATGCACTCTTTTTAGGCGGTGCCGTTTTGTTATGCCAAGGGATTTACATGGATACAAAGGCGATAATCGCGCAGGGTCTAATCGCCCATTCTTGGCAACAACGCACCGCAGACAGCCCACCGCCAAAGCCGTGGTGGTGGGCTGACACTAACGCAATTGCAAAACTTAAAGTCGCTCGTTTAGACAAAGAGCTATTCATAATGCGAGACGACTCCGGCGAGTCTCTGGCTTTCGGCCCTGGCCACTTAGCCGCAAGTGCTGCCATATCGAGCTCGGGCCATGTGATGATTGCCGGCCACCGAGATACACACTTCAAATTTCTAAAGCAATTGAAACTCGGCGATGTGATCGAAACCACTAGCGTCGACTCAATAACAACTCGCTACCAAATTAAACGCATGTCGATACTCGATTCAAGCGCAGAAGAGTTGATTATTTATCAACAAGACCGTTTAACACTAATCACCTGCTACCCGTTCGACGACTTCATTCCCGGTGGGCCACTGAGATACATCGTTGACGCCGAACGGCTAGATAGCTAAATAATAGTGGGTAAAGCAAGCGCAATATGGTTAGAGCTTTTTAATCCGAACACTGCCGCCACTGGTCTTAAGAACTAATTTAGGACCGCCTCCATTAAGCTTACCGGTGATGCGTGTCTTTTTAACCGTACCATCTACGGCAAACTCACTGCTAACTCGACCACCACTGGTACTGGCGGTTAAATCAACCGCGACCGAAGGAGCTAGATAGGCTGACACACTGCCGCCCGAGGTGGTCAATCGGCTATCACCCAATGGTTGTTGAGAAATATTTGCGGTAATACTGCCTCCAGACGTATGCGCATTAATAGTGCCCGCTACCTCGTCAACCCGAATCGAGCCACCGGATGTTTTAACATCAACATCGCCACGGATTTTGCCCAACGTGATAGAGCCTCCCGAGGTGTAGGCGTCAACCTTGCCGTTCAGTGATGACAATTCGATTGAGCCGCCGCTGGTTTTCAAATCAACGTTAAATTTATTAGGAATTTTAACCACAAAATGCGCGCCGTTATTGCCCCAAGAACTCATGCCTTTACGATCGCCAACTACCTTGATGTTATTACCATCTTGCGAGAAGCTAAGCTCGAAGTCTTCCGGGTTTCTTCCTTTCTTTTCCACTTCCACATCAACCGTATCTCGGTTGTGTGATGAGATCTCGATTGAGCCTGAATCGGTATCAACGATAAATGTCCCTCCAGGCTCTACCTCAAAAGAGCGTTCAACGAGGTCGGTTTTCGCTTGTAAAAACGTTACTGAGGTTAGCGCAATAAGGCTGGCTGCGATAATAATTGCTGTTTTTTTCATTGTTGATCTCCACGATATCAAAAGTTACACCTGCATGAGGTCTCAGCATCGCTCAGCGTCGAATTATGCTGAGCTCTGTGTATACTAAGTTTATGTTTAGATGCGGTTTAGCTCGAAAAAGATTCACCGTTTCAAAAAAACGTCATTTGATAAGTAAATTGCTCGATTTACTAACATCGATTCGAACCAGCCCATGCTAGGCTAAGGATAAATCAGATAGAAAGGTCTCAAAATGCACCTAAAAGCACCATGCCAGGCGATTGATTTCACCACCAATGATATTTTCGGCGATACCTTCCAGCTTAGCGACTATGTGGGTAAAAGGATTGTACTGTCATTTTTTAGAGATGCCGCCTGCCCGTTTTGCAACTATCGTGTATATCAGCTGACAGAAAAATACAGAGAATGGAAAGACTCGGGTTTAGAGATAGTTGTGGTATTTAGCGATAGCTCTGAGCAGGTTAGGAAGCACGTCGCACGGCACCCTCGCCCATTCAAAATGCTCAGCGACCCGAACCTGAAGCTATACAATTCATATGGGGTAGAGCAATCGTTCTTAGCACTGCTCAAAGCACTCCTTTTCAAACTTCCTGAAGTCATAAAGGGTGTTGTTAAAGGTGGTAGACCCACTAATAACCCTCATGTGAAAATCGTTCCAGCCGACTTTTTAATTGATGTCGACGGCCGAGTTATGGATTTATATTATGGTAAAAATACCGCCGATCACATACCGCTCGATCGCATCCAGCGCTTTGTCGAAAAACCTATAGAAG
>JAFMHC010000207.1 GCA_017854775.1 Gammaproteobacteria bacterium | reverse complement strand
AGAACCAGTTAGCTACATAGATATGCGGCATTTTGCGTTTTACGATGGTGCCAAAAAATACGATGCCGTAGGCAACCCACACAACCGTTATCAGTATGTCAATCGGCCATATCAGTTCTGCGTATTCCTTTGATTGAGTAAAACCCATCGGTAGCGTTATTGCGGCTAATACAATCACAGTCTGCCAGCCCCAAAATGTGAAGGCGGCCAACTTAGGGGCGAACAATTCGACATGACAGGTTCGCTGCACAATATAGTACGAGGTCGCGAAGAGCGCGCAACCGCCAAAAGCAAAGATCACCGCGTTGGTATGCAGCGGTCGTAATCGGCTGAAAGTAAGCCAAGGTATATCAAAATTGAGTACCGGCCAAGCTAATTGAGCGGCAAGCAAAACGCCGACCAACATTCCCACGACGCCCCAAAATATTGTTGCCAATGAAAATTGACGAACAACCTTGTCGTGATAAACCAATTCGTGCATGGGATAACCCTCTGTAGTGTTAAGACAAGCCGGATTATTACTGAGCGATGCGTGTGGCAATTGATCCAGATCAAGTTTTGGATCAGTTGAGTGGTTATTCTCTAGGAAAATATTATTTCTGGAAGAGAAAATGCATAACACGCCTGTGCTGCCTGCAGACTTGCTTAAAAAATACGATACACAGGACTCGAGTTACACCACTTATCCGACAGCGTCGCAATTTCATAAAAATTTTGACGTGAGTCATTTCGAGCGGCACTCGACGCTCTCGAACGCGAGCCTACTGCCTAAGGATTTATCGATATATGTGCACCTGCCCTCATGCCATTCATTAGACGACGGTGGATCTAATAAGGTCACGTCCGGGGCTGGCACACAGGCAGACACTCATACCGACACTATGACCAGAACCAAGGCCAGCGCGAGGAAACTAAACAATTACCTAGAACGTTTACTATGTGAAATAGCGATGCGCGGCAAACTGTTCAGTGATGACCGACTGGTAACCCATATTCACTTTGGCGGTGCAATAAGGAAAACCTTAAGCGCCGAAAAATTGGCAAGTATTCTGGATCAAATCGCATTGCAATTTCACCTTGATGTGCCGAGTAACTTGGAAATCAGTATCGAACTAGACCCGAGGTACACGTCTCCGCTAGAAATAAAGTGCTTAGCTGAATGTGGAATTAATCGCTTTGACATCAATGTACGAAGTTTTTCAAACACCGTGCCGCAAGCAAATAACCCTGAAGAACATACACTGGCGGCGATTGAAGCGGCTATGCACTTAGCTAAGTCGGTTAATGTCAACCTAATTACTAGCTTGCCAATACACCACCTCGCCGGCTTTGAAGAAACACTGTCGAGGGTGATCGATATTGGTGTAACCCGCGTCGCAGCCTATGATCTAGCTGACTCGCCCAATCAGATTATGCTACCGCAGATGATTGATGGCACTGCGCTAAACGATACTAAAACACGCCTTGCTTTGTCGTCTCTAGTGCGAAGTAAGTTACTTGACGCAAACTATAAGCATATCGGCATGAATTATTATGCATTGCCAAACGATAGCTTAGCAATGGCTCAAAATAGAGGCGAGCTTCGGCGTAATTTCCAAGGCTATACTACGCATAGTGATAACGACCTAATAGGCGTTGGGGCATCTGCCGTTAGCAAACTTGATACCGCATTTTCACAGAACCAATCGACCCTTTCACTCTACAGTGAGTTAATTGATGACAAGCGCTTACCGATAGCCAAGGGCATCGGGCTAAGTAATGACGACCGTATCAGAGCCGACGTAATCGAACAAATCATGTGTCGTGTCGAAGTTGACCTGAGCACCAAGCTTAGTCAATTTACCGACAGTAATAACAACACCCCTCTCTTTGAATACCTGAAAAAGGAATTACTCGAACTAAAAAGCTTTGAACAAGATGGGCTTGTGTCATTCAATGACCAAGGTTTCGAAATCACCGAAACCGGGCGATATTTCATGCGCCCGATTGCCGCTGTTTTTGATCGCTATTCAAAACCTATGTTTGATAGGCATATTTTACCATTTTCTAGAAAACTCTAACGCCCATCATCAACCTAGCCAGGATAGATATAATAAGGATACGCAGTTTCTGTGTAACTCTTAAATTGATATTTCGTCTTTAGAAAGGTAACTAGATCAATCAACTCTTCAACCGTCATAACCTCATTGTAGTATTCCATTTTTGAGTTCCCGTTCTCGCTAATTTGATCTTCGGGGTAACCTTTAGCGAGTCGATGGGATGGGTTGATAATAGAGGAAACTAAATCGCCATAAGTTTGTACCTTTGTGGTCTCGCCTCCCAGCTCAACGGCAATGCCACCGTTTTCGGTTAAGCGCCACTCGTCATCATTAAATTCGGTGCCAGCCAATGTATGACAGCTAGTACAACGATATTCAGTGAATAACTCGCGGCCATTTTCTACGATACCAGGAGGAAGGCTGAAACCTCGATTTGCAATCTGCTCGTTACTACAAGCGCCGACCAATAACAAGGCGATCAACAGACTGGTTTTCGTGGCTAACATTGTTACTGAATTTATAGCTGAATATTTAGTTGTTCGATTCATAACCGACCCTCAGGCGTTAAAGTTTCATTACTGAATTTAATATATGCACTACTTGGCGTAGCGACACATAGCTCGAACGGATACTCTACTTTAACGACCTAAAATGGGTTTGATCTAAATCAATTAATTCTAAGATAGAGCCGTTAATGCGGACACTATCAAACTAACGTCATTTTACCGAACGAGTGATTTCACTCGGTGTTATAGAAGCCTCTAAGGCATGACAATGCACCATACTTTCAAGCTTTACTTGATCCACAATAGTAACTAAACGGTTTTTTATATCGATGACATTTTGTTGTTGAAAGCGTTTTAGTAAGCGGCTTATTGTTTCCGGTGCTAAGCCTAAGTGATTTGCGATATCTCGGCGCGACATAGGCAAATGAAGCTCCATGCTCACGTGGCCTCTAGCGTGAAAACGCGATAACAAGTTATGTAAGAATCCAGATAGTTTTTGCTCGGCTGTTTGATCAAAGTGCTCTATCGGATTGACGTGCGAGTTATATAAATCTCGACTTAAAAGATTAAAGACTTGCCGTTGCAGCGATGGCACATGCGAGCATAAGACTTGCAACTCTTCAAAATTCATTTCACAGAGAACCACGGTATCCAGAGCTTCAACAGTAAACCCATAGCGCTTAGCATAAATCGCATCGAGCCCGAACAGCTCACCGGGCAAATGAAACGAATGAATATACTCAGTACCAGCATCGTCGAACCGATATGACTTAGTCATCCCAGATTTAACCGCGTAGACGTTCTGAAACGCATCTCCCTGTCGCACTATATTGTCGCCGGTATGTCTCACCGCCGAGGTTGTGACGATTTTCTCAAGCCGCCCTATATCAGCTTTATCTAAGCCTAATGGCAGGCAAATTTCGCTCATCGCACAATTTGAACAAGAGTGATCGTACATGATGGTTAACCTAGTGATCCGTTTCATAGACGAGTATACACCCCTAATATTAATAATAAAGGCTGCGGTTAATCACCGAACATTGTCCTCAAAATAAACAAATTTTCGCCTCAGCCCCGATATGGCGTGACACCGAGCTGACACTCAATCACCAAGCATAGCAAGCGATAAAGCTTACAACTCTTAGAGAAAAACTGACTCAGATCAATTAGCCGCGCCTTGCAATAGCTAGTATGACTGATCATGAATTAACAAAATGGTACTGCCATGCACGACATTGGAATTCTAGCAATCATTTGGACCAGCGTTTTTGCAGCCTCATTGCTAGCCGAAAAAACGCGTTTGACGCCGGTATTGTGGTATTTATTTTTTGGTTCGCTGCTTACCAACTTCGGCGTGATTCCTATCGAAATGCCTGTTTTTATAGTCGGCCTTGCGGAACTCGGCATCATTGTGATCATGTTCTCTTTAGGCTTTGAAGAGGAAACCGGCAATTTTCTTAGCAGTATAAAGCGCAGTTGGGGTATTGCTTTTTTCGGTGCAGTAGTTCCTTTTTGTATCGCCTATGGACTAACGCTCTGGTACTGGGGTGATGCAAATATGGCCTTGCTGTGTGGCTTGGCAATGACCGCAACAGCGGTGTCACTGACCATGGTATCTCTGAAAGGCGAAGGCTTAAACAAAACACCTGCGGCGACTGGCATCATGACGTCGGCGGTGTTAGATGATATAGCCTCACTTGCGCTTGTTGCCGCGCTGGTGCCGATAGCTTCGGGTGATTCAACCTTTAGCGCCTTTGGCCTATTACTAATTCTAGCAAAAGTGGTTGCCTTCTTTCTATTAGTAACCTTAATCGGCGCGGGCTTGTTTCCTGCGAGCCGTGGTTTTGCACTCAAGATCCCTATCATCGGGCCCTTTAGCTTAAAGAAGCTTTTAGACATGAGCGGCGGCGAGTACACCGTTCTAGCATTACTGCTGATAGCCGTATTGGTCGGTCTACTAGCGCATGCTTTCGGTTTTCATCCTGCAGTTGGTGCCTATATGGCTGGCCTGATAATTCGTCAAGAATACTTTGCCAATACAGCCAAGGAAACAGATCAAGAGCGGCACCTTCAGACCGGTAGCCATCAATCAAGCGGCCATCAATCAAGTGCTTATGAACAAGCTCGATTAATGATTGATAACGTTGCGTTCTCATGGCTTGGGCCGGTTTTCTTTGTCACCCTTGGTAGCAAACTATTATTTGACGGCCCGTTATTTTTGGCCACGCTGCCACAAGCACTGCTACTATTCACCGGTTTATTTTTTGGACAGATAATAAGCGCGTCACTGGCGGCCAAATACACCGGCAAATTTGATTGGCCTGACAGCTTGATGATTGGCTTTGGCATGTTAGGCCGAGCCGAGTTGGCATTTGTAGTGATGGAGATTGCCTACGTGCAGACTAAGGTGATGTCGGCTGAAGCTTTCTATACATTGATGATCACCTGCTTCTTACTAAACCTCTCTGTGCCGTTGACTATTAGGTGGTGGAAAAAACGTTTTAAACCAGCTCCAGTGATCCAATCCAAATAACAAAGGCTGCAGCCAAAACAAGTCGGCACCGAATGAAGTTATGATTCCTCCTAGTCTCTTCAACCGATTCCACTTGCATTAACAACCTTAAGGCGAATACGTTGATCTGTATCAATATCAAATCGCCTGATGTTCGCTAGAATGATATATTGGCATCAATATCAATCATTTAGTAGAGGTCATCATGATTAAAGAAGTACTAGTATACACATTCGGGGACCAGTCGCACGACAGCGCCATTAGAGCAGCCGCCGCTTTTGCAGCCCATCACAATGCTAGGCTAACGGGCTTGTTTGTTAAGCCTGATGTCATGGCTTACTCCGTCGCTTACGGAAATTACCCGCTCGGCCTGGCGGAAACGTTCTATCAACTTCAAGCTAGCTACTGCGAAAAAATAAAGGCACGTTTTGAAAGCATTACCGCCGATTACGAGCTTCGTTGCCAATGGCATCAGACCGACGAGTATGAGAAAAAACCAAGGCCCGCGTTCTACTCCGACTTAATATTTGTTCGCCAGCCAGATTCAGAAAGTAGTGTGGTCTTTAACGACACCGATTTCGTCGATCATCTAATTACTGATACCGGCCTGCCAACAGTGGTTATACCTAGCGATTGGTCCGCTGAAAACTTCGCGCAACTACCTGTGCTCGGTTGGAAGGAAACACGCGAAGCGGTGAGCGCCGTTCGCCACGCACTTCCGATTATGCGTGATGCAAAAGATGTCGATATTGTCGCGATTACCCAAACGACTGACTTTAAAGAAGAACTAATCGAGGGCATTGAAATCAGTGATTATCTAAGCAAGCATGAGGTCACAACAAAGTATTTTGCCGAACGCATGATTGAACAAGATCTGAATGAAACGGATACGCTACTCCGCCATGTTGAAAACCGAGGCCGAGATTTAATTATTATCGGCGGCTACGGTCACTCGCGTTTTCGAGAAATTGTACTTGGTGGAATGACTAGATCATTAATTAAGAAAAGCCCGGTACCGGTGCTGTTGTCTCACTGATCGGCCTTTCTATGAATGCGTATGCAAATCAGCGTCGTGATTGGCGACTAGCGCACTCAACATATATCGTGCGTAATGGTGTAGTTCGTGATTAAGGTTAAACAACGTTGAGATAAAGCCAACAGCCTGACCTTCTTGTCGCAAAGAACGCGCTACTAGATCGCAACTCTGTTGATAGTGTTGGTCGTTAAGTTCACGCAGGCTATTCTGCTCAACTAAAGCCGCCTCAACTACAGTATTCGAGTGCAGTAATCGTATGCATCCCTGATAAAATTTGCTTAGAAACTCATTGTGCGCGCTCAGCAACTGCTGAGCGAGAGGGTTATCGAAAGACTGGTGAAGATATTCAAAATCGGTCCTGAAATCTTTTAAAGTCTTGGATGCATAAACCGTGGCTCTCGCGGCTTCAAGCATTTTAATAATACTTTCACCCTGACCAAGCTCGAGCTCAGCGAGTTGAAGTTTATTGGCATAGTGCAAATACTGATCTTCAAAATCTTTGAGGTTCTGATAATCGAGCTGAAAATTTCCACGCGACTCCGGCCCTAAAAAGCTATCTTTTGCCAGGGTATCGAGACTAATTCCAAGCTCCATCATATGTGATTTTATTGCCTCCTCATTGAGGTATCTTAAGGCGTTTTTAAGGTCATTGATCGCAAACTCGGGGACTTCGACCGGAACATTAAAAAACTCCGGTCTATTGCTACGGCTAATGGGTATTAGCCTCTCAATTAAACTGGTGTAAAACTTTAGCAATGGCAAAAATATAAGTAGGCCAAACAAATTAAACAGACTGTGAAACGAAACGACGTCGAACATCGAGTCCTGAATGTTGAGTAAATTCAACGCTTTCGGCAGTAGCGACAACAAAATTAGAAATGCAAAGCTATCGACAACGATATTAAAAAACACATGCGCCAATGCAAGTTGTTTCTTGACTATCGATTCTCCAAAGCTAGCCAATACCGTGGTGCTGGTAGTGCCAAGGTCGGCACCAATCACAAGTGCTGCAGCGTCTACAAGATTCAATAGATTAGTGCTAAGCAATGATAAGGTAATGATCATGACCGCCGAGCTGGACTGCATAACGGCGGCTAAAACAACACCGACTAACAAATAGCCAATTGGTTGAATATTTGTAAGGTCGCAATATTGACAAGCTGTGAAAAACCGGCAACGCTATTTTTTCATGATGTCGAGCCCGAAGATCAACAACCCAAATGCCAAACAGACGTTACCAACCCCTTTTAGACGAGGGCTTTTGAGGTAGCCTAGGTTTGCAGCGGCTCCCAGGCCAAGCAGTGGTGGCACTAGCGCTTGCAAATTCATTTTAAAACCAATGGTGGTAACAATCCAACCGGTCATAGTTGTACCCAAATTAGCACCCAGAACCACCCCAATGCCATTAAACAATGGCATTAAACAATGGCATTACACCAGCACTGACAAACGCTAACGCGAGTACTGAAACCATGGAGCTGCTTTGCAGAATAGCGGTGGCTATTACACCACTACCAGCCGCACTGATCGGCGTATTGGTATTGCTAATAATCAAATTCTTTAAGCCTTGCCCACTAGCGGCTCGGATTCCGGATTCAAGCTGATGCATGGAATACAAAAAGAGTGCTAGTCCAAACAGAAAAGCAAGAACGCTCACTCGCGAGTCTCCGTTTTAACTGATTCTATAGCTACAATAGTGTCGAATGTACGCCGCTGCCGCTTGGCAAACTTAGCGACTAAACCGTGTCCTATCAAAAGCGTAT
>JAFMHC010000206.1 GCA_017854775.1 Gammaproteobacteria bacterium | reverse complement strand
CAATTCTCGAGTAAGCTTGTACATTATGATGTCTACATGTGAATCGCGGCATCGAGTGTTGCCTATAAACTTCAAACTGCATTATTTGATGCGTAGCTAATCGTTGATCCATCTACTAACCGTTTATTGATACTCAAATGTCTATTCCTAGTTTTCATCACTCGTCGCTTAAACCGCAAGATTCGGTGGTCAGCCTAGATGCTAAGGAAGCATCGCATGCGGCCAAATCGCGTCGCTTGCGGGTTGGTCAGCGAGTCCGCCTATTCAATGGCTTCGGGCTAGTCGCGCTGGGCGCTTTGTCGCTTGTTGAACGCCGTACGGTGATGGTTGAGCTTGATTCTTTTGAGCAACTTGACCCTCCTGCGCGCAGGGTATCGATAGCGGTAGCAATACCTAAGGGCGATCGCCAGAAAGTAATGGTTGATATATTAACTCAACTCGGTGTTTTTGAAATTATCCCAGTGCGCTGTAGGTACTCGGAAACAAAGTTCAACGACAATACCGCTGAAAAATGGCTAAGGGTATCGATTGAAGCCTGTAAGCAATCGCAGAATCCATGGATGCCGAGAATCGCTAGCGAGCGAGATTTAGATCAATTGCTTGGTAGTCTCCCAGAGAGCAGCGATAATAGTGACCCCAGTTCAACTAGCAGCCGTCAAAGCAACCATAGCAAGACCTGCCAGCACAGCCAAAGAAATTTAGTTGTGGCTAATGCCGACGGCGAGTGCTTGCTCAACTTAGCGCAGAGTAATTCAGACGTTACTGTGCTGATAGGCCCAGAAGGTGGTTTTTCAGAGCAAGAATTTGCCAAACTTCGGCAATTTTCGGTTCCCTCTATGCGTATTGGGCCGTATATTCTGCGTACCGAGGCCGCCGCTATTTCGGCGGCTAGCATGCTTGTTGGTTAATTAACGTTAAAGATTTCGCCAACCAATCTAAAGATTGTCATATAGTGTAATAGATTGAATTGTGGCAAGGTCATGATTATAAGATATTAAAACGTCCCAATACGGCGCCGCGCGCAGTCAAGTTTGGACGAATAATGAGGACATGATTTTTGTCACAAAATAAGAATTTATTGCAGGCCAATATCGATGCGTTAGGTGAGGGTGCGGAATTATTAGCCTTGCTTAAGCCTGAACAATACACGCGAGGCTATAAACCGGCCTTTCACTCGACCATAGGTGCTCACTTTCGCCATGTATTAGAGCACTATCGGTGTTTTATCCGACAGTTAGAGGCCGGCCATATATGCTACGACGATCGTGAACGAGATTCGCTACTCGAACTAGATTTTGTTTACGCTAATCAAACACTAATTGAGCTGCAAGAGGCGCTAAGCGACCTTGAGCAACAAAATCTTGATAAACCCTGCAAGCTCAGTGACCAGCAATCGACAGAGTCTATAACCTCAACGGTATTTCGTGAGCTATTGTTTTTACAATCTCACACGATGCATCATTATGCCATTATAGGTGCCATGACTCGCACTTTTGGTGCTCAGCCAGCGGACGATTTTGGCGTTGCCATCGCCACGCGCGAGCATCAGAAATCGGCCACAGAATCTATTATTGGAGACCCTCAACCATGTGCACTATGACATGGTTTGTCAAAGAAGATGGCTATGAGCTATTTTTTAATAGAGATGAGCGAAAATCACGCCGTCGGGCAGAACTACCGACGTCACAGTCAAATCGTGGAGTGCAATATTTGTCGCCTACCGATGCAGATGCCGGAGGCACTTGGATCGCTGCCAATCAATTTGGGGTCACTGTGTGTTTATTAAATCACTACCAATTTGAGCAAATCGAGACGTATAAAAAGTGGACTAGCCGTGGAGAAATCGTTCGCCGTTTTGCCTCTACAACCTCATTAAGCAAGGCTGAGGAGCTATTCGATTCGCTCGATCTCGGTGATTACCGTGCATTTAGAATGTTTATCATTGATCACCATGGTGATAATCGTTTGTGTGTCTGGGATGGTCACTTGGCACGAATTGAGAGAGATTTAAAAACGCCTAAATCAAGCTCGTCAGTCGATGCACAGCACGTTAAGTCAGTGCGTAAAGAGTTGTTTGCCAGTTTGAATTTAGTTGAGTCCAAGCAGGTAGAAGACTATATTAGTTACCACTCCAGTCATCTACCGAGCCGCTCTAAAGAGTCCGTTTGTATGCATAGAGACGATGCAAGCACCGTCAGCCTAAGTCATGTTAGCGTGTCCAGCGACGGCATTCATTTTCGCTATGCCGACGGCTGTCCGTGCCGAGCTATTCTTGGGTCGGCATTAGCCATGGCCTTTGTTGAACCAATCGATAATACTCAATTAGTTAACAATGAGCTCGAAGTGGCTCCCGGTGTTGCGCTCTAAGCGTTATTTTCTTTAGAGTAAACTCATGTCAGAGCGACTGATGTCGTAGCTACCCCGTTCGAGGCGAACCCTACAAAATTATGGCTATAAAACCAAAATTGTTTAAGCAGATGACTAAGTTAATCGCCGGCGCCATGTCGGCTGGGCGATATAATGTACGTCTTGCCTCGTCTAAAAAGGAAATTCAAGCGGCACAAAAGCTTCGCTACGAGGTTTTGTTCAAAGAGAGCGGTGGCCGAATTACACGTGAAATGCTAAATAGTGAGCGTGAAGAAGATGAATGGGATCATGTCGCATATCACGTCGTCGTAGTTGACTCTAGCTGTGACGATAAAGTGATCGGAACGGTTAGGTTGGTTAGTAACCAAGCGCTTGAAGAGGGGCAAGAATTTTATACTGAACATGCGTTTGATCTGTCGGGTCTCAGGACTAATTATGGCCGAATTCTTGAGTTGAGCCGCGCTTGCGTCTCGCCCGAGGGCCGTGGTGGAGCAGCCCTAATGCTGCTATGGAAGTTCACCATGCAGTTCATAGAGCAAAATCATTATGATGTACTGTTTGGGTGTGCCAGTTTCAAAGGAACAGACTACCGCGAGCATACGGAGATACTTTCATATCTCTACGATAAACATCTAGCTGGTGACGCCTTGATGCCGTGCGTCAAAAGTGGCGTCAATAGTGGCGTCAATAGTGTTGCGATTAAAGACTTCTCAGAAACACCAGGAAAAGGAAAGGAGCGAGGAAAGGTGCCAACCATGCTGCGCGGCTATTTAAAAATCGGTGCGCGCATCAGCGATCATGCCGTTATAGACGAGGTATTTAACACCACTTTCGTGGCTATTTACGTTGATGTAAATGAAATGTTTGGCAGTAATCATGCGCTAGTCAATAAATCTATCGACTAGCAAGCGAGGGTTCGGTATAAGGTTTTGGCGCGATATGCTTTAGAGCTAGGTAGAACTTAGAATTCTTAAGCCTCAGAACTTTAACGCCCCTAAACTTTAACGCCCCTGAACTTAAAATCATGATAATAAGAAAAAATTACCTTGTAGGCTTCATTCGAATCATAGTGCTGACGCTATGGATAATCTTTGTGCCGTTATTTTTTATGTTGGCCAAGGTTTTGGGTATTCCAGGTTACACTAAGATTCCGCATAAATTTCATGCCGGTACCTGTCGCATCCTCGGGATTGAGGTCGTGGAGTCCGGAGAAATGAGCCAAGCTCGGCCAACATTGTACGTTAGTAATCATGTTTCATATCTTGATGTCTTTGTTCTCGGACGTTTGCCTGCCTATTTTATTGCCAAGTCCGAAGTCGCTAGTTGGCCAGTGTTTGGAAAGTTAGCCGAGTTTCAAAACACGTTATTCATTGAACGCTCGGCCGGTAAAACTGGCAAACAGTTAGAAACCTTAAAACAACATTTCGCGCATGGAAATAGTCTGACGCTGTTCCCTGAAGGCACCAGCACAGAAGGGGTGCTGGTCGCACCGTTTAAATCCAGTTTCATTGAGTCGGCTAACTCAGATGAAGGCAGCCCAAGAGTTACCATTCAACCAATTACTGTTGCGTATACACATCACGGCGGCGAAAAAATTGATAACCAAAAAGCACGCGATCATTATGCATGGTATGCAAAGACCCCATTTTTACCGCATTTTTTAGGACTTATGCCATTGCGAAAAGTTCGTGCCAAAGTTCACTATCATCCGGTCTGCTATTATGATGAATTCGAAAGTCGGCGACATTGCACCGATCATTGCCATGATGTTATCGCCACAAAGCTCGACGAATTCGTCAAGTAGTTGAATCAACCTGACAGTTGAAGCGCTATTAGAACAAATAATAAACCCAGCTATCAAATGAAGTTGGGCCAACTAATAAACGTCAAGGGGTAGAACAATGAGTCAATTTGTAACCAGAGCCACTTTAACCAGAGCCGCGAAGTTTATCGCGATAATTATGTCGCTAGCTGTGATTTCAAGCAAAGCATTTGCCTTAGATCCGACCTACACAACATTGTTCTCAAGTGATGCCATAAAGGGCTATGACACCGTAGCCTACTTTACTGAGAACGCACCGGTAAAAGGTAAGTCGGAGTTTAGTACTGAGTACCAGCAGGCAACTTGGCTATTTTCCAGCCAAGAGAATCTTGATCTTTTTAAATCGGATCCTGAAAAATACGCACCGCAATATGGCGGCTACTGCGCTTATGCCGTGTCCCAAGGTTCAACTGCGTCGATTAAGCCTGAACTGTTTACCATTCATGGTGGCAAGTTATATTTGAACTATAACGAAAGTATTAATAAAAAATGGTCGCAGAACAAAGACGATTTTATTCGTGACGCAGACCAAAATTGGCCAAAACTCATTGCTGAGTAAAATTTTGTGCTGTCTCACTAACGGCACCTGCCTAAGAGCAGCAAAAGTTTTTAAAAACCCAGTTGCGATCCTTAGAAATTAGTATATATTCCCCTATATTGATCGGGGTGTAGCGCAGCCTGGTAGCGCACCGCTCTGGGGGAGCGGTGGTCACAGGTTCAAATCCTGTCACCCCGACCAATTTAAAATAACATGTCCTGTTATTATCCGATCGCCGTGAAAACCATATTGTCGTTTCTTAATTCGATGACTGCTCAAAAATGCTTAGTTACGCAAGCCTGTAGTGGTCGGCTGCTAAATTAGCGATCATGCCTCAGAGCAAATAAATCCAAGCCTACTATTATCGTCTAACGTCAATTATAGTAGCGTTCTATGAGAAAATATTCGCTAGCGGCGTCGGCCGAAAATAATACTTCGCCTTTTAAGCTTTATCTTAAGTTTTTGCTGCCGTCATTAATAGGCATTGCCTTGTTTTTAACACCAGTGACCTACGATGCGAAGCAAACCATTGTCGTTGGCGTGCTCGCTAATGGGTTGATGGCTTGGCTCGGTGATTTTTTGCCGTTGTTGATTACCGTCATCTTTGCGTTATCCGGCCTAGTTTCTTTAATCGTCAGCGTTTTCAAACCAAGGTTTCTTGCCTCGTCGTCGTTGATACAAGAGGTCTTCAACACCACGGCAATTTGGTTAGCACTGCGTATTTTAGGCGGTGTGCTTTGTACCATGACCTATTTACAGATAGGGCCAGAATGGATAATTAGCGATGACACCGGCAAGGTCGCTTATGTCGATATTGCTGGGATTATTTTGTGCATAATTTTTGTCGCTAATATTCTATTACCACTGCTAACCGATTTCGGCTTTTTTGAGTTTATTGGCACTATGATTAGCCGGGTATTTCAAGCGGTTTTTGGCTTACCCGGACGCGCCAGTCTTGATGCTTTAACGTCGTGGATTGGTGACTCTAGTATCGGTACCATTCTGACCATCAGGCAATACGAAAGTGGCCATTACAGCGCCAGAGAAGCCGCGGTTGTGGCAACCAATTTTTCCGCCGTGTCGTTACCCTTTAGTGTGGTGATCGCGCAAACGGCTAGAATTGATGACAACTTTGTATTGTTCTATGTTGTGGTTACAATTTGCGGGCTTATCGCTGCCTTGATTACCCCTCGCTTGCCACCATTGTCAGGTTTAGCTAATAGTTTTTATCAACGCGATAAACGTGAGGTTCCGCCGTTGCAGCAGAGCGGCTCATTATTTCGCCAGTCTTTGAATGCCGCGCTTTATCGAGCTGAGCATGCGCCTAGTGTCAAGCAGCAGCTAAATATCACTGGTCGCAGTATCTTTGATATTTCATTTGCTGTTTTGCCGGTAGCCATGACGATCGAGGTTCTGGTGTTAATCGTGTATTACCATACCTCGGTACTGCAATGGATTAGTGCACCAATGGTTTACGTATTACAAATTTTGCAGTTGCCAGAGGCTGACGCAGCCGCCGCCGGTACCTTGGTTGGTTTCTTTGATCAATTTATTCCAGCGATCGTGTCGACCAACGTAGATAGCCCGATTACCCGATTTGTTTTAGCTGGCTTGTCGGTCACGCAATTAATCTATATGGCGGAGAATGGGTTGTTGATTTTGCGGTCAACCATCCCCGTTTCCGTCGCGCAGTTGGCAAGTATTTTCATAATTAGAACCATCATTGTGTTGCCGATTTTGTCGATCGCGGCTCATCTTATCTATTGATCGCCTAATAGTTTATAAAAGGTATAGTTCAGTGACGTTTAACACACATAGGCTTTACCTGTAGATACTAATTGGCGCACTGTTTGCCCAAATATCTTCGAGCCAAGACTTAATCGTTAAGGCCTCTTGCCAGCGGTCTGATAATTCAGCTTGATTGACATCGGTGATAGCGTACGGCGGTGGCCCAAGTTCACATAGAAAAATTAGCTCTTGGTCTTCGCTGGACCGGCTTCGCCAATCGTTAATGCCGCGAGACCACCAGTGCTTAAACAACTCTACCCATTCTTGATGTTGCTTAAACTCAATAGGTACCTGAATTTGTTCGCGGTTTGCAATTCGACCTTGAAATGAATCTGAGCGGGCTAACAAGCGGTCGAATAGGGCGGCCCATTCTCTCGACAGTGGGGTCGATAGTTCTCGGTTTAGAACGTAGTGCGATAGATCCGCGCACAGCCTCATTTCGGGAATTTCATCGAGAAGCTGCAAGGTTGTAAACATGTCATTGGTTATGCAGTCTCGATGGGTTTCGAACATGATCGGCATCCCGACTTCATATGAAATATCGATCCAGCTGCGAATTATCGGAATTGCGCCAGCAATGGTCAGTGGGTAAACGGTGCCAATAATGCTGAACTGGGTTGCGTTCATTTGCTTCGCAAATTCGAGTAATTTGCGCAGATCGTCAGCACTTTTAGGAAAGGCATTTACCATTACCTCCAAACCGTGTTGCTCGAAATAGGGCTTGAGGGCCAAATTTTCAGCAATTTCGCTGACGGTAGGATCAATGCAAACACCGTGATACCCGGCATCTGCGATCATTTGAAATGATTTTTCATTACCATGCTCATAACCGTCTGGGCCACGCAACTGCATGGCCCAAAGAGACTGATAAATTTTAAGTGTTTGCATCTAGCTTACCTTGGATAGCTTAGTTGTGGTTAATACTCTGAGAAGACCACAGCATAACTTTATTCTAGTCGACAATTTAGCACAGATAACCCCCCCATATTGGTGGTGCCGGTTAACCTGATTGGGTTATACCACTGCCTCTTCAGAAGCCCTACAATAGTTAGCTAATAGAAGTATTTTATTATCCCCCATCATTTTGTAAAACAACACAGATCTAATGAGGTCTCTATGGATGCATCGTTTGAACGATCAGTACATCTACCGGCAAAAAGCTTAAAGGCGCTCAAGGGTCGCTCAGATTTTCGTGGTTGGCTAAAAGTTGCATCCCATATTGGTGCGATTGCGATCAATTCAATATTGCTTTTTACTACCTGGGGTAGTTGGTTGGCGCTGCCGTTTTTTATGATCCAAGGTATATTAATCAACTGCCTTTATGCCGGAGTACACGAGCTAAGCCACAAC
>JAFMHC010000205.1 GCA_017854775.1 Gammaproteobacteria bacterium | reverse complement strand
TGACTTCGTGTAATTTTTGCACTACATACTGAGGCTTGATGATTTTTGAGTCTTCATCGTACCAATAACTGTTAACTCCGCGCCACTCTTGGATTTGACCCCACCAATCAGAAACCAAAGACGGATTAATATCTTTACTTCTTCGAGCAATTTCTTGGTTGAAAGCGTCAAGCACTTCTTTTACATCAGCGACAATTGCGATATCGGCTTTAATATTTTTATCGATCACCGATGGATCTATATCAACATGAATTACCTTCGCATGAGGCGCAAAGCCGTCCAAGGTGCCAGTAATACGATCATCAAAGCGAGCGCCTAATGCAATGATCAAGTCAGAATCATGCATCGCCAGATTCGCCTCATAGGTACCGTGCATTCCCAGCATTCCGATAAAAAGCGGATCATCATGTGGGTAAGCGCCAAGCCCCATAAGGGTGTTTGTGCAGGGGAAACCTAGCGTTTTAACGAAACTGGTTAGCTCTTGCTGTGCATGCGCTAAGACCACTCCGCCGCCAGCATAAACCACTGGCCGCTTAGCATTAAGCATCGCCTCGACCGCCGTTACAATTTCACTCGGATGGGCTTTAGGTGCAGGCGGATAAGAACGCATCTCAACTGATTTCGGGTATAAGAACTCAGTAACTTCGGCGGTAATATCTTTCGGGATATCAACCAGCACTGGACCAGGTCGGCCAGTGGTAGCAATATGAAAAGCCTTCTTAATCGTTTCCGCAATTTCTTCAACACTTTGAATAAGAAAATTGTGCTTAACGCAGGGACGACTAATACCCACAGCATCAATTTCTTGGAAAGCATCATAACCAATCAACGGCGTCATAACTTGACCAGACAGCACCACCATCGGTATCGAATCCATATACGCAGTAGCGATGCCGGTAATAGCATTAGTAATACCAGGTCCCGACGTCACAAGCACCACACCGGGCTTACCGGTAGAACGAGCGTAGCCGTCGGCCGCGTGTGTTGCGCCTTGCTCATGGCGAACTAAAATATGTTTGACTTCGTCTTGCCGATGAAACGCGTCATAGATGTGTAATGCTGCACCGCCAGGGTACCCGAAGACAAACTCCACACCCTCTTCTTCAAGGCTTTTGACTACTATTTCTGCACCTGATAACTGCACGGAGGTCTCCCAATAAACTCTGGTTTTCCGCTCGAATGAGCGACAATAAAAAATGCCCTTAAACGGGCGGCTATATCAACTGCAAATTATAAACGCTAGGGGCTTAAACACAACGAACTTATTCACTTTTTAGCGCTTCAATGAGTAGATATAAACCCCTTAAACCAAGCGATACAAGACTTTATGTCTATCTGATATGTAAAGCATTCATAAAAGATATGGTTTAGAGGCCTTTGCGCGACTCAACTACGAACTAAATTTAGTTTGAACTACTCTCCGATTGCGACTAAAAACTTGTCAACACCGATATGCAGAATTTCAACTCGAACAAAACAGATTGTAGCCATTCTAGTTTTTGATAGAGCGATACTGAGGTCTCGCCTACATTCTTCAGCCATTATTTATTGCCCTAAAAAGCATCTCTCGCATACAATAACGAACATGCATACATATATAATTTCAGATTTACATCTGACCCCTGAGCGCCCCCAAATCATTAAAGCGTTTTTCGACTTTTTAGTTAACGACGCGCCGACAGCTGAACGACTTTATATTTTGGGAGATCTATTTGAATTTTGGATTGGCGACGACGCTGCTGAAATCCTCGGAGCGGACCCGATTTTGGATGCAATGAAGACAATTAGCGAAGTCGTTGATTGCTACTTCATTGCCGGCAATCGAGACTTTTTAGTTCGCGAAACCTTCACCGACCGCACTGGCTTTAAAATCCTCAATGACGAGACACTGATCGACCTCTACGGCACTCAAACTTTGCTATTACACGGAGACAGTTTATGCACTGATGATATAGCACACCAACAATTCAGAAGCCAAATGATGACTAACGACCAGTTTTGTGATGGCTTCTTAAAAATGAATATTGCCGATCGCATTGAGCAAGCTAAACAAGCACGCCTACAAAGCAATGAACATAAGTCTGCAATTAGTATGGGTATTATGGATGTGACCGAAGCCGCGGTGCTGGCGTCGTTCACTAAACACTCCATAAGGCAAATGATTCACGGCCATACTCATCGTCAAAATACACATCAATACGATATTGACGGTGACAAAGTGACTCGCTATGTTTTGGGCGACTGGCACATGACCAGCAGCATTATGCGAGTGGATAAAGACGGCATCAACATCGTTAACGCGCCAATTTAATCCTTACGCGAAGATATTAGCCGGCAAACTAAACTCAGTTAATCCCCGTTAATCATTCGCTGAGTCCGGGGTTGCCTTAGAGTGCCCCGGGACAACACGGTAAAAGATCTCTCCCTCTTTGATAAAACCAAGTTGACTTCGGGCTCTTTCCTCAAGCGCCTCACTACCTTGCTTCAACTCATTTACTTGGGCATGTAATTTGTCATTTCTGCGCGCCAGCGCATGATTCCTCTCAACAGACTGTTGAATATTGCCTTCCAGCGACCATAGTTGAAAAACACCGTGCCCACCAAACCATAGCTTGGCTTGTAACAAAATGAGTAAGAAAAAAAGTATGCTGGCGATAATCCTCATGGTGCGAGTTTACACTGGGATAAACAGGTTTAGTACCCAAGCGTAACACTAACTAGATTATAGGCTGGCATCACATATGTTCTAATAGCCGATATTTTAATCGATGAATGTCTCGCAAGCCATTGAAATTCAATAATTTATAATATATCTTAATCTACCATGTTGTATGGATCCTTAAGGTAACGAGAAATGACACAAGCAACTATTAATAAAAAAATTAAATCAGCTAATAAAAAATTTAAATCAGCGATTGTCACCCTAGCCGCAATTGGGGCTTTGGCAGTACAACCAACATCATTCGCGGCAGACGGAGATACGGGTGCCTTTTTTGGTAATAACGCTCCAGGCAAATGGATCATTGGCGGAAAAGTCGCCAAGGTAGACGCGAACATCATCGATGAGAAAGATGCCGACGCAGCTGGTATTGTTATTGGCTATGAATTTGCTCGCTCAATTGGCAACGCAGGCGGCTCGTCGACTATCGAATTTGAATACATTACTGGAGACGCCTCGATCCCTAGTTTGGGGCTCGATTACGACGTCGATGTGGCTAATATATTCTTCACCTATCGCTCAGCAGGGACACTCTATTACAAGCTCAAAGGTGGCTTGTCTTACGCAGATTTTCAGTTCACTGATTCGCAATTTGGAAACTCAGACCTTGAAGAAGTCGGGCTGGCGTTCGGCGTTGGTTTGGGCTACCGGGTCGGTGACCTAGGCGTTTTAGAGCTTGAGTATTCAGGCGACACCAGCGACGCCGATCTTGGAATTTTAGGTCTGAATGCGCTACTAGAGTTCTAAATATAACGCCTTTAAATGACCGCGATTTTAAGCCGTCGCGGTTAAATTGACACGAGCGCTCGCCTACAAATTTTTTCAGGCGAGCGTTATGCCTTAGACCTTAATTAGCCCAAGGCTTAACTGGTTAAAACGCTTTGCTAATTAGAAAAATTTAAGTCGCCGATCACATCAATCGGATCTTCAAGTCCAACCGCGATTCTCACCAGCCCCCTAGATATCCCAGCCGCCGCTTTGTCTTCGTCACTCCAACGTGCATGCGTTGTGGTGTAAGGGTGAGTTATGGTTGTTCGGGCATCACCTAAATTGGCTGTTATCGACAATAGCTCCGTACTATCGATCAACTTCCAGGCCGCTTCTTGCCCCCCTTTCAACTCAAAAGAGACCACCGCACCACCTTTACTCTGTTGAGCTTTGGCCAGTTCATACTGAGTATGAGTGCTGAGGCCAGGGTAGTAAACCCGCTCAACTTGAGCGACTTCGGTGAGCGCCTCTGCCAGTTGCATCGAGTTATCACATGCCTGATTAACACGCAGTGGTAGAGTCTCTAAACCCTTAGCGAATACCCAGGCGTTAAAGGGACTCATCGATGGGCCCGCTGTGCGCATAAAGCTGACTATCTTTTCGCCAACGAAATCGGCATCACCAACAACGGCTCCGCCGACACAGCGACCCTGTCCGTCGATAAACTTGGTTGCTGAGTGCAGAACAACATCAGCCCCTAGTGACAAAGGTCGTTGTAGTATTGGCGTACAAAAACAATTATCTACAACTACTTTGATGTCTGGATTAGCCGAATGCGCTATATCAGATATAGCGGCAATATCACCGATTTGCATTAATGGATTGGCCGGTGTCTCAAAAAATACCATTTTAGTATTTTGTCGTATAGCGCTGCGCCAGGCATCGAGATCGGTGAGACTGACAAAGGTAGTTTTAATACCAAAGTTACCCATTAGACCTTTGAGCAAAGTCTGATTTGCACCAAAGATAGATTGCGATGACACAACATGATCACCTGCTTTTAGCCCAGCCATACAAGTAGCTAACATGGCCGCCATACCAGAACCAGTACCAACGCAGGCTTCACCCCCTTCTAATGAGGCTAAACGCTGCTCGAAGACGCGGACCGTAGGGTTGGTAAAGCGGGAATATATGTTGCCCTCCTCTTCTAAAGAAAACCTCGCCGAAGCCTGTGCAGCAGATTCAAATACGAAGCTAGAAGTGGTATATATCGGCTCGCTATGCTCATTTTCTGAACTACGAATTTGCCCAGCTCTAACAGCTTGCGTCGCTGGGCGATAATCTGACATGCTCTTTTTCATAATTTCTAATTGGTTAAAATCAACTATTAATGAGCTAAATTTGATCAATAGACAAAATCTTAGTTTGACATCTGACTTACGTCACGCAACTCCGAAGGCTGATAGTCTTGGGCTTGCTTAGCACCATCACTTCGCTCAATCTCCAATTCAGCGAAATACGCATCATCAACATCACCCGTTACGTAATTTTTACTGAAGCAAGATGTGTCAAAACTAGTAATTTGCGGATTACCTTCGGAAGCAGCGTCGATCAAATCATTTAAATCTTGATAAATCAAACGATCTGCGCCAATGGCTTCTTGGATTTGCTCAACCGTTCGGTTATGCGCGATCAATTCTGATGCCGCAGGCATATCTATTCCATAGACGTTCGGATAACGAACCGGGGGGGCCGCAGAAGCAAAGTAAACTTTTTTAGCACCGGCATCACGGGCCATCTGCACAATCTGCTTTGAGGTCGTTCCGCGTACAATTGAATCATCTACCAGCATCACATTCTTGCCACGAAATTCTAATTCAATCGCATTGAGCTTCTGACGAACTGATTTCTTGCGTTGCTCTTGACCAGGCATGATAAATGTTCGCCCAATGTAACGGTTCTTAATGAAACCTTCGCGATAACGGACTCCAAGCACTTGCGACATTTCCAGTGCGGAGGTCCTACTGGTGTCCGGTATCGGAATCACCACATCAATATCGTGGTCTGGCCACTCTCTAGCAACCTTCTTAGCTAATTTTTCCCCCATACGCATTCGCGTACGATAGACAGAGATACCATCGATCATCGAATCTGGTCTAGCCAAATACACTTGTTCAAAAATGCACGGAGCGTAGCTGGCGTCGCTAACGCACTGATGGTTTACGATATCACCTTCGAGAGGCAAGATTATTGCCTCACCCGGCATCACATCAGCAAGCACAGTAAAACCTTGGCTGTCTAAGGCGACACTTTCAGAGGCCACCATATATTCACGACCTTTATCGGTATCTCGATAGCCATAAATTAACGGGCGAATGCCGTGCTTGTCTCTAAAAGCAATGATGCCAACGCCCATTACGTAAGCAACAACGGCATAGCCACCACGACAGCGCTTAAAAACGCCCTCGATAGCGGTAAAAATATGATCGTGGGTCAGGGTATAAGTGTCAGCACCAAGGGCATTGTAAATTTCATGCGCAAAGATGTTGAGTAACACCTCTGAGTCTGACGTGGTATTAACATGCCGAAGATCATCTTTAAAGATTCGTTTTCTTTGGCGGCTCGCATTAGTTAAATTGCCGTTATGGGCCAAAGCAATACCAAACGGAGAGTTAACGTAAAATGGTTGCGCTTCGGCTGAGGAGTTTGACCCAGCGGTTGGGTAACGACAGTGGGCTATGCCAACGTTGCCTGTTAACCTCTGCATGTGCTGAGAAAAGAACACGTCCTTAACAAGACCATTGTCTTTGCGCAAATTAACGAAACCGTTTTCATCGCAGGTCATAATTCCTGCAGCATCTTGACCTCGATGTTGCAGAACAGTTAAACCATCGTATAAGCTCGTGCTAACGGAAGACTTACCAACTATACCTAACACACCACACATATTTATCGCTCTATCTCTACTGAGATGATCTGAGGGCTAAAGAATAATACTAAACCTTAAAGCTTAATTTACAAGCCCAAGATCTGGCTAGCGAATGATACATTATTTAAACCCTAGGTTTCACGTTTAAGCAAATATCTAGACGATGATTTTGATTTTTAATTCTACTGATTGACTTCAACAAGTGCTTTTATCGCTTGCTCGGTGGCCGTTTGAGTGAAATCACTGTCGTCCTCCTCTGGTGTCAGCCCACTATCGGGAAAGAGCTCCTCTACGGTCTTCACAAAGGGCTCGAATTTACTTATCTGCTGGGAGTTTTGCCACCACTCAGATGTTTCCATGCCAAAGCCTTTGGCAACAACTAACACTGCAACTACGATTGCTACCCCTCTCAACGCACCAAAACCCAATCCCAAAACTCGATCGACACCTTTTATCGGGCCCCGAACAAATATTTTAGTAATAATGTAGCTGATAATAGAAAAAACAAAGAGTGTAGAAATAAAGACCGAGGCAAAACCAGCCCATTCTCGGAATTTCGGCGCCGGTATATTTATATACTGATGAATGAATTCACCCGCCTGAGTGCAAAAATTAAATGCTAGCCAGATAGCCAAAATCCAAGAAATAAGCGACAACGACTCTTTAATAAAGCCACGAAAAATACCCACAAGAATTGAAACGACTAATATCGCCGCAATAACCCAATCAAATCCACCCATCTTTTCCTCTCTCTGACCAACTCGTCGATCAATTAAATATAAGCCCTAATAATTATAAGCCCTAAGGTCAATTTTTAAGTTTACGGATACACACGAATAAAACCCTCTTTTCCCGCTTTAGACTTTAAGCGATCTTGTTCGTTGATAGCAGCCACCCTTTTATCAAATGGACCAAGCCAAACTCTAGTACCCGTTTTCTTGCCTCGGTTGGTATCAACAACACTGCTTGATGCCGAAAAACCCTTATTCTTTAGCTCGCTAATCAAAGCGATTGCTCTGCTCTTGTCGGTAAATAAGCCGACTTGAACTACCCAACCAACATCGACAGTGGTTATTTTCGCTTTCGTCGATGATCCATTGTTAGCCGCTTTAGCCTGTTGCTGAGATTTGAGTTCAACAGCCAAGGCGGCCTGTAGTTCTCGTTCTCGCTTAGCGTATTGCTGGTCAGCAGTCGCAGCAACTGAGCCCCGCGACTCATTTTCGGTATCCTGCTTTTTGGCGTTAGTTTTAGCATCAGTTTCTGACGCTGCTTTTTCTAGAGCGGCGTTTTGCTCTCTAACAATATCGGCTAAGGCTGTTGAGTCATCTTGCTCTGTCTGGCGCGTATTAGTGCTGGCAGCGGCATTATTAGCCGCTTCTACTAAATCACTATTACCCTTTGCATCTAATGGCGTAATTTTAGAGATATAGACGGTTTCCTCAATATTGTTGATCACCGCGTCAGGCTCAGAACTATTTGCCCTGTTAACAATATCGGCAACCTCAACCTCAGAG
>JAFMHC010000204.1 GCA_017854775.1 Gammaproteobacteria bacterium | reverse complement strand
AGCCAGGAAATACGAAAGCTGCGCTCGATTATAGGGGTTCGAAGCCTCAGCGTTAAAAACTTTAATACTAACGGTGTCTGATTTATTTAACAGCTCATTAGCTACTTTAACACCGGAAGGTCCAGCGCCAATAATAACGATATTATCCACAATACTCTGCCCTCCGTTAGTTTTAACCTTCGCTATTACTTAATCCCTTAAGTAGGTTTGGGTAAATAAGCTCTTGTTAAAGTCTGCGCATTTACCAAAGGTGCTTCGATAGATTTACTTAATATCGGAGCACTCTGGATATCCTTTCTTCAATTGGCCTGCCTATGATATTACGCCTAACGACGCACGGACAACTAACTATGTGTGTACAACTAATTACGTACGTACAAAGAGTACAGATCTCTTTCTTCAAGCTGCACGCGACGTACAAGCGCTTGCCCTATACCTTGATAATCAGCTTTAAACGATTCGTGAGCAACTTCGGTATATTCAGGTTTATCGTACTTTTTGCAAAACGCGATTACCGCATTTGCGATGTCATTCATATCCTTTCTAAATTCTTTAACAATACTCAAGGAGTGTGTGTCCCTGCGCAAGGATTGTTCTAGATATACATAAAACTTCACATTTTCTTTAAGCAAATGGCTTTGAAATAATGATTTAAACTCACTTAAGTGTAAGCAAAGAGTGTCAAAATCTGATTTCTCATAACCTTCACTCCATATCTTGCCAAATATTTCGACAAGCATTTCATGATCTCTTTCTAAATTTTGAATAAGCCCGGAATCGTATTGCACTCCCTTACTTTGTGAGTTGGATTGCTTCAAATCTCTAAGATCTTTTGCTGCTTTGCGAGCAACTTCTTTTTTCTTTTCGGGCCTGCCTTTAAAAAATTTCCCTACAAAGTCAAACATACGATTTCGTCCATTATTCTGATTAAATTATCCCTATTGTGCCGTATATCCAATGTGTAAATCGAGTGCTACACAACTATATCAACACAACGTCCCTAACTGACCACCCAAAGGTAACCTTTTGATTCTTAGCGAATTGATGCTAATACAGAAGCTTGCTCTTAGCAAGCCGATCTTCGACTTCAAAGTAAAATTCTCATGACTTATCAACGCCTCAAAGATAGGCAGAACTTAACCTTATATCCATCTATTATCTTCTAAGCGCATAACTGCAGACCCAATTTATTCAACCATAAACCCGTTAATCTGAAAAAAAATCCGCTCTCGTGGCCAGAGCTGTAAGCTACGATCCGCGGATCACCCAATTTTTTTACAATGTGGATATTCCGCAAATCGAGCCCAATTCGATATCAAGTTATTCGGGGCATTGGAGATATTGTCTTTTGAGTTGCTTCAAAACGATCGAATAATTTGTTTCCGACCTCGTTACACTCTACGTGCGCATCAGCCACAATCATAGGGCTTAAGTGAATACCTCATTGCATCCTTTTTGGGCCGAGCCAATTACTAAGAAAAACGGTTCATTAGCCTTCCCAGCTTGCAATTTCGCCGCTCTTCGCATGGCATGTAGGCTGCTTGCATCGCTTCAATATAAAACCATTCACAGTCAGCTTATAGAGATCGCTTCAGGCGCCCATAAGTTTCTTTTAACTCATTGCCTAGGATGGAAAATGCCTGGCCGAGCTCATGCGCCGATTCGCCAGATGCCTTGCCTAAATGACGTCCCTTAGATTGTAGTTTTTCCCACTTCTTTTCAACATCCTGCCATTCATCGCGAACTTCCATACTGGCAAGATGCACTTTCAGGTTCAATTCGTCACGTTCTTCTTTGAGCGAGTCGATAACAGACTTGTAGGTGTTGCTTATATTGTCTTTGGTATTCATATGAGTATCCTGGTAGCTGAAGAGCCTATGTAGATTAATGTATAGCCACAGCAAACTAGGATTGCGCTATCTTATTGATCTAATTCAATTAAACACTCTTTGCCGCCGATATCGGATTGTACTTAGACCGCAAGGAGGTTAACCAAATAGTCTCTAAAACCCCATCGTGAGCCTAACTACTGGCCCGCGCGGCAAACCAACCCCAAACTTTTTCTATTTGCGAGCCCAGTAACAAAAACACTACGAAAACTGTAGGTTCAATCAAACCTGTGGTTATCGACGCAATCGCGGGGCCGGGGCAATAACCTCCGATCCCCCAACCAACGCCAAAAATAGCGCTGCCGACTATCAGCCTTCGATCGATATCTTTGCTCGTTGGCAATCGAAATTCATCGTCAAAAAGCGATGTTTTACGCTTTAATACAAAACCAAAGCTAAACATGGTTAAGCCGGTGGCTGCGCCAATCACCAGCAGTAAGCTCGGATCCCAATTGCCAAATATATCTAAGAAGTTTAATACCTTCTGTGGATTAACCATTTGTGACACACACAAGCCTAAACCAAATAAGGCACCCGATATGACCGCAACCAGCGGCCGCCTCATGAGCCCATACCAATCAAGTGTCGCACAACATAGGTCGTGGCAACCCCGGCAACAATAAAGGTAATAGTGGCGATAATCGAACGCATCGAAAACCGTGCTATACCGCAAACCCCATGACCACTAGTGCAGCCACTGCCTAATCGGGTTCCAAATCCAACCAGCAGACCGGCAATCGCCACGTTGGTCAGTGACATCTCGCTGCTTGGTGTATATTCAGCTGGGGCCAGCCAGAAAAAAATCGCCGATGCAGCTAGTAATCCGGCAACAAACCACCAACGCCAAGCGGTATCGTGCTCCTTACCTTCGAAAGCACCGTAAAAAATACCACTGATGCCGGCGATACGGCCATTAAACAACATCAAGATTGTTGCACTGAGGCCGATTAGTAAACCGCCCAAAATTGCCGTAAGGGGAGTGAAATTTTCCATTGAATTGTCACCTAATTAGAGTTGCTTAGAGTAAACCAAGTTTGAGTTAGTAATAGAAACCTCAGCATACCTCGACGAACGGATCAAAATGTCTGGAATGCCGTCACTTTTCGTTAAAAATACCCCAAGGGCACTTATAGACCTAACAACAGCCAGCAACTGGCTGCGTTTTCCGCCTCAATTGAAGACATTTCAAACACTTATTTTCTCGTCACTGAGTTATGCTGAGATCTCTACTAAGTTGATTCAGGTCAACTAACTAGTTTTTATTTCAATCAATACTAAAATATCAACAATTCCTTAGACCTAAAGCCAATAGCAAAATGACCGAGCAGTTTCGATTTCTACCCATTGCCAAGCGCTTAGCGTCGTATCAAGCAAGTAACTTCAACGGTGATCTGCTGGCGGGCGTGATCGTAGCTATCATGCTAATTCCACAAGCAATGGCCTACGCGATGCTCGCTGGTCTGCCACCCGAGATTGGTTTGTATGCCAGCATGCTGCCGTTAATTATTTATGGCTTATTTGGTAGTAGTAATTTTTTATCAGTCGGCCCGGTTGCAATAACTTCATTGCTGGTTGCCGCTACCATTGCTGAAACTAACGTAAGTGGCACAAGCGGCGGAGCCGTTGCTGTCGGCCTCATGTTGGCCCTTTTAAGTGGCGCAATACTATTAACAATGGGGCTCGCTCGTCTGGGCTTTTTGATCAACTTCATCAGTCACCCAGTTATTATTGGCTTTGTCAGTGCTGCAGCTATTCTAATCGCGCTAAGTCAGCTAGAGCATATTTTGGGGCTCAATATACCCAAGGACGTCTCTACGCTCGAGATTCTGCCCTATGTTGTGGCTAATGTGAATTTGGTCAATATCACCACCTTAGCCATCGGCCTAAGCTCGATAATACTATTGCTGCTCACTGATAGGCCCTTAGCGGCTATGTTATTGCGTTTCGGCGTCGCAGCAAACATAATTACTATTATAGGTAAACTGGGTCCTATCTTGGTTATCGTGCTCGGTGTGGCGAGCGTGACCTTTTTCAGTTTAGATCAAACCCAAGCCGTCGCCATAACTGGCACTATCCCCGCGGGGTTACCGCAGATAAGCGTCAGACAATTCGATTTTTCAATTGTTCAGCAACTTATTGTGCCTGCGCTAGTGATTTCCTTAGTCGGGTTTGTGGAAAGTATTTCGGTGGCCAAAGCGCTGGCGAGCAAACGCCGCCAAAAGGTTGATGCCAATCAAGAACTGCTGGCATTGGGAATGGCGAACTTAAGCGCATCAGTGACTGGAGCCTGCCCTGTGACCGGTGGCTTTAGCCGCTCTGCCGTGAACTTCTCCGCTGGCGCGAACAGCGGCTTAGCGTCGATCATTACGGCTATTTTCATTGCGATCTCGTTACTATTTCTAACACCGTGGTTTTACTACTTACCTAAGGCCGTACTCGCTGCGACAATCATGGTTGCGATTGTTAAGTTAATTGATATACAGGGCTTTATTGCAACATGGCGTTATAACAAAGCCGACACAGCCTCACTAATCACGACGTTTTTATCGGTTCTCGCTGTCGGCATAGAGGCAGGCATAGTGGCTGGCATCCTGGTGTCAGTTTGCCTCTATCTATTGCGCACCAGCATGCCGCACATTGCCATTGTCGGTCGTGTTGGTAAGTCTGAGCATTTTCGCAATGTAAAACATTATGACGTAGAAGTTTATAGTGACACGCTGATTATTCGCGTCGACGAAAGCCTCTACTTTGCCAATTCGCGCTACCTAGAAGACCAGCTTCTTGCCGCCGCCTCTGAACATAAAAAGCTTAAAAACATTGTGTTAATTTGCAGCGCGGTCAATTTTATCGACAGCAGCGCCGTTGAAGCCTTACAAAACCTTATTATAGAACTGCGTGATTCGGGGGTTACCTTTCATTTCGCGGAACTAAAAATACCGGTATTGCGGCAACTCGAACGCAGTCATTTATTGAATGGATTGGCACCGGGTAAAGTGTTTATGAGCACTCATGACGCAGTCCAAGAACTGTGTAAATAGTCCGTCACTGGTTGCGTCACCATCCCTCCCAACTATTGACTGATATCACCGAATCCTTAAATCAGCAATCAGTGGCAAATGGTCTGAGGCAACTTTGGTCATTTGATTAGACGGCACAAACACATTGACTACGTCGACACCTTTATCCACAAACATATGATCGATGCGCATTGTTGGGTAACGACTCGGGAATGTCTTATTTACAGTTTCTCCATTATTTTGCAACTGAACATCGTTCATTCTCTTGGCGACTTGTTTATAGGCGTACTGCTTCGGAGAGGCGTTAAAGTCACCACAAACAATCAACGGCGCTCGCTCATTTGTGAAGCGTGGCTCACTCAGTAAATAAGCTATTTGTGTCCGACGCTCTTGCGGGGTTACGCCCAAATGCGTATTAATAATTGAAAAGCTCGCTCCATTAAAGTCGATTTCAACATGTAGAGCGCCGCGTGCCTGCCCTACCGCTGGCATTCGACTTCGCAAAGGTGACACACTGGTGAATAAGGGGCTGGCATCGATAAGCCGCATTGAATGACGCGACAAAATCGCATTTCCAAACTGCTCCCCGTCAAAGCAGCGTACCGGATGAAAAATACAGGTTCATATTCAATTCAGCGGCCAGCGCCCTCGCTTGATCAATATGCAGCGAGGCAGCACGATTTACATCTACTTCCTGCAAGGCAATGATGTCAGGCATGTAACGATTGATTACTCTAGCAATACGTCTTGGCGCAACCTTGCCATCCATGCCAATACAGCTGTGTACGTTATAGGTCATCACACGCAGACAACCGTTGGGTTTATGATAGTTTACTGCGGAGCTTTGGTTAACTACTTGATACACCTTTGGCACTTCATCTAAGATTGTCCGCGCCGCATTATGTAGGTCGATAAATCGTAAATATGAGCGCTCACGTGCAGGTAAAGCGGTGTCTTCAGGGATAAGCGCAAAGGCGTGCGTTTCTTGATCACCCGGCCCGCCATGCGCACCGTTTTCAATTCTAAAACTGATCGGCGCTTGCTTAGCATGCCAACCACAGAGAGTGGTTTGGCCAGCGAACTGATGATGAACTTTGTTGATCATATCGCTACAAACATCCTCTAGAAACGGATGATGTTGTCCGAATATTATTTGCTTGTCCGCTGGCAGCTTCCAATGTCCGTCAGCTCGCTCAACATGCACCATTCGGTCACCTTTTGAATCGAAATCGGCGACCATGGCCATTGGCACATGACTGTATTTTGCCAAACTAGTTGCGATCTCTTTAAGTTGCACTAGGCTAATGTCATGGTCAATATAGACCAAGCCTATAGGCCCCATGGCCGCAACTTGTACCGCGGAATTAATTGCTTGCTTGTCTGTCTGGTCTTTACCGCTTAGCCAGGCAGAGAGCTTTTTACTACCCAGTAACTTAATGTGCTGGGCGTCGCTATAATCAACTGAACTTTCGTTCTCGCGCGGAGCCACGTCATATGGCGTGCTGCAATAACGCGCTACGGCCTCGCGAACCGTCGACTCTATCGTTGTCGAGAATTCTACTGGGTAACTTTGTGTCGGCTCTTGACCATGGTCGGAATATACCCAAATATCGTACTCTCTATGTTCAGAAAGCTTGGCCGAAGGCCATATTCGCGCGATCGATTTATCCAACCCTTTTAAACTCCAATGGGCAAATTTTGACTCTGGCCCACGTCGGTGTGATTGTTCGTCATAGCCTAAGAAGTTTGCATGAATCACCGGGAGACCGCGCGCCGCATCGAGTTTAACACCAATGGTTACCAGTTCCCGCAACAACACCGAAACTCCGACTCGCAGAGGCACGAAGGTCAATTCCTTTAATAGGTTTTTGCCACCAATTACACCACGCACAAAATCGATGATTGCCATGAAAAGCTCGAACACAATTAATAGCACAACGCGCACGCCACTAACGATATTGAGCAACACAAACAGCACCATTTTATAAACGTTTTTAGTTGGGATAATGCTGTCCTATCCTAAGGATGATGCGCAAAATGAACTCTCTGCCGCACCACCGGTATACAGGTTAGAGTACACGCTACCATCTTTAAAAAGCGGATGGCCTTTTCTCATTAAGCTTTGTTCAATATCGGCAGCAACATTCAGATCCAACATATGCACAGGCTTTTTGTCACCCAGTCGTTTGAACTTAAAAGCTGGAACACAGCCGCGAACCCCGTAGAAAAGTTCCCCTTATACAGCGGGTGTCGAAGACGGTACACCTGAATACAATGAGTGCAAAGAATAGTGATCATCATTGAGTAGCGAATTTAAGAAAGGCATGGTTCCTGAACTCGCGGCTTTCTTGAATTGCGCATGAGATAGCCCGTCTATCTGTAAAATGATCAAACCACGCTTGTGATCTTTGTTCGATGCCTTTGTCATACCAAAGAGCCAAACGACAAATCGGTTTCTACTGGAAATACGTTTGAGTTGTCGGTACAACTTTTCTGCACGATAAATCATAAATTTGTCTTAGTACTCCGATCCTTCAATATTCATAGTGTCAGCATAGGCAACAATATAAACCCGTGATACAAAAAACTTTATCATGGCATTTTGTTAATCAGGTTCCACATGCACAACGACATCGTCAAAACCGAAATGCGCGAGCAAAGCCTGTTCGATCAATTCTGTCACCGCGTGAGCCTGAGCCATGGTTAAGGTCGCATCAACAGTAACGGTCACATCCGCACTACCGCCAGTGCGCGCAGAGCGTGCACGCACTTGTTGCACCGCCTCGACATGGTCAATGCCCTGCACTACCCGTTTCATTTCTTCGGGCTTAAATCGACTGTAATCGACCAAAATTGGAATAGCGCCTAAGAATAATTTAACCGCCATGTACAAAATTATTAAAGCAATCAATATCGCCACGACGGTATCAAAAAATGCGTAGCCTCTAGCGGCTAACTGCCAGCCAGCAATAACA
>JAFMHC010000203.1 GCA_017854775.1 Gammaproteobacteria bacterium | reverse complement strand
TTTGGTCTACGCTCTCAGGGATCGTATAACTGAACTCCCCGCTAAAGCGTTTTGGACCGGTACTGCTAACATCTTTGACAAAAATGCTGTTGCCACCGTTACGTACCTCAATACTAGCGATGCCACTTTGATCGGTAGAGGTGATTTCAAAGGTTGTGCTCTGTTGGCTAAAAAGGGTCGAGCCAGGTATCGGTTTTGACAAGGTAGCAATTGGTCCTTCAATGTCAGCGACAATTGAAACCTCTTTGCTAAGCTCATCAGACTCTTGCGCCAGAACATCGTACGCTTTGACCTTGATTGTTAAGGTCTGATTGGCATTAGCAACACCACTATCAGATAAATCTAAACGCTCGTTGACCTGCACCGCCTGCATTGGTACCAAGCCTGAATCTCGGTCTAATACTCGCCGCTCGAGCAGCACTCCGTCTAGAAGATAGTCAATTTCAACGCGCTCGACCGATCGATCGTCACGCAAGAAAATATCGGCGTCAAACGTATCACTAGCAAAATACACACTATTGCTCGGAGTAATGCTGATGACTTCTGGTTTTTGGTCTGCGTAAATTCCTACAATCGCCCTAGCTGTCGAGCTATTGCCGACCTGATCGTATACTTTTATCGAGATCGGATAGCGATCAAACTCACCAGCCGAGGTATTTTGATAAGCCGGTGCACGAATTAGGCGCAGGGCACTATAGGCTTTGAGCACACCCGGAATTTGGTCGATTGGGAACAACTCATCTTGTAATACGTCGTTAGCATCACCGGTGAGTAGGTAACGCGACCCTTCTCGTTTGACCCCTCGCAGCTCGGCCCGTGTGGCGCCGACATTATCAAAACCAGAGACCTTGACGACAAATTCACTTTGCTCCAAGATGCCGGCAATATCGTCACCCGCATCAGTAGCATTGATGAACGGAGAACTTAAATTCGCTACCGGAGGCTCTTCGTCCTGCCCCAGAGTTACCTCGACCGTATTACTATTCTCTGATTGCTCAGCGCTATCGAACGCCACCGCATAGATGCTAAGTGCTTGTTCTATCTTAATATTTTCTTGAGTTTGGTAAACAAACGCGTAAGGCGCCGTTTTATCGCTGCCGACCAAGATTGAGTTTACGTAGAAATCGACTCGCTCTATGCCTAAATCATCAACCGCATTGGCACGCAATTGAATTGGCAAACCAGAGACGAACGATGCGCCCTCCGTTGGGTTTGAAATTGCCACGGTGGGCTTTTGGTCACTCTTGACCTGTATACGAAGTACGTCAGTCTGATTCACTTCTTGATGAAAATCAGTAACTTTCGCCATTAGTCGCAAACTACTGCCTAAATCCTCATCGGTAATTGCAACCTCGAATCTAACCACCGCAGATTGAAACCCCAAACCCGTCACATCAGCATCTGAATCAGAGTACTCACGAGTATCGACAACTTCGCCGTCGATAAGTAGCTCAATTTTAGTGCCCAAAGCCAGAGAATCGTCCTTTACTTCAACTGCAATAGCCAAGTCACCACCGACAGTCGCAATTTGACCCTCAACCGGTGCAATAAAGTCTACCAAAGGTGGCTTGTTCTTTACGATTCGAACCAACTTGGTTGGCGCGTCGGCAACAGCACCATTACCACTGATTTGAGCGCCTATAGAAAGTGATGTTTCGTCGGTTGAAATGGAAGGCACATTGATCTCTAAGCGCCAAACTTCAAACATTTCCTGCAACGGATTCTCTGGATCAGAACCCTCTACGTCACGTACCTCGATAAGCGGAAACGTTGCCGTACCCACTTTAGTGCCATCGAAGGTGTAATCGACTTTGTTTATGCCGCTGCTAGCCTTAACCTCTGGCAATATTCCAAGTGAGTGTTCGACTTGCAAAAATGTAGGTGAAGACTCAACAATCCGCTGACCGTCAACCGGCAACGCAAAGTCGTATGCCGGCAGCTGCGGCTTAACTTCTTTAGCTACCGTTACCTCGTGTACTGAAGACAGAGTTTGTTGCCCGGCCTTATCGCTTACCTTGGCTGAAAAGGTTAAGACATTGCCCTCTTGTTGCTCTGAGATTGGCAAGGTAATCTCATACGGCGCGCTTGCAAGCCGGCCAATTGAGACGTTACTCATAAAGAACTCAACGTCTAAAACACCGACGTCGTCTGACACTTGCGCACTGACTTTTAGTTCCGAGTTGGAAACAATATTGTTAGGCAGCTTTAAATCGATGGTGGGCGGAGCATCAACTGCGACGATTAGCAGATCAGACTCAACGCCGACGATCTCGCCAATCGAGAGCCGAAGCTTGGCCGGTGTTGCTGCGGGGATCGAAACAGATGATTTAAGCGCTAGTGCTTGGTCTTTCTTGACGAAGGTAGTTAGGCTTTCGGGAATTTCTAGCCGAGCAGTCCAATGCCCAAGAATAGCAGTTCGCGACCCATCATCGAACACGCCTTGCAGCTCTGGCAAAGCGTGGAACGTATTTAAGCTCGGTAATATCAAAGGGTTATCGGCGTCAACACCAAGCACAGAAACATTAACCAACACTTTAGAGAAGTCGGCAATGACCGGTACTTGTGCCGAGAAAAGATCCTCGTAACTGACCGTGATGACTACATTGCTAGCCCCAGTTTCTTCAAGCGCGTATATCGTCCCGTCTCGAGTGACTCCAATTAACGCTGGATGCGATGATGTGTAACTGATGCCATTGCCGATCCCGGCTAAATTAACAATGCCACGAAATTCAAAATCAACCGCGGGCACGATAACGGGAGTTTGCAATGCATTATTAATAATAATCGGCGTAGTCGGGACGATTAGTGCTAGCGCCTTTTCTTCAATCGAATCGCCAGTGAATGCGACTTTAGATAATACGGCTTGATTGCCTGACGCGTCGACCACGGCAACATCGAGTAACACCACTGAGTTAAAGCCAATTTCTTGATCACTTAATACTCGATTTAGCGGCAGAGCGAGACTATAACTGGTTTGACCCTCTTGTTTTGGGTAGAGCCTTTGAGGTTCTAATGTTTTCACAAAAGCCGTATTTCTTGCTTCCGCGATTACGCCGCCACTGGTGGTTAGGTCAGACGCATTCAAACCTAAAACACTGAATGATAAGTACGCTATATCGGTCTCATCATTCGCCGAAACCGTGACGATAAGCTGTTGCGCATCACCCAAACCCTCAATCGCCACCGATTCAAACTCGATAGTTGGCGAGTTAGTCTCAGAGACAAAGTCTTCGTTGGCGGCAAAGGTGCTGCCGTCCTGTCGCTGCCCACGAATAGCCGGCGCTAAGCGCTCACCATCGTTTAGTGCAAATGAATATGAGCAATCGTCAGTGCCTCGGCTATCGACCAGCCAATTATCTGGATTGACCTCTTCAAATCGAGTTCCGCTACCAGCACTCAGCGATACCAAGCTAGAGCAGTTTTGAACCGTCGCCGTGTATCTAACGCTGTCACTACCCGCAAGAGAAGCTGGATCAGCGACGCGAATATCAGTTTGCGCATAAGAATTTGCCCCTACGAGTCCGAAGCCTATAAAGCAAAGCAACGAAAGTAGAGAGCGAACAAGAATTGTGCCCTTGCGAACAGGAGTTTTTCTGAACGTTGAGATGACCGTAGTCCTTTTATTTAAGTTTTATCCACAGAATAGTCAATAGACCTAAGAGACAGCTGCCTTCCCTGTCTGTCCTATCGTCCAGCCCGACTTAGTACTTACTGTATATTTGCACCCTAAGTCACATGTTATTACTTGGAGTTAATGAAGTCAAAGAGTTAACTTAAAGTAATTTCCTTATTGAAAGAAACCACTTGGTATCTAAACTTATCGCAATGCGTTTTATACCAAGTATCGCAACGCTGATATCCGGCTAACAAATCTGGAGCCCCCATTAACTCGACTCGATTAGCCCTGGTGACAATTGCTTTATCTCTAACGCGAAACTCGCGAATAAAAAGAAGCCATCCCGTAATTTCGTCAAGCGGTTGTCATCTTCAATTTTTTCTCAACATCATGCAGCCCTGTTGAGTTCGTCGCAGATCAAAAGAAAATTTATTACGGCTCAGCTGACGTTTAAACTCCATGCAGGACTCATAGCTCGGATCAGACTCAAGCTTCTGCTTTGCCGCTTGAAATTCACTATATCTGCCATTGTGCGCCCTCTTCTCTAGGGAAAGATGCTTATCAAACTGAGCTTGATACTGCGCTGGTGCGGTATAAGCTAAAAATTGGCTACTTGCGAAAACCACAAACCCGAGCACAAATAAGCGCCAACCTCGCTTTATGTTTTCGCAGAGATAAATCACCGCCCATGCCGCCATTGGTATCATACAAACGAGGCCAATCAACCGATAGCGCTCGGTCACGATGGTGGTCATGACGCTTAACAGGTACAGCAGACAGAACGCCAATAAAAACCCCTGCTGGCGGCTGATACTGGCTTGCCTAAATAGCACCACCACGGCAACACTAAACAAAGCGAATATCAGCGCAAAGTCAATAAATGTAAATCTCAACGGCCAACGCTCACCACGCCATAGGTAGGCACGTTCGCTAACAGACGAATTACTTTGCGCGGCAAATAAATGGTGTAACTTCTGCCCCTGCCCGCGTAAATAAGCTGTCGGATTGTGCTTAATATAGTCCGTGGTCTTAGACAGCCAATACTGCGTCACCTCGGCTTGAGAAAACTCGGCTTGAGAAAACTCGGCTTGAGAAAGTGTTCGTTGTGCGTTTCTTTCGGCAAGCCGTTTCGAGTCAACACGATGACCAATAATATGATTGCGTATGCCTGGTACCTTTAGCAAAAAGTTATCGGGCGCACTATGGCCTATATAAATATTTAAGCCGACGCTAGAAACGTACTTTGGCTCGGCTCCGTATCGAACACTAGACGCCCCATAAGCGACTGAAATAAACAACAATAGTACAAGGGCCGTGCGCCTGTACTGGCGAGTATGATTGCGGTCTGCACAGGGCCAGCAAAGAAAGATAAAATAGATCACCAAGCCAACTAACACGTGAACTCGATCAATACTCGCAACTAATATTAATACGCAGAAGGCGAGCGCAAAATAGTTGTTTCTTCGTTTAAAAAAGAGAATCGCCATTAATATTGCAGCGATGGTCAAAAAGAGCACCAGAGAGCTCTTAAGCGTAACTCCAGAAAAAAATAAGATCGGAGTGGTAAAGCAATAAATACCAAGTGCAACCCAGGCACTTCGCAAGCTAAACAATTGCAATGTGATGGTTACCAATGCCATGCAAGTTAAGCCACTCAAAACCGCGTTGAACACAAACGGCGTTATCGTCGTGTGGCCAAAAAGCTTGAATAAGCCAGTAAGCAGACGCTCGTACGGGGAGAAAACAATAATTTCAGAGACATAGCTTTCGCTAAAGAAGACCGACTTATACCAAGCCGAATAATGATAAAGCGAGGCATCCGAGAATGGCAATGGGCTAAGCAGCGAACGCCCAAAATCAGCATCGACAAACTGCCAAATGCATAACGAGAATGGCAATAAAAATGACACCGCTAACAGGCTAAGGTAGCCGTTATTTAAAGGTGCAGAAGCGACTTTGATATGTTTCAAACTAGACTTTGTTATGTTTCAAACTAAAGAAAACCTCTTATATGTAAGAGTAACTGGATTAAAATTTTAAGCCGATGCGTAGAGTTTAAGCAATTGAGTCGCCTACAATAACCCACTTAGCTAATGCGATTATAGAATGTCGCGAGCGACGCTAGTAGGTAATTGACGGCCCAAACGTTTAGCTGTCATCATTGGCCTAGCGACGAATATCTGTCCGAGAATTATTTAAAAAGGGAATACCACTAGACAACGAAACTTTTACGATCTGTTTATATCGTCGCGCCAAGCATTGGCTTCGCCGTTAAGTCGATAAAGTAGTGCCGCTTTTTTCAACGAGTATATCGCAACACTGCTTGCACTACTCTCCGATAGCTGACGTTTTTGCTGCATATACTGCCTGCGCTTATCTGGAAATTGCCGCAGATAATCACGAAAATTGATTGCCGCTGGCGACCAAGCGTTGCCCCTGATACAAACATGCACTACGCGCTGAATGGGGCTGCTCGATTGAGACCACCACCAGCGCACACCCGGATGCACTGGGCTCTCGCCCCAATCGTTATAGTTAATTTTTTGCAAACATTCTTCGACTTGATCTAAGTCTTGCTCTGACTCTAAGATAAGCATCGAATCAATAATTGGCTTGGCAGCCAACCCGGGAATTGAGGTGCTGCCTATATGCTCTAAAGAAAAATGAACCGAGCCAAGCACCCGAGTAAACTCAGCGACACTTTGCTCAAAATACTGTGGCCATTTTGCATCGTAGCTTTGTTGAGCAAGTGATATTTCTGGGCTCTTGACACTCTGCCAGCGTCGAAAGCGTTTATAGATAGGCTCGCCGTGAATTTCACCAAACTCTTCGTTCAAGGATTTTAGTAACTGAAAATGATGTGTGCTCATTGCCTTTCAAGCCCACCATTGTGCCGGCAAAGGACGGCCCAATAAACTGCTCAAATTACTAAACCCCTGTTCGGCTATGGCTTGTAAACGGGCGCGGGTATTAACACTAATAGTATTAGTTTTGACCCCTGAGTGAATTTCTGTTGCTTTAGGGTTTAATTTTTCTCTTAGGTGCGGGGGCAAATTTAAAATTTGCTTCATGGCCTGCATTTTAACTCGTTGACGAGCAACCTTTGAGTCAAAGCTAATGTCTTGCCGATCGTCAATACCTAGCCAACAACACAAACGATTAAAATTTTGTACCGGCTCCGAATAGAACTCTTCATAGAAGATCACTTGTATTTGTTCGCGCGGCAACGCATCAAACCAAGCCGTTAGGTGTTGCTCAAACCTCATTAACCCTGAGTACAACAAACCCGGAGGAAAATACGAATGCTCAAATGCGATCGATTCGCTGCGTAGCAAGGCTTTGTCTGCATTACGCTCCTCTTCATTACCTGTGCGCAAATATAAATGATACAAGCTAAGCACCATTTCTACCGGAGAACGCAGCAAAACGATCACGCGAGCTCCTGGGTTGTGGCGCGCTACCGCTAGCGCTGCTCGAGGACTGTATAAATACCATACCGACGCTTCGGCACTGAATCGCTGATTGGTACGTGCATCAAATAAGCGTGAATAATCTTCTTGGCTGCTTACGGTATGGGGTTGCTTGGGCAAGTCACTAGCGTAAAAGTGCGGCTCCTTGAGTACCGATGTATACACATCACTATGCTGTTTAAGTCCCGCATAGAGTGACGTAGTGCCGCAACGCGGTGCACCAATAACAAAAAGGTTCGGTGCTGCTACCAAGGAAATATCTCCCGGTCTTTAAAAAACCGACCACTGCCTGTGACAGTTTCATCTTCCTTAACTAGCCAAAGAATGGTTGCCGCACCCTCTTCTGGAGATCGTGGTGCGGCTAACCCGCCGAGCTTAGTTCTCACCCAACCCGGCGTCATACAATTAACCCGAATATCGTGCTCAGCCAACTCCAAAGCGAAGCCTTGGGTCAAGGTATTTAGTGCCGCTTTAGAACTACGATACGCTATATTATTACTATCTACTTTGGTACTGCTACCATGCCCACTAGATACATTGATAATATGGGCTCCCGGGCGACCAAGCATAAGCGGCACACTAGCCTGAATGACCCTCCAGACACCAAAAAAATTCACCTCAAGGGTGTATTGAGCCTGCTCTAGATCTTCCACGCTCGGCTTGTCACGTACCCCGCGAGAAATACCGGCATTATTAATCAATACATCGAGATAGCCATTACTCCCGCCGATGCTAGCAATCGCCCGATTTACGCTAGCGGGATCAGTGACGTCGAGTAAAAGAGGTGTCACATTCT
>JAFMHC010000202.1 GCA_017854775.1 Gammaproteobacteria bacterium | reverse complement strand
GCCTATGGCAATGTCTGCCACGTCTTTGATCATAATTGGTACTGAATTCTTCTCAGTGACGATGACCTCAGCAATATCACCAAGCGTCGCGAGTTGCCCCGGCGATCGAACTAGGAGCTGTTGACCATTTCGTTCGATATACCCTGCACCACGATTGTCATTGTTGGCCTCCAGTGCTTGAACTAGATCCTCAAAGCTCACTTGGTGATAGAGTAGTTTCGTGAGATCAGGAGTGATGTGATACTGCTTATTGTATCCGCCGATGCTATTAACCTCGACGACGCCTTTGACCTGAGCGAGCTGGGGCTTGATGATCCAGTCTTGTATTTCTCGAAGTGCGGTGGCGGTGTAAGGTTCACCATTAGACATTCGTGCGTCGGGTTCGGCCTGCACGGTATACATGAATATCTCGCCTAAACCCGTTGAGATTGGTCCCATTTCTGGCTCTAAGCCAGGTGGTAAGGCGCTCTTAATCGATCCCAATTTTGCGTTGATGAGATTACGCGCAAAATAGATATCGGTGCCCTCTTCAAAAACAACAGTGACTTGAGACAATCCATAGCGCGACAGCGATCTTGTATACGAAAGCTTGGGTAATCCCGCAAGGGCTGTTTCTACGGGGTATGTGATACGTTGCTCAGCCTCAAGCGGTGAATAGCCGGGTGCTGAGGTGTTGATTTGAACTTGAACATTGGTGATGTCAGGCACCGCATCAATCGGTAGCTTTTGATAGCTCCAGATGCCGATACCAACGATAAAGAATAAGCTGCATAAGAACAGCGCGCGTCGCTCGATCGCGAGACGCAAAATAGAGTTAATCATTGTGCGCTCCTAGTGATCGTGTTCTGCTTCGGATTTTTCCAAATCAGCTTTGAGTAAATAACTGTTGTCGCTGACATACTCCTGTCCCTCAGCAAGGCCTTCGAGGATTTCAACAAACGCATCGTCTTGTCTACCCAACACCAGAGGCGTAAATGAGTATGTCTCTCCATCTTTGATAAAGACACCTTGCCGACCTTCGATTTCTTGAATCGCATTTCTACTAACCGCTAAGGCGGCGAGAAATTGGCCAGTAACAACTTGGGCTTCCACCATCAAACCCGGAACCAGTGTTTGGTCGGTATTTTTAAGTTTGATACGTGCCAGCTGATACGGGGTATCCAGGGACGGAACCACATGATCAATGTTGGCATCAATAGGGTTATCTCTGTCCAGAATGCGCACGGCTTGCCCTTCGCGTCAATCTTCCGTTCGCGAAGGGAAGACTCGTAATTCAGCCCAGAGCGTATCCAAATTGGCGATCGAAAAGAGCACTTGATCTTGTGTGAACTCGCCAGTGTTCGCATGCCTTTGCATGATTCGTCCTGATATTGGGGCACGAATTCTATAGACCTTCAGGCTGTCATTGGATTCTACCTCGGCGAGCAAATCACCAGTCTTGACGCGGTCTCCAATGGTCACGGCTACGGATTTAATCAAGCCTTCAAATCGAGCTCGGACATGACTGATCTGTTCTGGACCTGAGATCAGTGAACCGTAAAGTGGAATTGATTGCTCAAGCTGTTGAGGTGCTGCCGTTGAGGTCACAATCCCAAGTTGAAGTGCCATATCAGGTTCGATGCTGCTAAAGTTTTTCTCAGTTTCTTTGTGCTCCGTAGCTTCCTCATGCTTCTCTGTTGGATGATCACCTGCCGAATACGCAGGCATAAAAGCCAGCGCAGCAATGGTAATAAAAAGAATGACTATCTGTTTCATAATGTTTGGTCCTCGAGTTGATGGCATGCATCAATCTCGGAAAATAGGTTATTGGTTCAGCGCTTGGCCTGTTAATTTCTCGATGAGCGCCTGACTGATTAACGCAGTCGATGCGGCGTCGATCAATGACTGCTTGGTTGCCAAAAGTTCTTCTTGTGCGGCTACAAGTTCAACGTATCGATAGCGTCCGTTTTCATACGCACGACGTGTAAGATCAAGAGCGCTCGTCAGTGCAGGAATGGCGGTATCTTTAATCTTCTTCACGGCCTCAATATTTTGATTTCTCAGCGAATAGGCTTGAAACAAATCCCCGCGTAAACGAAGTGACGCGAACTTTCCAGCCGACTGTGCTGAATCTCGCGCCGCTAATGCGGCGTCCAGGTCGCCTCGATTGCGCTTGCCCGCAAAGAGCGGCACTGAGAAACCAACGACAAACCCTGTATCATCTGACTCCTCAAAACGCCTTACTCCGGCTTGCCAATTCAAGTCGCTGAGCCCCTTCGTGCGTGCTAAGGCGACGTTCGCCTCTTGCATTCGGGTCTCACTAGCAAACACTTCCATGGCCGGAGACGTTTTAACGCGCTCATAGAGTCGCTCAAAATTCTCAGCTTGTTGATAGTCAAATAGATCGCCATCTAACCGTTCGAATGAAGCCTCAGTCTTACCCCAAAACTGCGCCAACATCATTTTTTGGCGTTCAAATTGACTTAGTTGTGAAGTAAGTCGGATTTCCGCGCGAACTAGAGACGCTCTAGCTCGCATCACCTCGGCCTCCGAGGTAGCGCCCTTTGCGGCCTTGGATTTGACGGTTTTTAGCAACGACTGAGACAAGCTAAGCGACTCTTCAGCAAGCTCAATATTGGCTTGAGTCAAGAGTCCCTCGATAAACGACGTCGTCAACGCGCCGAGTACATCAAGCGTAGCGGCTTGACGCTGCCACGTGTACTGATCAAGGCGTGAATCGGCGAGCGCGAGTCGTGCTTGCCGTTTACCGCCCAACTCGATCACGGATGACAAGGCGACGGTTGTTTCCGCTGAATCGACCCCTTGGTTCACTCCTGACCCCGCGATATTTTCAACCTCGGCGCCAAGCTCCAAGCTTGGGCGTAACGAACTAGTTTGTCTTTGAGCCTTTAAGGTAGCCTCAGTAAATTTGAATTGATAAAGCTGAGGGTTGTTCTCAAGAGTAAGCCTCAACGCTTGATTGAGGTTTAAGCTCTCGGATGCCTGCGCCGCGCCGCTCAATACGGATGCACAGACCAATAGTAATACGAGGCTCAAATTGATCGGCCTCACTTCGTTTAAATTCGTGACTAACATAATTTTTCCTGACGGATATGGAACAAGTCCGGTCGACGTAAACGGCCGATTCGGTCAATGATCCAATGGATACTTCCAATTTATGCAGGATGAGCGCGTTTATATAGCTCGGCGTATCAGTTGACTTCAGAACGTGGAGTGACTGGTCTGGTCAATGAAAAACTGCGCGCTAACTACGTGAGGTTGACACGTTTAAACGCAGGTTATGCAAAGCTAATTCGCCGATGGATCATCTTCCATAAATTATACGAACGGCAAGGGCTATCAAAACCATCAATGAAGTTTAGAAGCGCACGCGCCGTGACAAAAAGGAAAATATGCTAGGCGTTGGGAGGCGGTGTTGGAGGGCCCGAGGTCGGGCCGCTTTTACCTATAGAGTAATAAAAATAAGTTTCGAACGAAAAGAACTGATGATTCAACGATTCATGAGCAAAAACATTGCTGGCATGGGTATGACAACAGTGCTGACAATGCGTGTCGTGATCCGCATCATCCATGTGCGCAGCCGTATCCGTGGTTAAAACAATTTCTAAGTCTGAATCTTGGTGGAATATCTCGCCCGCGTCACTCATGGCCGCTTGAATATTCATAAGCAGCAATAAGGCAGTAATTAAATAGGTGATGGCGGTTCGAAACATTATAGGAGTGTAACTCAGGCTTATGAAATAAAGGTGTTGTTTTATAGAAATTGTCATCCTACGAAATAACCGACTTCTCTGGCACCGTCCGCATCTCCTGAAACGCGAGCTTTAAAATAGTATAGGCCGCACTTATGCTCAATGAGGCGATTATCATGGCCACCATTAAATCCGGCCAGCGTGACGCAGTCGCTGTTACACCAACTGCCGCAATCAGCACCGCCACGTTACCGATGGCATCGTTTCGGCTGCAAAGCCAGATGGATTGCATGTTCGAATCTCCTTCGCGAAATCGATACAACATTACAGCCACGGACATATTGGCAACCAACGCCATTAGCGCGATGGACCCCATAATCATGGGCTCGGGCTCACTCCCGCTAAATGCCCTATACGAAGCGGCACTTAATACCCAAAGGCCGAATAACCCCATGGTCACACCCTTCACTACCGACGCCCGTGCACGCATGTGAAGTGCCATTCCCAGCACAAATAGGCTGATAGCATAGTTTGCTGCATCGCCAAAAAAATCGAGTGCATCGGCTTGCAGGGACATCGAATCACCAATATGACTCGCGATGATCTCGACAAAGAACATGAACAAATTAACCAGTAAGGCTATCCACAGTACTTTTCGAAATATAGGATTTTGACTCTGATCCTTCGTTGCAACCGAGCAGTCAGTACACGCGACCATTAGTCGTCCTCCACGCCATGTGGCTCAGATACGTGTGCGGCCATATCTTCTATTACACACTGAACATGTTGATCCGCCGCCACGTAAAATACTTGCTTTCCACGTCGTTCAGCGCGAACCATTCTGGCTGCTTTTAGAAGCCGTAAATGATGGCTCACTAACGACTGAGAGAGATCGAGCTGTTCAGCTATGTGGCTCACGCTGATCGGTTCGTGCAGACAACAGAGAATGATTCGAAGACGACTGGTGTCCCCCATCATGCTAAATAAGTCAGCAAGCTGTGGTACAAGCTCTTCCGAAATTAGACTGTGCGTCGGTGATTGGTTTTTGATAGTCATTTTATAAATAAACACTTGAATACATATTCATATGTTTGCATAATAAAAGCACGCAGTCAATAAACTTATCCACTAATTACTCAACGAGGCATTTGCAATGGCACTCATTTTAATCATTCTCTTTTTAGTGTTAGCAGTTATTCTTCGAGCATCGATGCAGCGATTTCGAACCGGAGATTTCGGCCTAAGGGCCGCATCATTAGACGCTCCGTTAGTCGAAATTCTTCCCGGCACTCTCTTCATACTGTCATTTGCCAGTGCCTTAGTCTTGATAACCCTTGGAGAGTTGACTCATATCACACCGATTACAGAATTTTCGAACATCATAGAATGGTTGTTTTTCGCATTAGGTGTAACTGGCGTAGCGATCACCGTCGTATCACAGCATCAGATGGGAGATTCATGGCGAATAGGCGTTGACCAAACCGAGACAACACCACTAAAAACAAATGGACTTTACGCGCGATCAAGAAACCCTATTTACTTTGGAATACTTCTCTTTTGGATTGGGCTATGTGGCACATTTCCACACCCTATACTCTGGTTTTGCGCAGTGATTTGTTGGTGTTGCATTGAGGTTATCGTGCGAAAGATTGAAGAACCTTATTTGAAAAGGCTGCATGGTGAACAATTCAAAGTTTACCTCTCCAATACTAATCGGTATTTCCTATTTTGATTTTGAAGAGAACGCCCACTTTGGGCAAAGTTTTGCCTTTTCTCCTACAGCGGTTTGACATATGCAATTGCCTCTAGAATACTCAAAAGCGCAATTCGGTAACTCAGTTCTTGTAAGGGTAATGTGCTCAATGTGAAATAAATTATAGCAATTGCACTATTGGCAATAGTTTCTCCGTCTAGAACTCCATTCGGAAAGAGAATTGCTTCTTTGCTGTTTGAAAATATCTAGCTTATGCAAATGACACTCATGGTTAAAATGATTGTGAATCTGTAAATGGATATTAGTGAAAATCTGGAGTGCCACTCTGCTCTCGATTTTTTGCATCTACCAAGATAGCCCTGTATTTCGAACCAATTATGGCGGAACGTCAAACATTCTAATAGTGAGAGTTAAATGACATCTCAAAATAATAAAACCACTCCGCATGTGCTCGTCGTTGATACATGTGTTTGGCTAGATTTGGCTAAAGACCCAGCTAATGAACCTCTGGTAAGAGCGTTGGAAGATTTAGTTAACGTCGGCGACTTTCGTATTTATTGTCCTGACATAGTATTGGAAGAATTTAGTAAAAACAGAGATCGGGTAATCCGATCTAGTCAGCAAAGGTTTTCTCAAGAATTTAGAAGAATAAAAAAAATAATCCAAGAATTTGGTAGTGATGACAACAAGCAATTAGTTACCGCTGAATTAGATAACGTTCATCACAAGCTTCCTATTCTCACAGAGGCATCATCTCAAAGTGTTGACGCTATTGAACGTTTAATTAAAAACGCTGTTCACTGTGAAACGACTACGGATCACAAACTAAGAGCGGCCGAGAGGGCTCTTTTGGGTCAAGCGCCATTTCACAAAAACAAAAACTCAATTGCCGATGCTCTAATAATGGAGCATTTTATAGAATTGGTTCGTGGTGATGAGCACAGTGGACTTACGTTCGTAACTTTGAACATTCATGACTTTAGTTCTCCTGTCGATAATCGCGAGCCGCACGAACACTACTCAAAAATATTTGATGATGACAGAGTCTCATATAAATTAAGCCTGTTTGAAGCGCTAAACGACATAGTATCTGACGCAGTTGAAGACTATATGTTTGACTATAACTGGACTGAAGACACGCGCGGTCTTACAGAGATTGTTGATCACATTGATGAGTTTATAGATAAGGTTTGGTATGACAGGCATTCTATGAGGGCTCAGAGTCTCGAAGAAGGTAAAACGGTACTTGTAGATGACGGTGACCCTCGATCAATCGAGGCTGGCTGTATAGGTAAAAAAATTTGGGCTGGGGCAATTAAACACGCTAAAGAAATTGAAAACACTCATCCTGGTGAAATAGGGCCATATGATAGTTTTGAATGGGGAATGCTTAATGGTAAGTTATCTGCACTTCGATGGGTTCTTGGCGACGAATGGGATATGTTAGACACTTAAATGTATATGTTTGAACTTGATCAAGTAACTCTGAATACAAAGTTTGATGTGATCTGACGGTCTCTACAGCAATAAAACTGCGTTTGTTGATATTTGGAAACCGCTATAAAATACTTATAGCGGACATTCGAGATTTATAAATCGGCCCTACAAAGGCGTAGAGATGTAGTCGGCCAATTCCAAGGTCTTAAGTCGTGCGGAAGTGGCAGTAATCTTAATTAGACCTTAAGCGCCCCCGTCCATTGCGGTGAATAGCGTAGTCAGGGGTGAAAGCCTTCGAGGAAGGCCAGTTGCTCACAATATTTGACAGCCACTCATTCGTCTTTGATACTGAACGGAATAGGATTTAGTAAAGGAATAATGTATTAATGAAGATAGATATACACGTACACACAAGAAAGTGTAAAAAAGGTGATGCGCACACCAGAAACATAGAACCAGAACGTTTTGCAGAAATCGTTTCTTCTACTGAAGTCCAAATCCTCGCCATAACTAACCACAATGTTTTTGATCTAGATCAGTTCAATCAGATCGAGGATGTCATCGACGACCACATTCAAATTTGGCCAGGCGTCGAATTAGACATTGTCGAAAACGAGGTTCGCAGCCATCTACTGGTTATTGTCTCGCCGCTTAATGCACAAGCCTTTGATAGTGCCGTATCCGAGATAACAGCTAATCAAGATCCAGATAATTTTACCGCTACGATCAAAGAGACTTTAGCAAACTTTGATCAACTCGGTCCCTTGTACGTTGCTCACTATAAGCAAAAAAAGCCAGCGATGCCTGAGTCAACCATTGATTTATTGATTAAAGGAACCGCTAGGCCGGCGAGGGTAATCAAAGAAGTGCAAAATGCGATTTCTGCCGGTATTTACATATCTCATGGATACCCATCAATCTATGGTTCTGATGTGTCAAATTGGGATAAGTACGAAGAAATATATTCGAAAACGTTGCCTGATCTGCGCTTGCCCGTAGAGAGTTTTGAGCACTTTTGTTTATTGTTGGAAAAGGATGCCACGACAATTAACACCTTGTTAGATCAAAAAATAT
>JAFMHC010000201.1 GCA_017854775.1 Gammaproteobacteria bacterium | reverse complement strand
GCCTAGTTCACGCGCGTCAGCTTGGCGTAGGAAGGTATATAATTCAGCAATCAACGCAGGTACAGAGGTCTTTTCGTGCATTGATTGATCGGGCAACGGGCCGAACTCATAGCGTAATGCTGCGATCATCCAACCAGAAAGATATAAGTAGCGTTTACTCGTTGTGCCGTGGTGCTTTTTGATCGCGATCAGCTTTTGTTGGCCGATAAATCCGTGCCAGCAACCTAGAGACTGAGTGTAGCTGCTTGAATCAGCATCGTAGTCGTCCATGTCTTGGCGCATGATGTCGGCGGTGTATTTTGCGATTTCAATGCCTGTTTGAAAGCGGTTCTGCAATTTCATGCGAGCCGTGTACTCAGGGTCGATCGCAGCCCATTTTGAGCCATTGTCTTTGATCAGCTGGTCTGCAGCTTCTACATTTTGCTTATAAGTAGACATAATTAACTTCCTGCTTATCTATGTTAATAACTGGCTTTCCTAAAAAAGCCTCTAAATTTGTGCTCGCTAACGAATGAAAGACTTAAGGCTATTATTGTTACTTAACCGCTTATTCAGACTTTCGCAAAAAAACCGTTTAAGGCTTTCTTGTTCAGCGTTGTGTTAGCAATCTTTCAATTGATGGGCGCACTTTACGCTTCAAAATGATCCGGATAAAGGGCTAAAGTGGCATAATTACCATTCGCAAACTGAATAATGGCGGCATTATTCATTATTCGACTAGCAAACGCCTTAACTATTTTTACAATGAATAGTAGGGATTTAGGCAAGTCAAATGTATGACGGTGTAAACTTGCATTCATAGGCTTTAATGGGAGACCGCCAATAATCCCGCATTGCCCTAGTAAGGAGTGGATTCAGCACTATAAATTCACACAACGATGCGTCGACTGTTGCCATGGCATTCACTTCGCGGCGGTCACTTAGCGACAAGTATAAATATATGAAAAATGAGAAACGTATGAGTAATTACACCGACAGAGCGAATTTGAAAGTTAGCCCAATTTTGGCTGACTTTATTGAGTCCGAAGTTTTACCAGGCCTTAAGCTTGAATCCGATTCATTCTGGAAATCTTTGGCCGGTGTGATCGATGACCTTACTCCGACTAATAGAGAGCTATTAACCGAGCGTGATGATATTCAAGCCAAGCTCGATTCATGGAATCTGGCCAACAAAACCTGTTTTGATGCCGAGGTGTATAAATCGTTTTTGTATGAAATTGGCTATTTAGTAGAAGAGGGCGACAATTTCACTATCACCACTGACAATGTTGACGCTGAGATCGCCCGGCAAGCCGGTGCGCAACTGGTGGTTCCCACGTCAAACGCTCGTTTTGCGCTAAATGCCACTAATGCACGTTGGGGCAGCCTATACGATGCTGTTTACGGCACTGATATTATTGCCGAAGATGGAGGCGCTCACAAATCTGGGCCTTACAATCGGGTTCGAGGCGACAAGGTGATCAAGTTCGGTCGCGATCTATTGGATAAACATTTCCCCCTTGCAAAAGGCTCGCACGCCGACGTGGTCTCGTACCAAGTTGATACAACTGGCTTAACCGCGAGATTAGAAGACGAACAGACTACTGGCCTTCACGATAAACAACAATGCGTAGGCTTCAAAGGCGAGCGTTCTTCACCATCGTCAATATTGTTGCTCCATAATGGGCTGCACGTAGCTATTGAGATTGACCCAACGTCGCCGGTCGGCAGTACTGACAAAGCAGGCGTTACTGACCTAACAATGGAAGCCGCGTTAACCGCCATTCAAGATTTTGAAGACTCGGTAGCGGCGGTCGATGCTGAGGATAAAGTAGGCGTCTATCGCAATTGGTTGGGGCTGATGAAGGGCGACTTGAATGAAACATTTATAAAGGCAGGCAAGCCTATGACTCGATCGTTACAAGCCGATCTAAATTATACGGCATTTGATGGCTCAGAGTTACGCTTGCATGGCCGCAGCTTATTGTTCTGTCGTAACGTCGGTCACTTGATGTCTAATCCCGCTGTGCTTGATCACAACGGAGATGAGATTCAAGAGGGCATTATGGACGCGATGATATGCGTGTTAATTGCTATGCACGATCTTATCGGTAATAGCGAATTCCGAAACTCGCGCACTGGCAGCATATACATTGTCAAACCTAAGATGCACGGCCCCAAAGAAGCGGCTTTCGCCAACACTTTGTTCAATCGGGTAGAAGACGAACTTGGCCTCGAACGGCATACGGTTAAGATTGGTGTTATGGATGAAGAGCGACGCACGACTCTCAACCTCAAGGAATGTATACGCCAAGTTAAAGATCGAGTGGTCTTTATTAATACCGGTTTCTTAGATCGAACCGGTGACGAGATCCATACCAGCATGTTGCTTGGTGCGATGGCGCCAAAAGCTGAAATTAAAAAGCAACAATGGATATCGGCCTATGAAGACTGGAACGTCGATATCGGCTTAGAATGTGGTTTTTCGGGTAAGGCGCAAATCGGTAAAGGAATGTGGGCCATGCCAGATGAAATGGGCGAGATGTTGCAGCAAAAAGGAGCTCATCCTAAGTCTGGAGCCAATACCGCTTGGGTTCCTTCGCCTAATGGTGCAACGCTACATGCAATCCACTACCACGAGACGGATGTGTTTAAGGTTCAAGCTACTTTGAAAAGCAGAGCTCGTGCGTCGATCGACGAAATTTTAACAATCCCGTTGTGTGCTGATCCACAGGCGCTGAGTGCTGAGGATATTCAAGCCGAGTTAGATAACAATGCTCAAGGAATCTTGGGTTATGTGGTTCGATGGATTGATCATGGCGTTGGTTGTTCTAAAGTTCCCGACATTCATAATGTTGGTTTGATGGAAGACCGCGCGACATTACGTATTTCAAGTCAACACATTGCCAACTGGTTAGAGCACGGTTTGACAAATGAAGCTCAAATTAACGCCACCTTTGAGCGCATGGCCGCGGTGGTCGATCAACAGAACGCTGGCGACCCTAATTACACGCCAATGGCAGGTGATTTTGACTCAAGCATCGCCTATCGAGCTGCTATAGAATTGTGCTTAGAGGGCAAGCAGCAGCCAAATGGTTACACCGAGCCGTTATTGCATCAGTATCGCTTGAAGTTGAAAGCAGCAAGTTAAGTTAGAGTTAGTTTATTGTTGGCGCTTAGTTTGGCTGTTGCTAAGCGTCAATTTTGCATCAAATGCTAGGTTTACTACGTTTTCTGAACTGACACATGGTGTCTTCAACAGCACAGTGGTAGCATTACTGACTTCTGATTTACTCCTAAACGCACTCACATGTCTGAGAAAATAATTACTGCCATCACCAATCAATTGCACACTGTAATTGACCCCTACACGATGACCAAAATCACCGCGGCAAAGAGCCTTAAAAAGGTGACCGTTGATGATTCAAAAGTGTCTGTCTATTTGTCGAAGGGTTATCCAATCGCTCCTGTGGTGCAGGAGCTTTCTGAGTTGGTTAGAGATGCGCTTACTGATTTGCCAATCGAGAATCGAGCGCTCGAGGTCATTATAGACCAAGAGATTATTTCTCATTCGGCCCAGCAAGGGGTTAAGGCGGTTCCGGGAATAAAAAATATTATCGCTGTGGCATCAGGCAAGGGTGGTGTTGGAAAATCCACCGTCTCGGCTAACTTGAGCTTAGCTTTGTCGGCTGCTGGTGCTAAAGTGGCTATCTTGGATGCTGATATTTACGGTCCAAGCCAGCCTCGAATGATGGGCGTAAGCGGCAAGCCAGAAGCCTTAGATAATAAAATGCTAGTGCCGATGATAGGTCACGGCCTAAAGATAATGTCGATTGGGTTTTTAGTCGAAGAGGACACGCCAATGATTTGGCGTGGGCCAATGGTTACTCAGGCTCTAGAGCAAATGTTACGTGGCACGTCGTGGAATCACGATGGCGAAGAGATAGATTACTTAGTAATCGACTTGCCACCAGGCACCGGCGATATTCAACTAACGCTGTCGCAAAAAGTGCCAGTTTCGGGTGCGGTTATTGTTACCACGCCTCAAGACATCGCCTTACTTGATGCCCGTAAAGCCTACAAAATGTTTGAAAAAGTCGATGTGCCAATTTTCGGTATTATCGAAAACATGAGCACCCATGTATGTACTAATTGCGGTCATGAAGAAGCGATTTTCGGCGAACACGGTGCGCAAAAGATGGCTGACGATTACTCGCTTGATGTGCTTGGTGAAATCCCATTAGAAATGTCGATTCGTGAATTGGCTGACTCCGGCACACCAACAGTTGTTGCATTGCCCGAGTCAGAAACGGCTAAACGCTATCAGAGCATCGCGCTCAAAATAGCGGGTAAGTTATCAGTTAAAAAGAAAGACTTCAGTAGCGCTTTCCCCAATATTGTTGTGGAGAACACATAGTATGAGTGATAGTAGCATCGGTAAATTATTTCGGGTAACCACCTTCGGCGAAAGTCATGGCAAGGGTATTGGTTGTATCGTTGATGGTTGTCCGCCGAATCTAGGGCTTACAGAAGAAGATTTACAGCCGGATTTAGATCGCCGTAAACCTGGCCAATCTAAATTTACGACTCAGCGCCGTGAGGCCGATGAAGTGCAAATCTTCTCCGGCGTGTTCGAAGGCAAAACCACGGGCACTTCGATTGGTATGATTATTCATAATACCGATCAAAAGTCGAAAGATTACTCCAATATTATGGATACCTTTCGACCAGGTCATGCTGACTATACCTATCACCACAAATACGGTAATCGCGACTACCGTGGTGGCGGACGTTCGTCAGCCAGAACCACGGCAATGATTGTCGCCGCTGGTGGTATAGCCAAGAAATATTTAAATGAGAAAGAGGGCATTGAGATACGCGGATATCTGTCTCAGATGGGTAACGTGAAAGCCGAATCAGTTGATTTTGATGAGGTAGCGAATAACCCTTTCAATTGCCCTGACGCCTCAAAAGTTGCCGATATGGAAGCATTGATCAAGCAACTTCGCCGTGATGGTGATTCCGTTGGTGCAAAGATTACCGTTGTAGCAAATAATATGCCCGTCGGCTTAGGCGAACCGGTGTTTAATGAACTTGACGCTGATATTGCTAAGGCGTTGATGAGCATCAACGCGGTAAAAGGCGTAGAGATTGGTGCAGGTTTCGATTGCGTTGAGCAGCGAGGGTCCGAACACCGTGACGAGCTATACCCTGATGGCTTTGACTCTAATAATGCTGGTGGTATTCTCGGCGGAATCTCGTCTGGCCAAGATGTGGTCGCTAGCCTCGCGTTGAAACCTACCTCGAGCATTACCAAGCCTGGCAATAGCATTGATAGCAAAGGTAATCCGGTTGAGGTTGTTACCAAAGGTCGTCATGACCCCTGTGTTGGTATTCGTGCCGTGCCGATAGCCGAAGCAATGCTGGCGATAGTGATTATGGACCATTATCTTCGACATCGAGCGCAGTGTGTTGATGTCAAGGTTGATACGCCAAAGATTCCAGCTAGTCGCGCTTAGAGATTGGTTTTTTTGGTCTAGTTTCCGAGATGCCCTCAAAGGGGCATCTCGTAGACGCAAGGCGATATTCTACCCAGCCGATACCGTCACCGGCACACCATTCAAGGCGGCATTGCCACTAAGCTTATCGATAAACTTGTCATCGGTAAGCTCGTTGCAGTTAACACCGTCTTGCTGAACCGCGATGCCCATTTTAACCGCGTATTTCTTATGCCCCCAGCCATGCGGCAGACTTACCACGCCTCGCATTACCTCATCGGTTGACACCACCGTAGTGGTGACCTCACCAACTCGAGATTGAATCTTAACTTGAGATTCATTACTCAAGCCGCGATCGGCCATATCCTCTGGGTGCATCATTAACTGCCAGCGTGGCTTACCTTTTACCAAACGATGATAGTTGTGCATCCATGAATTATTGCTGCGCACATGTCGTCTGCCGATTAGCAGTAATTCATCCGCAGCTCGCTCGCTAGCCGATTCAGCTAAACGCTTGAGATCATTAATTAAAAACTCGGGTGCGCACATGATTTTGCCCGACTCGGTCGCTAGGCGAGCAACAATACCCGGCTTCAATGGGCCTAAATCTATGCCATGTGGCTGAGCCTTTATTTTGTCTAAGGTTAGTGACATTTCCGGATTCTGCTCTGCACCGTAATAGTCGTGCTCGATACCGTGCGCAACCATTACATCTGGGGCAGGAAGGGGGCGAAAGTCTTTTCCTTTTAGCTCTGATATTTTAGCCGATACGGCATTGAAGATTTCCCAGTCGTGCATTGCATCATCGTTCGCAGCAAATACAGCGGGGTTAAAACGGGTGCAATTACGCACTGCCAGCCTGAAGAAAGCGATATCGTAGTGATCATGCTCAAGTGGGCTGGTTGGTGGCAAAATTATGTCTGCGTGACGGGTAGTAGCGTTGATGTAGAAATCAAAGGCGACATAAAAGTCTAGGCCGGAAAAGGCTTTATCTAGTTCTGACGCATTGGCACTGGATATCACCGGGTTGCCGGCAATAGTGACCATGGCTTTTATTTGCCCATCACCGGGCGTCAGCATTTCTTCGGCCATTGTCACCGCTGGCAGTTCGCCACCAAACTCGGGTAATCCGCTGACACGAGATTTAAATAGATCAAAATGGCCACCGCCTGGTGTACCTTTCTTCACATAGGCAAAGGCGGGTGAGGTCGCGATAGCGCCTCCTTCGGTGTCTAGCGAGCCGATCAGAATATTGATCACTTGAATTGCCCATTGGCACAAAGAGCCAAACTCTTGCACCGATACGCCCATTCGGCCGTAAATAACCGCTTTGTCGGTAGTCGCAAGTTCTATTGCTAGATCTCGGATAGTGTCAGCATCTATGCCCGATTGTTGTTCGGCAAGTTCTAAGTTGAAGCCAGATACCGCAGTACGAATGGTCTCAAGGCCGTCTAAGTGGGCTTCAAGATGGCCTAAATTGAACTGGTTTTCTTTGAATAAAGTGTTAATGATTGCCATCAATACATAGGCATCAGAACCCGGCTTAACAAAAACATGTTGATCGGCGACAGTCGCGGTTTCGCTTCGCCTTGGGTCGATGACCACTAATTTTCCGCCTCGGGCTTGTAAATCTTTCAGACGCTGAGGTGCATTCGGCATGGTCATGATGCTGCCGTTTGATGCCAGTGGATTACCGCCCAAAATTACCATCAAGTTAGTGCGGTCAATATCAGGGATAGGAATAAGGAATTGATGGCCGTACATGGCATACGACGTTAATTGATGTGGTAGTTGGTCTAAGGAGGTGGCAGAAAAGTTATTCTTAGTTTTGACCGCGCGACGTAAAAGCGAGCCATGTGTTAAGTTGCCATAATTATGCACACCAGGGTTGCCAGCGTAAAAGCCAACGGCGTCTTCGCCGTGTTTTTGCTGAGCCTCGACGAGGCGCTTCGCTGTGGTGTCAATTGCCTCTTGCCAAGATATTTCGATCCAATCTTGACCAACACGCTTAACCGGCTTGCGTAGACGATCGGGGTCATTATGAATATCGGCAATGGCGGTTGCTTTTGGGCAGATAAACCCCTTACTGATAGGGTCAGCCTTATCGCCTTTAATTGAGAGAATTTCATCGCCTCGTGTTTTGATTTCTAGGCCGCAAATTGCTTCGCATAAGTGGCACGCTCGATGATGAATTTTTACAGCGGATTCGGACATTTTCTCTCCATTATAATTTTTATTATATTTCCTCGATAATATCTCAGCTTGAGTGATTTGTCAGTGAGCTGAACTGGTCGCGGTACTGTCTTGGTGATAGCCCTAAGTTTTGGCGAAAATGGTGACGTAGCACATTGGCATTTTCAAAGCCGCTTGCTTGTGCGACTCGTTCTACTGAAAGTCGATTTTGTTCTAGCGCGGTTTTGGCTAGGTTGAGGCGTTGAGTGGTAATCCATTGTTTGGCGCTGCAACCATGGGTATTGCGAAAACGTCGATCAAATGTGCG
>JAFMHC010000200.1 GCA_017854775.1 Gammaproteobacteria bacterium | reverse complement strand
GGAGATAGGCACAGGGTGTGGCTATCAAACCGCCATATTGGCTCCTCTGTGCGACGAAGTAGTGAGTTTGGAGCGAATTGTTAAGCTACATAGACGAGCTAGAGATCTATTGTACGACCTTGGGGTTCGCAACGTTAAGTTCCGCCACGGTGACGGTTTTGCTGGAATGCAAGATTTTGCCCCGTACGACGGAATATTAGCCGCAGCGGTATCAGAAGATGTTCCTCAGGAATTGATTGATCAATTAGCTGAAGGTGGTCGCGTGGTGATGCCAGTAGGTAAAGGTGAGCGGCAGGTATTGATTGTGATAGATAAAACCAGCACGGGATTAATTGAACAAGAAATCGAAGCTGTCCGCTTTGTTCCCCGTTTAGCCGGCCTTGGCTAAACAAGATTAAATTATAAATTTTTAGCTTAAACAATCAGGCGCAATCATCTGTGAAACTATTTGAACCAATTTACACTACTATCCTAAAGTGGGCTAAACATAGGCATGCTGAACGCTACTTAGCGGGTGTTAGCTTTGCCGAGTCCTCATTTTTTCCAATACCGGTAGATGTGATGTTGGCACCTATGGTGTTGGCCGATAAAGATAAAGCTTGGCGACTGGCCGCGATCACGACTCTAATGTCAGTTATCGGTGGCATGTTCGGCTACTTGATTGGCTTGTTTTTCTTCGATGCCTATGGAGAGCAAATCCTTAACTACTTTCATGCGCACGATAGCTTTGAATCTATTCAAGCAAAGTATGCAGCGCATGGAGTTTTGATTATCCTGTTGGCTGGTTTTACACCTGTACCTTACAAGATATTCACCATCGCTTCCGGTGTACTTGGTATCGCATTCTTACCCTTTGTATTGTTATCCTTGCTTGGCCGTGGCGCCAGATTCTTTATGGTAGCCGGCTTAGTAAGAATGGGCGGCGATAAGCTCGAAGAAACAATTCACAAGCAAATAGAAATGATTGGTTGGGGAACCTTAGGCCTAGTTGTCATTGGCGCTACCGCCTACTACTTTTTGCACTAACGTATTTTTTCTTGAACTAGTTTAACTTTTCAATGTTTCTATTCGCACTGCATAAGTTATATATCAACAGAATTTCTGGGCTTAGATTATCCGAGCTTAGATCGTCGAGAACGATTATCACTTGCGCTCTAGCTCTATTAAGTGGCTGTGCTCCGCCAGTTAAGGTGCCAGTAGAGGAACGAACAGTTTTAACGGTTAGACAGCAAAGCGAAAAAATCGGCGGTCAGATTATTCGTATTGTACAGTCGGGGGATACTCTCTACGGTATCGGTTTTGAGTCAAATCTAGACGTTAACCAACTGGCGGCGTGGAACGGTATTGCTGGTACCAGCCGTCTAAGAGTAGGGCAACGTATTCGCTTGACCAAGCCGCTCGGGTTTGTCGCAAAACCAGTGGTTAAGACGCGGCCAAGTCGTGGTCATCTAAACAAGACTAGAGTCAGTCGGGCTAAGTCTGATGATCGAACCTGGCAAGAGAAAAACAAACTAGCTGTTGCTAAATCTACAGCTAAATCCACAGCAAAGGTTACCTCCAAGTCCGAGCGAATACCGACCAAGCCATTAAATACCAAGAGTTCGGCGGCCGCCAAAAGCCGCAATGTTGCTGGGGTAACTTGGTCTTGGCCTTTTAATGGTAAAGTAATTCGGCGCTTTTCGCCGTCGAGCACACAACAAGGTATCGATATCTTGGGCTCCCGAGGTCAAGCCGTTACAGTCTCGGCTCCCGGTGAAGTGGTGTACGTTGGAAATAGTCTGAAAGGTTACGGGAATTTGGTCATTATTAAGCATAACGACAATTTCTTAAGTGCTTACGCCCATAATCAAAAAATTCTCGTGTCTGAAGGGCAGATGGTCAGCTATGGCGAAGTTATTGGTGCCGTTGGTACTAATAATCGACGGGAGAATGCATTGCACTTTCAAATACGTCGAAACGGAAAGCCGGTTAACCCACTGAGTTATCTTTCTGCGTCACCTAGCTAGGGAGCCTCTGATTAAGTATAAACGGTCTCTGTAAGGCTTGAAGCGTACAGCTACTAGGCTCAGCTCGAGGCTAATGGCCGTAGTCCTTAGCGAGAGCGGAAACAACGTAGATGTGCGCTTCAAACCTTACCCTACGGGGCTTTCAAGCGGATCCACACTCGGCGTTGCCTCCATGGATGGAGGTAAGGGGCGTGAGCTTGGAGCGGTAAGCCTTATTGTTTTTTGACGTGACCAGTCATGCCTACAAAACAATGCCTTGATTGCGAATCAGCTTGAAGGCCAGAGATTATTTAGACTTTATCAGAGGCTCCCTAGGGTATATCCAAGCCAACTATTCGCTATTTAGCCTCACTTTTAGGGTTACAATCTGCGTTTCGCTCGCTACACTATTAGGCCAATATTCTCAGTACTCTAGCGACCATAAATGGTCTTATATATGTCATGGCTAAAGATGACTTTCCTCGCATAAAGCGACTCCCGCCGTATGTTTTTAATATTGTCGGCGAACTAAAAGCAGCCGCCCGAGCCCGTGGCGAAGATATTATCGATTTTGGTATGGGTAACCCAGACCAACCGACCCCTCAGCCAATTGTTGATAAGCTCTGTGAAGCAGCGCAACGCGGCGATACTCATCGCTACTCGGTGTCTAAAGGAATACCGCGCTTGCGCAAGGCCATCACTAATTGGTACGGTGAACGTTTTAATGTTGATATCTGCCCAGAGCGCGAGGCTATTTGTACTATAGGCTCGAAAGAGGGCCTAGCTCATTTAGCCATGGCCGCTGTCGATAAAGGCGATTCGGTCTTAGTGCCGAACCCAGCCTACCCAATTCACCCGTATGGTTTTATAATCTCCGGAGCTGACATTCGACATGTGCCGATAGGTAAGGACATCGACTTTTTTGCCGAGCTGGAAACAGCGGTTAAAAACATGTTTCCAAAACCGAAAATGTTGGTATTAAATTTCCCCAGCAATCCCACTGCGCAATGTGTTGAGTTAGAGTTCTTTGAAAAAATTGTTGAGATGGCGATCGAGCACCAATTCTGGGTGATTCAAGATTTAGCCTACGCCGATATTGTGTTTGATGGCTATGTTGCCCCATCAATAATGCAAGTTCCGGGGGCTAAGGATATTGCTGTTGAATCTTTTAGCTTGTCAAAAAGCTACAATATGCCGGGTTGGAGGGTTGGTTTTATGGTTGGTAACTCGACCTTAATCGGTGCACTTGCGAGATTGAAATCATATCTAGATTACGGCATGTTTGCGCCAATTCAAATAGCGTCTATTTTCGCCTTAGAGGCACCTGAAGCAAAAGACTGGATTGCTGACATACGAGATATGTATCAACGTCGCAGAGACGTATTATGCGATGGACTCGAAGCAGCAGGTTGGCCGGTTGATCGGCCCAAGGCGACCATGTTTGTATGGGCTAAAATTCCTCCGCGATTCCTTGAGCTTGGCTCGATGGAGTTTAGTAAGTTATTGCTTAAAGAAGCCAAAGTGGCTGTTTCGCCTGGAATTGGTTTCGGAGATTATGGTGATGAATATGTGCGATTTGGTTTGATTGAGAACGAACATCGCACTCGACAAGCGATTCGCAACATAAAAGCGCTGTTACGTCATCCAGAACGGGTTAAAATCTAGCAGCAAACGAAAACACTAACCGAACGTTAACCGCTAGGTTGACGTGAAAATTCAGACCATACGTATCAAAATTAAATGAAAGCTATAAAAGTCGGTATCTTAGGGTTAGGAACAGTGGGTGGTGGCACCGCATTAGTATTACAGCGGAATGCCAGCGAAATTTCGCGCCGAATAGGGCGAGAGGTCGAAGTGACAATGGCCTCGGTGCGTAATTTAGACAGCGATCGCTTGTGTGACTGTAGCCAATTAACCTTAACTCAAGACCCTTTCGAGGTGGTAGACGCAGCCGAAATTGATATTGTTGTTGAATTAATTGGTGGTGACACACTGGCTAAAGAGTTGACACTAAAGGCAATAGCAAATGGTAAACACGTTGTTACTGCTAATAAGGCACTGATCGCGCTACACGGCAATGAACTTTTCGCTGCCGCAGAAGCTAAGGACGTTTCGGTCAGTTACGAGTCGGCGGTGGCCGGCGGTATCGGCATTATAAAAGCAATTAGAGAAGGCCTAGCAGGCAATAAAATCGAGCTTCTTGCTGGCATTATTAACGGCACCGGTAACTTTATTTTGACCGAGATGCGCGATAAAGGCCGATCCTTTGGTGATGTACTCGCCGAAGCGCAGTCGTTAGGCTACGCTGAAGCTGACCCAACTTTTGATGTTGAAGGCATAGACGCGGCTCATAAGTTGACTATTTTGGCCGCGATTGCGTTTGGTACTTCACTGCAGTTTGAGAAAGTTTATACCGAAGGCATCTCTAAGCTCAGCTTGACCGACGTTGCTTATGCTGAAGAACTTGGATACCGCATTAAGCATTTGGGTATCGCTAAAAATAATAGTGATGGTTTGGAGTTGCGCGTACACCCAACCCTAATACCAAACAAGCGCTTGCTTGCCAATGTTGATGGCGTGATGAACGCAGTGTTAGTTAAAGGAGACGCGGTTGGTAACACCCTGCACTATGGTGCCGGCGCAGGTGCCGAGCCAACTGCCTCGGCTGTGGTTGCCGATATTCTAGATATAGCCCGTAGCATAGATGCCGCGCCTTCATGTAGAGTGCCTCATCTTGGCTTTCAACCTGAGGCGATACAACCGCTCCACGTTAAAGCCCCAGATCAGTTTGAGTCGGCCTACTATTTGCGCTTTGATGTTAATGATGTCGCCGGTGTGATGTCTAAGTTGTCGGCCAAATTTGCTGATCAAAATATTAGCATTGAGGCTATCACGCAAAAGGAACCAAATCTTGGACAGGACTTTGTCTCGGTTATCTTCATAACTCAGCGCACTCGCGAAGGGTTGGTTGATCAAGCCATTAAGAGTATTGAGTCAATGGCTGATGTGCGTGCCGACGCAGTTAAAATTCGTGTAGAACATTTTAATTAGGCCGATTATCATCCTGAGCCACAATGTTAGTAGCGATCAGGGCATCAATAACAGCGCTAAAGTGAGCGTTAAAGAGAGTAAAGATGAAATTTATTAGTACACGTGGCGACGCGCCTGTTCTAAGCTTTGAAGAAGTTGTTTTGGCAGGCCTGGCTAGCGACGGTGGCTTATATGTACCGGAAACATTGCCAACGTTCTCGAAAGATGAAATTGCCAATTGGGCTGGCCTGAGCTATCAACAACTGGCGTTTAAGATCATTCATCCATTTATCGACGGTGAAATTAGTGATCAAGATCTGATTGCTATCATCGATAAAGCCTACGATTCGTTTCGCCACGATGCCGTTGCACCATTAATTCAAACCGGTCATAACGAATGGGTACTTGAGCTATTTTGTGGGCCAACGCTAGCCTTCAAGGATTTCGCCCTACAATTTCTCGGGCATTTGCTTGATTTTATTTTGGCTAAGCGTCAGAAAAAAGTGGTGGTGATGGGTGCGACATCGGGCGATACCGGCTCAGCGGCGATTGAAGGATGTAAAAGGTGCGAGAATATCGATATCTTTATTCTGCATCCGCATAAGCGGGTTTCAGAGGTGCAGCGTCGACAAATGACAACAGTGATAGCCGATAATGTTTTTAATATTGCACTTGAAGGCAACTTTGACGATTGCCAGAACATGGTCAAGGCCAGTTTTCGTGATCAATCATTCTTACCCGATGGGCGCCAATTAGTTGCTGTAAATTCGATCAATTGGTCGCGTATAATGGCGCAAGTTGTTTATTATTTTTATGCATCATTGGCTCTGGGCGGCCCGCATCGATCAATATCTTTCTCCGTGCCGACCGGTAATTTCGGTGATATTTTCGCCGGTTATTTAGCCAAGCAGATGGGACTACCGATCGACCAGCTTATTATTGCCACCAACTCAAATGATATTTTGCATCGCTGCATCAGCGACAATGATCACAGTAAAAAAGCCTTGCATCAGTCGCTATCACCGAGCATGGACATTATGGTGTCGAGTAATTTTGAACGTTTGCTGTTTGATTTGCACGGGCGTCAGGGTTCTGAAATTCAGCGTTTGATGGCTGAATTTGAAAGTGGTCTCATGAGTTTGAGCGATGAGGCTCTTGCTAGTGCGCGTGAGACTTTCTCTAGTTTCCGACTAGATGACGACGCGACACTAAGGTTAATCGCTGATACACATAAGACCTGCGGCTACTTGTTAGACCCTCACACCGCCATCGGAGTGGCGGCCGCACGGGCCGAGCGACGCAGCAAAGACGTGCCGATGGTGTGTTTAGCAACCGCACATCCGGCTAAGTTTCCAGATGCAATAGATCGGGCAGCGAAACTCTTTCCTGACGCTCAGCTAAGTCAACCGGCGCTGCCGCTCCATATGGCTGACTTATTTGAGCGCGAAGAGCGAATGACTGTCTTGCCTGACGATATTTCTGCGGTACAATCATTCATAAGTGAAAATATTTAACGAGCCTATAGGCATTTATACATAATAAGGATATTTACGGCTAATTAACTTAACGTTAGGACTCTGTAAACACGTGGTCTCGAGGTCATATTTTCAGTATGATGACGAGTGACTAATAAAAAAACAAATCCCTCAGCTAGAAGAGGGGAGCGGAAATCTCGAGAGTTCATGAGTCAAATAACTAATTATATCGCCCAATTTATTTCCCTACGTTGCAAGATTATCGCCTTCTGCATAACGTTAATCTTTTCTGTGGGCGCACCAAATGCGGTTGCTCAAGAGCGAGGTAACGCTGCCAATTCTGGTGCTGATAGCACCGCGCAAAGAGATGCCGAAATCACCTTAAAACTTGAAGACGTTGACATCAGAGTGTTGATTAATACGGTTGCCGAAGTCAGTGGCAAAAACTTTATTGTTGATCCTCGAGTAAAAGGCAAGGTTTCGGTTATATCGGGCGCGACACTTAATCCCGATGAGCTCTATGATGTGTTTTTGTCGATTCTCGAAGTGCATAATTTTGCTACTGTTGATTCTGGGAATGTGATTAAGATTCTGCCGAGTAATGTCATCAAACAACGTCCTACGCCATTGCTATTTTCGCCCTCTGGCGATTCGAACGATGTGCAGGTGACACAAATAATTCAGCTCAAACATGCCTCGGTGCAAGATCTGGTGCCGATAATTCGACCGTTAATTCCGCCAACAAGCCATTTTGCGCCACATATCCCATCGAATAGCGTGGTGATTACCGATACCTTGGCCAACATTCAGCGAATCTTACAAATCATAAGAAAAATTGACGTGCCTGATAAGCGCTCGAACATTAGCGTTGTTAATTTGAATTTTGCTAAAGCCAGTGAGTTAGCGGCGACCCTGACACAGTTGATGGTTGCTACGGCCGACAGTAAAGATGCTGCATCTGCAGGGCAGATAAGCATCCAACCATTCGATGCGATTAATTCATTGGTAATCAGTGCGCCTGATGAGCAGTATGGCAAAATTCAAGCCTTAATCGGCGAGTTAGATATCGAGCGTGAAGTTGAGGGTAACGTTAACGTTATTTCTCTAAAACACGCCAAGGCTGAAGACCTAGCGTCGATTTTGAAGGATCTCACTTCCAGTACGGCTCAAGGTGCTGTTAGCGAATTTACTGTGCAGGCCGATGAATCGTCTAATTCGCTAATCGTTAAAGCCAGCGGTACGCAACTGAAAACAGTGCAGTCAGTGGTTGAGAAACTTGATAAACGACGTGCCCAAGTGTTTGTAGAGACTATTATTGCTGAGGTCTCACTCGATCAAAGCGCTAGTTTGGGTATCAATTGGAGTCTCGGTGGCGCTCGAACCAGTGGCAGCGGCGATACAGCAAGCAGCACTGGAAACCTGATTAATTTAGATCGCTTGGGTGAGCCTGCGGCCACTGTAAGCACCAATCAAGCTTTTGATGTAGGTACCGCTGGTTATAATTATTCGTTACTCGATTTGGGTCGATACCAATTAGATATTATCCTCAAT
>JAFMHC010000199.1 GCA_017854775.1 Gammaproteobacteria bacterium | reverse complement strand
GGATCACCTGACGAAGCGATCTCTAGGTACCTATCGGTCGGCAAATCAGGCGCGGCACAATGGAGTGATGATACAAACAAACATGACCATTTGAAAAAAGTGAGCCTTAGCAGCAACATGAGCACTAATGCGAATACTAATTTATTTCAATACAGCGAGAGCATAGAAGTCTTGATCGAGTTCGAAAATATAAAACGGCGAGCTTATAGGCCCGCGGTAAGAATTACGGATGTATTTGGCAATGTATTGTTCACATCGTGGGATAAAGACAGCTTAGCCGAGAGTGACAGAAAAGAAGTTAATAAAGAGGTTCTGGTATGCAGTATTCCCGCAAATTTACTAAAACCAGCAGGCTACACGCTTACTGCGTTTGCTCATGTGCCTGACGACAATGGTAATGTAAAAATAGAAGAAGTAAATTTCGATATCACAGTATCCGCTGAGCATTGCCCTATTGACCTAGGCAGACTAGGTCTTATCTTTCCGATACTTGAATGGCAACGACATGCTGACGCTCACACAAGCAACGACAAACGCTAAGCAGGACTTGCCATGTCACATTCGCAAACCAAACAAACACTGCTATTCATTGCGCCGTCTGCGTACCCGCTTGGCGGGGTGCAAACTTGGTTAGATTACTTGTTGCCAGGACTGCAAGTTAAAGGATATCGGGCCGTTCTAGCGCTAACTAGCGGTCACCACCACAGCGTCAGTAATTATTTAGCAACGCATAAACTTAGCCAAATTCAAACCTTAAGCTTAAGTTCACCCACGGGCACAATTGAAGGGCGAGTTGAATCAATCGAATTAGCTATTCAAGATATTCAGCCAGACATTATAGTTGTGGTAAACGTGATTGATGCTTATCAGGCAGTCAACAACTTACGCCGACGCCGCTTATCGAAGGCCCGAATCGTCACCTCTATTCATGGAATTCAAGAAGATCTATTCGCCGGAATCAAGGTTAATTCGAGCGTTATTGACGCGGTTGTGTCGACTAATCGCCTAACTCAAAAACTTATAAATAAAACCAGTAACATTGACGCTAGCCGATCATTATACGCTCAGTATGGTGTTGAATTACCTCTAGCACCTGATACTAAAGGTGCTGGAAAAATATTTACTATTGCTTATGCCGGTCGTATCGAAGAAAGTCAAAAACGCATAGCTGATTTACTACAGATTTTTTCGAAGACCTTACGTCAGATAGACAAAATTAGAATTTTGATTGCTGGCTCTGGAGAAGATATGCCCGCGCTCGAAGATTGGCTCAAAAAGGAATCACAATACGCGACTAAAATAAACTACTTAGGTGTTATCAAGCCGGAGTATGTAGCTGAATCGATTTACGCCAAGGCCGACGTTTTATTGTTAACGTCGCAATGGGAAACCGGCCCAATCGTCGCTTGGGAGGCGATGAGTCACGGCGTATGTCTAGTTTCGAGTCGTTACGTCGGGTACTTCGAAGAAGGTAGCTTAGTTGATGGCGAAAACTGCTTACTATTCGATATAGGCAATATAGACGCCGCAGTTGAAAAAATTCATCAAGCTAGGGACATAAGTAAGCGAGGCAGAATTAACGCCGGCGCTAAGGAGCTTGTTGTAAACAAATACTCTGAGCAAAAGTCTATTGGCGCATGGGCGGAATGCTTCAATGCCATTTGCGCTATACCGCCGAAATCGTATTCGAATAAAGCAACCCTAAATATTGATAACGGCCGCCTCACATCGGTATTAAGATCTGTGCTTGGAATAACAGGCTTAAGGTTGGCTGAACGGCTGCGTCATTTTTACCCAAAAAAATTCAAACACCTAAGCGCAGGAAGTGAGTGGCCGCACAGCTATCCAAGCCATAATGCTGAACAACTTTCGCTTGATCTCGAAGAAAAATGATTTCTATTAATTCTATCTTAAACGTTTTGCGGAGAAGAAAACACGCGGCGCAATTGACGATTAAAAAATTGCTACTGGGCGTATCCAGGCCACAGATCAGACTAATTGTAGTGGGGGCGCAGAAAAGCGGCACTACAGCGCTCTATCACTATCTCTCTGAGCACCCTGATATCGATGTGCCGGCCGAGAAGGAGGTAAACTATTTCAATGCCACAAGAAGACAAGATATCTCATTAGAAAAGTATCAGCAGCATTTCCCAGTTCGATTGGCTAGAAATGAAGATTTTTTCTCGATCGATGTTTCGCCTTCATATTTACTTGATGCGCAAGTAACCGCGCAAAGAATTTTTGACATTAACCCCAATACCAAAATAGCAGCAGTACTTCGCGAACCTGTTTCGAGGGCGGTGTCATCGTGGTTTATGTATCAAAAGCTCTATCAGAATGATCCAGATTGGTTCGTAGATTCAGCTTGGGTAAAGAACAATAGTACGGCTAAAATAGTTCGTCGAAAAAAGCGTTTTGGGGAAAGTTTTGAGGCCGATATTGAAGAAGAGTTGCTAGCGCTTGAGGCCGGTAATCGGATCGAATACCCCGTAGTTGAATACGGCTTATATAAACATCAGCTGTCATGCTTTATCGATGTGTTCGGACTGGAAAACTTGCTTGTATTAAGTAGCGAAGAGTTGAAAAATTCGACTCAATTCTGTTTAGATCAAATTACTGATTTCATAGATTTGAAAACACATACATTAAGCGAGCGGAAGTTAGTGCCTCATTTTGTCGGCGACAATAAGAAGCAAATCGATAGATCAAAATTAGCCAAGCTAGCCGACTACTATAAAGTTCATAACAAGGGCTTAGAAGAGTTGGTCGATAAAAAATTCAACTGGGGCCTTAAAATCTCGTGAGTTTTTCTCTAAAAACCCGAATCGGGGCACTCCTGATTGACGGCCCTAGGTATGTTTACTACCTGACACGTTCCCGCTTTGGCTCTAAAGACGCCTGGCTTTTGGTTAAAAACAGACATCAGCAACTTGAAATTTCAAACGACCCTCTCGGCATAAAGTGTCACTGGTCATGGACCTCTGATTTGTATCTACCGAGTGTTTTCCCATCTATCGGGCAGCGACTTTTCGCTAAAGCACTAAGCACTTTTTCGTTTGAGCTTCAGACTAGCCAAATAAACACTGAAACCACTCCAGATGTAAGTTTTATTATCGGCCATAGAGGGTCAGCACGGACTCAGTTATTGTTAAAAACAATTGAGTCTATTGCCGCCCAACAGCAATGCATTGTCGAATGCATCGTGGTTGAGCAAGACAGCCAGCCGGTTGTGCGCAAGCAGCTACCGGCCTGGGTCAAGTATGTATATACGCCAACTGATGACCCAAAGATGCCTTATTCGCGGTCATGGGCATTCAATGTTGGGGCTGAGCACGCAAACAGTAGCTGCCTAATATTTCATGACAATGACTTACTCGTTCCTAGAGACTATGCATACCAGACACTCAAACTAGTTGAAAAAGGCTTTGATTTTGTCAACCTCAAGCGCTTTATCTTTTACCTCTGTGAGTCAGCTACTCAGGAATTATTAAACACGGGGCGAATCGTACCAAGCCTAAAGGTAGAGAGCATTATGCAGAACGCCGAAGGTGGTGGCTCAGTCGGTGCTTGTAAAGAAACGTATTTCAAAATCGGGGGCTTCGACCAACGCTTTGTTGGCTGGGGTGGAGAAGACAACGAATTCTGGGAGCGAGCTCAAACTCAATCGGTATGGCCATACGCAAACCTTGCGCTGATTCATTTGTGGCACGGCCCACAAAAAGAAAAGCTGGATATTGAGAGTGCTTCTACTAAAATTCTCTACAATACATTATCTGAGCAGAATCCTATCGATCGCATAAAATGGTTAATAAAAAATCAGCGTCGAGAATCTAAAAATAAGTTTTCAAAGAATATGGAACAAAACTAATGTGTGGTCTTAGCGGGTGGAAAATTTCACCGTCATTAATTGAAAGCTTCAAGCCTCAGGCAGCAAAATTCACACTATCGCAAAATCATCGTGGTCCAGATAGCACAGGCTCTTACCACAGCGATAATGGCCAAGTGTATTTGGGACATAACCGACTGAGTATTATTGACCTGAGCGATGCCGGCAACCAACCGATGTACAGTGCCAACGGCGATGTAATGATCCTCAATGGCGAGATTTATAATTATCGTCAGTTGAAGCATGAGCTGGAAGCCAAAGGGCATCAATTCAAATCTCAATCAGACACCGAAGTAGTGCTGAAAAGTTTCCTTGAATGGGGCATGGATTTCACCGATAAAATTCAGGGTATGTACGCTATCGTAATCTGGCGAGAAAGCGACCAAAGTATGCACCTATTACGTGACCCTTTAGGCATCAAGCCTCTATATTATTGGACGCTTGATCGCAATGAAGGCATCGTTTTTGCATCAGAGCTTCGCTCTTTTCTAGCACTGGATGAATTTGAGACTCAGATCTCCTCTGCTGGTTTAAATCAGTATATCGAATTCGGTTACTCAATCGATTCAACTGCAACAATTTTTGACGGCGTTAAAAAGCTTCAACCCGGCCATCGGCTCGAGATTAGAGGCAGCTCAATATCCCGACAAATTCCGTTCTATTTGCCCGATCTGACAAACTACACTGATACCAGCCCAACTGAGATTGAAGACCAGCTGTATGAGGCTCTTAATCAAGTCATCAAAGAGCATTTAGTCGCCGATGTCCCTGTAGGATTATTGTTATCGGGCGGCCTAGATTCGAGTTTAATCGCGGCTATTGCATCAAAGCATGAAAAAATTCACACCTATAGTATGGGGTTTGCTAACTCGCAAGTTGATGAGCGCCCGTTTGCCCGTACCGTAAGTGAGTTTATTGGCTCGCATCACCATGAGGTGCTATTGCAGCCAAACCAAATTATGCAAGATATCGAATCCGTGAGCTCTCACTTTGACGATCTTTTTGCAGACTGGGGTCTTGTATCGACACGGCTTCTCTATAAAACTTGCCGCGACCAAGGTATTAAAGTGGTCCTCGTTGGTGAAGGCTCAGATGAACTATTTGGCGGCTACGGTATTTTCCGCGATGGCTTAGATAGTAGGTCACCAATGGAGTGGCGCTTGTTCCAACTTTATCGAAAATATATCGGTCAACGATATGGTGCTGAATATTTTCGGTTTCGCACTATTATGCTCGACTACCTTAAGTCAACAGGCGGCGATTTGTTTAAAGCTCTACAATTGTTTGAGTCTCGCAATCAGCTGCCCAACAATTATGTGATGAAGGTTGATAAAGCCAGTATGTCGGTCAGCGTTGAAGCAAGAACTCCCTTTCTCGATTCACGTATCGCCAACATCGCCTACCGAATTCCTAAAGAACTATTGATTGATTCAAGCTCTGAAAAGAAAATACTAAAGTCGATCGCCACTCGCTACAAGCTGCTACCAGATGAAATAATAAACCGTAAAAAATATGGTGCTGGTATCGCGGCTAATTGGATCGACGAGCCGAGTGAGTTTAGAAACTTTGCTCGCGACACTATTTTGGCTAACAACTCATGGGTAGACCAACTCGGTTTACGAGATGCCATGCAACGCTATTTTGATGATGGCCAAGCGGGTTACGCGTTCCCTCGTCGCTTAGGAATTTTCAGAAATATCGCTTGGCGTATTCTGATTTTGAATCTGTGGGGCAACTCGCTTGAACTCTAATAATCAAGCTAACCTCAAGCCAGCTATAAGTGGTTTAGTCAGCACAATTATTCCGATCTATAACCGACCACGCCTGTTACTGGAAGCGGTCAATAGTGTCCTAAATCAGAGCTACCGGCCGATTGAAATAATCATCGTTGACGATGGCTCGAGCGATAATACATTAGCTGTCGCCAAGCAAATATCATCCACCAACAGCGAGGTTAGTGTACTAAGTATAAATAACTCTGGGCCAGGACTGGCAAGGGAGCATGGCCGTCAAGCTGCCAAGGGCGAGTTTATACAGTACTTAGACAGCGACGACTTACTTGAACCAAGAAAATTCGAGCTACAAGTCCAGCAACTAGTCAGCAAGCCTGAATGCGGAGTGTCGTATTGCATCCAGCAATTTAGCGATATTCAAGGTCATATACTTGACCCTCAATGGATGCGTAGCGGTCAACGTTTTGACACAATGTTTCCAGCTATGTTGGGTGGCCGAATTTGGGGAACACCAACGCCACTGTACAGAGCATGCTTGTTGAACCAAGCCGGCCCTTGGTCTAGCCTATTGAACGAAGAAGACTGGGAGTACGATTGTCGAATAGCAAGTATTGGGGTTAAACTCGATTATCGCCCCGAGGTATTGGTTACCGTTCGATCCCACGGAGAAATTCATTTCGGTCAAATCAATCATCATGACACCAAAAAGCTCAGTGATAAAGCCAGTGCTTACGAGGCTATTTACCGGCATGCGCTAGCTGCAAATGTTGAACTAAGTAATCTCGAATTTAAAAAATTTAATCGTATGGTATTTTTCTTGGCTCGCCGATGTGCCGAGCGTAACTTAAACAAAGATGCCAAACGATTAATGCAATTGGCCAAATTTAGCGCTCATGGTTTCCGCCGTAAACTTGAGTACATGCTCTACACCACTCTGTCGTATGTTTTAGGCTGGAACAGGGTTGGTAAAATTTCGGCTAAATTCGACAAGCGCCGGTCATGAAATCAATTAGTATCTCGGTTGTTATGAGCGTATACAACGGTGAAAAAGCGGTTGCTCGTACTATCGAAAGCATTCTAGATCAGGCTGATGTCGCATTTGAGTTTATTATCGTTAACGATGGGTCTACTGACCAGAGTCTAGCAATCATAGAGTCATACGCTAAGCGTGACGAGCGTATAAAACTGAGCTCACATCCTAACCAGGGGCTCACAAGGTCGCTAATAACTGGCTGTCAACAAGCGCAAGGAGAATACATTGCGCGTCAAGATTGCGGCGATATTTCACTACCCGGCCGCCTATATACGCAGCTAGCGACACTGCGCGAAAACTCTGACCTCAGTATGCTCTCCTGCGCAACCGAGTTTGTTACCCCAAAAGGCGAGCATCTTTACATAACTCGTCAAAGTGAAGACGAAGCACGCAATGGCTTAAAAGATCTAAATGTCTCTCAAATCAAGGGGCCACCTCATCACGGTAGTGTCATGTTTAGAGCCACCTCGTACCAGCAAGCGGGAGGCTATCGTAAGGAATTTATCGTTGCTCAAGATATCGATTTATGGACGCGACTGATCGAATATGGCGATCATGAATCACTAAGTAAGGTTTTGTACCGTGCAACGGTTGAAAAAAACTCGATCAGCTCTAACCAACGTGCCTTACAATTTAAGACAGCAGAATTTATCATAGCGAGCGTTAAGGCACGCGCCAACCACCTGCCACAAAGTCTTATTTTACGAGAGCTCGAGAGATTAAATTTAGCCTCACCAAGTAAGGTCCAAAATCAACGAGTTTTGAACTCTAACTATTACTATCATTTGGGGTCAATCCTAATGAAAACAGAGCCAGTGGCCGGAAAAGGCTATTTACTTAGCGCTATAAAACAAAACCCGTTTAATTGGCGGGCGCTGCTCAAGCTTGCCCTATTGTTAAGCAAAGGGGACTAATAATATGATAAAGCCCGAATACGATGATAATTGGCCCGACGATGTCAAAGCACTCTATAAGCATGATATGGAGGAGTTCTGGGATAAAACACTGGTGCCCAATAAGTGGAATCAATACAAAAATTTACTTGATACGTATCTTCGAATGGCCGAGCCAGATAAGAGCCTAGATATTTTAGACGTTGGATGCGCACAAGCAACCCTCGCCTTATTGTTGGCTGAGCAAGGCCATAATGTATTGGCAATTGATCTACGCCAAGAGTCCCTGGATTACGCTAAAAGTCGTTACCAAAGTGGCAACATACGTTTTTTACAACACAACGTTCTGGAGGTTGAACTTACCGAAAAATTTGATCTTATTTATGCCAATCAGCTTATAGAACATTTGGTATACCCGTCGACCATGATTGATCGCTTGAAATCTATGTTGAAACCCGGCGGAAAACTAGTGATCGCGACACCCAACCACTCATACTTGATTTCAGGTCACCCCAGCTTCACTGAGTTAGGCGACCCTCAGCAATGGGAGCATATGCAGTTC